>NZ_JBJLJL010000001.1:0-63603 GCF_045559935.1 Parasynechococcus sp.
AGGCCAGCCAGATGAGTGGATTCATCAGGTCCACAGTTTTCATCCGCACCAGAATTCGGAGTGCGAGCAATGTCAACATCAGGGCCAGAGGCTCAAACAGCACCCCCCAGACGCCAAAGGAACCCTTCTCCGCACGCATGAAGAAATCACGGTCTGCCAACGCCAGCACGATCCGGACCTGCAGTGCCAATCCGTTAACGATGCGCGCGACCCTGCGGCCAAAAGCTGTTAATAGATTCACCATAGCTGCACCTCATCGGGAGATTCTTCGATCAACTCAGGCGACGAATCTTCAATCTCCTGATCCTGGGAATCGTCTTCAATACGAGACTTGGTAATATTGAGATGGAACCATTTCTGCGCATCAGGGAAGGAACCTTTGTAAGCAATCTGACAATCGCTGATCACAATCGCCTCGTCACAGTAGCGGCCCAGAAACTCTTCATCCTGGTGAAAAAGAAGCAGTGTTTTACCAGAAACCCGACGCTCGAAGGCCTCCCTCACCAGGGTTTCAAGCTGAGGCCTCGTCGGCTGACTCCAGGGAAATCTCTTTGAAATGATGTAAACGTCAAAGTCAAAAACTAGAGATACTGCAACATCGAAGCGCGCCCTCATCAGAGGTCCCCAGCTCTTCATTCGCTGATCAAAACAACCGGGCTCAAGGGCTGCCAACTCCTCGATCCTGGCGATCTGCTCATACTCTTCCCCGGGCGTTCCATACACCGCCTGCAGGAACTTCGCATTCTGACGACCTGTCATCACACCTTCCAGGGCACCACGCGATGGCAGGGGCCAGCTCACATTGGCCCGGATCTCCACTTTCCCCGACTGCAACGGTGCCACCTCTGAAGCACACTCCAGCAGAGCATTAGCACTTTTGTTGAAGTCGCTGAACACAGCAACTTTCTGCCCCTCCCGCAAAGCAAAGGAGACATCTTTCAACAGGCAGCGTGAACGCCCCCTCGGCAGAGATTCCTCTCTGCACGCGCGCGTCAATTCAATCAGCGTTCTGCTCATCCTGGTCGACGACATCTCTTCGCTGACCGATGAACGGCAGAGATTGTAACCGGGGATTCCTCGGCCCATCAGCCTGTTCACCTGCCGCGTGGATCCAGCGCTCCACAGCACGACGCAGCCCACCCTGACAACGGCGTTCCAGACGCACAACAACCAGGCCGAGGGCTTTGCTGGCCAGAGCTTCCATCACGGAAAGCGGCAGTCGCTGCAGCGGGTGCCGCTCAGCAATGGCCAGAGCTGCTGTCGCCTCAGCATCCAGCCGTTGATCACGCGGTGTCAGCACAGCTCGGCATTCGAAGCGGACCGCTTCCTGCACAGCGCCGAGCCCCTTCAGCTGACAATCCTCAAAATCGATCCGGAGGCATCTGTGCTGCCAGACCGCCTGGAACACCACCACCGGCCTGATCTCGAACTGCAGCACCCGGAACGGTCTGGATTGGTAGAGGAACCTTCCCTGACCGAGTGGTGTCATGCGCTCACGGCTGAGCAGAGCCGCCATGGTGCGCTTCGGTTTCTGCAGAAACCTCTCCAGACTGTCCAGCTCACCCCCCGGGAGGTCCACCGAGCAGCGGTGGCTGCGCTCTGCCAGCGTCTGGAAGCTCATCCCGTCTGCATACGATTGTGAGCTTTGAGCGGCATTCTGCGATGGATGATCGGGTTCGACAGGAGCGGGACAGCCTGGGGCCCGTCAGTGTTCCTGCCGGCGCGCTCTGGGGTGCGCAGACCCAGCGCTCCCTCAGAAATTTCGCCATCAGCGATGAACGGATGCCGGCGGAGCTGATCCATGCCCTGGCCCGGATCAAGCAGGCCTGTGCCCTCGTCAATGCCGAGATGAAGGTTCTCGATACCGGCAAGGCAAGCGCGATCGCTGAGGCCGCGGGTGCCATCGCCAGCGGCCTGCACGACGAACAGTTTCCGCTCAGCGTCTGGCAGACGGGAAGTGGAACCCAGACGAACATGAACATGAACGAGGTGATCAGCAACCTGGTGTCCCGCCAGAACGGCGAGCCGCTGGGCAGCCATCTCCCGGTTCATCCGAATGATCACGTCAATCGATCCCAGTCGACCAACGACGTCTTTCCTGCAGCGATCCATGTGGCAGCCGCCCTGCGGCTCCAGCAGGCATTGCTTCCGGAGCTGGATGCGCTGATCGGAGGGCTGGACGACAAGGTCCAGGCCTGGAGCGACATCGTCAAGATCGGTCGCACCCATCTCCAGGATGCGGTTCCGCTGCGACTCGCCGATGAGGTCTCCGCCTGGCGGGATCAGCTGGGGCAGGCACGCCGCAGCCTGGCGGACTGCCTGCCGGAGCTGCAGCAGCTGCCGCTGGGAGGAACCGCCGTGGGCACCGGCTTGAACGCTCCGGCGGGATTCGCCGCCGCGGTGTCGATCGAACTGGGCGGGCTGGTCGATCTGCCGCTCGCTCCGGCGCCGAATCTGTTTGCCGTGATGGCCGGTCACGACGCCCTGCATCAGGCCATGGCCCAGCTGCGACGGCTTGCGTTGGCACTGCTGCGCATGGCCAACGACATCCGCCTGCTGGCCTGCGGGCCGCGGGCCGGTCTTGGGGAACTGCTGCTCCCCGCCAACGAACCGGGAAGCTCGATCATGCCGGGGAAGGTGAATCCCACCCAGTGCGAGGCACTGGCCATGGTCTGCACCCAGGTGATCGGCCTGGACGCTGCCGTCGCAGCCGCGGCCTCAGGAGGACATCTGCAGATGAATGTGTACAAGCCCCTGATCGGCTTCAATCTGCTCAAGGCGATCACCCTGCTGACGGATGCCTGCCACTGCTTCCGGCTGAATCTTGTGGAGGGCATGGAACCGGACAGGGCACGCATCACCGCCCTGGTGGAGAGCTCCCTGATGCTGGTGACCGCCCTCACCCCTGCGATCGGGTACAGCAAGGCCAGTGCCATCGCCCAGCAGGCCCATCGCGAGGGGCTCAGCCTGCGGCAGGCGGCCCTCGCCTCCGGTCATCTGGATGGCGAGACCTTTGATCGCCTGGTGGATCCGGTGGCCATGGCAACGCCGGAGCGCTGATCTCAGGCCGCCCGTTCCGTTGCCGGGTTCAGCTCGCCGGCCTGCCTGAGCAGATCATCCGCTTCCGCCACAGGGAAACGGTTGATCGCCCGCAGGGCCTGACGGGCCTTGCTGCGCAGCTGCTCGCTGATCGCCTCGCAGTAGGGAACCTGAGCCAGCAGATCGACCGTTCTGCGCATGATGCGCACCACATCACCCTCATCCAGGGAGGTGTTGGCGATCAGATCGGTCCAGTCGGTCCCCCTCGCCCAGGCCTCCACCAGTCCCATCAGCTCCGGCTCCCACCAGGCGGGGACCACCACGGAACGACGCTCCTGAGCCCGCAGCAGCTCGCGCCGCAGCCCGCTCAGATCATGCAGGGCCTCCTCCGCTGCCGGCGGTGGCGGGAAGCCACTCCAGAGATCCGGTCGGTTCACCTCGGTGCTGATCGCCTCGAACACCGCCGCAAGATCAGGCGGCTCGAGATCATCGAGGTGTCCGCTCATCAGAGCCAGTCCAAGCCAGAGTTCGTTGTCGCCGCGCAGAGCCGCGACGGTGCGTCCGATCTCGGTCGGCTCGAGATCCTCGAGGCAGCCGAACTGCTGCAGGATCTCAAGCAGGGACAGAAAGGTCTCCCAGTGTCGGTTCGCTCGGTGATGCAGCAGCCGCTGTCGTTCCTCGATCTCCTCTTCCAGCTCTTCCATACGGCGGCGATGCTTCTTGAGCTGCTTGCGATCCCCCCACCGATGCGCCGGATGCTGCTCCTGCTCCTGTTCGAGGGCCTGCACGAGCCTGGCCTGCGTGAGCACTTCGCCGGCCAGGTCGTACTGGGGAGTGGTCATGTCATGACGGCCGGCCATATGAGCCACGGCCAGGGCCAGTCCTCCGCTCTGCTGATCCCCATGGCGCAGCTCACCGCCACGCTGCAGTTCCGGCACCATCACGCTGTCCACCTGCAGGCAGCTCAGCTCGGCGTGGAGGCTGACCACCGCCTGGCAGGGCACCAGCAGCCACAGATTGTCGTCGGTGAGGCAGAGCAGCAGCGGGAACTGACCCGGACCGTTCACCTTCTCGACGATCACCGCCGGGGTGACCCGGCCGCGCAGCTGGGGTGACTTGAGGCTCACCAGGGTGCCGGTGCTGGCGAACTGCAGCGCCAGGGTGAGCTCATTGGCCAGGGTCTCCTCGGCCTGCTGCTGGAGGATGCGCAACAGGCGCCGCTCCTCCCGCAGCCGGCCCCGCAGCTTTTCGTAATTCTCGAAGTCCTCCCAGGGCACGTCTCCGGCGACCCCCTCCAGCTGACCGAGCTGCAGACGCAGCTGAGAAAGGATGTCCTCCTCCTCCACCAGATCGAGGCTGGCCAGGTAGCGGCCGAAGCTGCGCTCCACCAGTTCCCGCGCCTTGTCCAGGTCATGGCGCTGGAGCAGGTTGAGCACCATGCCGTAGCTGGGGGTGAACTGGCTGACCAGCGGATCGGCGGGACTGGTGGCCAGATGTCCCGCTTCGCGGACGCCCTCGAAGCGACTCTGCACGGTCACCACGTAGCCGCGGGAGTCGAGACCGCGCCGCCCGGCCCGACCGGCCATCTGCAGGAACTCACTGCCCATGAGCGGACGATGCCCCCGCTCGGTGCGCTTGGACAAAGCGGAGATCACCGTGCTGCGGGCAGGCATGTTGATGCCCGCCGCCAGGGTCTCGGTGGCGAAGACCACCTTCACCAGGCCCTGCTGGAACAGCTCTTCGATCAACTCCTTCCAGGCCGGCAGAACGCCGGCGTGGTGTGCGGCGATGCCACGCAGCAGGGCATCCGCATGCAGGCCGTCCCGCACGGCCTCGGGGTTGGCCTGGCTGTAGGCGGTGAACCGCTCGCGGATGCGGGCCTGCTCCTCGGGGCTCACCAGACACTGCACCCCCAGATCCCGCACCGCCTTGTCACAGCCCCGGCGACTGAAGATGAAATAAATGGCTGGGAGCATGTCCCGCTCCGCCATCTGAGCGACCACGAAACTGATCGGAGGCGGTTCCGGCTGGGGCGGCTTGGGGGAACGCCCCTTGCGTTTCTGCCCCTTGGGAGCCCTCCAGACCTTGCAGTTGGGATGCAGACCGGTTCCCTGTTCATTCAGGAGAGGATGCAGACCCTTGGCACTGCAGAAGCTGAACTGCAGCGGCACCGGGCGGTGATCACTGATCACCAGCTGCGTCGGACCGTGAACCTTCTCGATCCAGTCGGTGAGCTGACCGGCGTTGGCGACGGTGGCCGAGAGCGCCACCAGTTGCACGGGAGGGGGGCAATGGATGATCGATTCCTCCCAGACCGTGCCGCGCTGGGAATCGTTCATGTAATGGCATTCATCCAGAACGACCGCTTCCACATCCGCGAGGGGGTCGTCGTGCTCATCGGCCTCGGCGTAGAGCATGTTCCGGAAGATCTCCGTCGTCATCACGACGATCGATGCCTCGCGGTTCACGCTGAGATCACCGGTCATCAGGCCGACGTTCTGCTCCCCGAACTGATCGCGGAAATCGCGCAGTTTCTGGTTGGAGAGCGCCTTCAGAGGTGTGGTGTAGAAGACCTTCTGGCCGTGAGCCAGGGCCCGATGGATCGCATATTCACCGACCAGGGTCTTGCCCGATCCGGTGGGAGCGCTGACGACGACGGAATGCCCCTGGTTCAGGGCATCAATGGCCTCCAGCTGGAAGCCGTCCAGAGGGAAGGGGAAGATGCCCGCCAGATCGAGTGGGGCTGGCCCTTCAGCGCCGGGGTCAGTCGTAGGCGGCGCCGTGGATGTCATGCGCGGATCTTAAGGAAGGACAACCCCGCGGCCCAGCTGGCACTCAGCGGCTCGAGCCGTTAGAAAGGTTCGGTCGCCGTAAAGAATCATGACAACTCTTGACCTGCTGACCGTTCTGCTGTCCATGAGCCTGGCCTGCAGTGCGCTGTGGCTCTACAAGCTGATCGCCAGCGAACCCTCCCGCAGCTGAGTTCAGGCAGCGCTGACGAGCGAAGGCCTTAAATTTTCTTTCAGGAGTTGTATGCATCCTTGCTGATTGATTCAGCAGTGGAACATCATTCTGTTGTCGTGTTCATCACAAAAAAACCATGCAACTTTATCTGGCTGACATCCAGTTCGATGACATCGACATGCAGAAGGCGGCCTATGCCCAGTTCGTCGAACTCTGGGAAAGTGGTGCCATGGCAAAGGAAGACAAGTTCGAAGGTTTTGAACTGCTGTTCCGCGTTCATGCTCCCGGCGAAGGCCGCGTCGTGGTGCTTTGTCGCGCAGAAAGTGACAAACAGCTGTTTGCCCACTTCGCACCCTGGCGTGCTCAGTTCGGCATGGTTGTTGAATTCACACCGGTGATCAGCTGCCAGAACGTCGTTGATTACCACAAGGAACTCTTCGCCAAGCTCGCCGGCTGATTCAGCCGTCTGACGGCTCCGACCGACGCCAGCTCGCTGCAAGGCCACTGCCGATCAAGCAGTGAATCACCGCTGAAATGGCCCCAGGCAACGCGGTGATCGGGCTGGCGAAACCACCGCTTCGGGCCAGCACCACCGCCAGTCCTGAATTCTGCATCCCTACTTCGATGCTGATGGTGCGACGCACCGGCACCGGCTCACCCAGCAGTCGCGGGATCAGATGCCCGAGCAGAAAACCGCCGCCATGCAGCAGCAGGCAGGCCATCAGCAGCCGCGGCCCCTGCTCGATCAGAGCAGCCCGTTGGCTGCCCACGATGCTCGCCACGATCATCACGATCATCACCACCGCCAGGGGTGGCATCACAGGCTGAACACGCCGGGCCACCCGCGGGAAGCCCTGCTTCAGCACCACCCCCAACGCCACCGGTAACAGCACCACCTGCACCACCTTGAGGAACAGGGTCCATCCATTCACCGGCACGTACTGACTGGCCAGCAGTTCCGTCAGCCGTGGGGTCAGCACCACAGCCGCCAGCGTGCTGAGCGTGGTCATCACCACGGAAAGGGCCACATCCGCACGGGCGATCAGCGCCACCACGTTGCTGGCGGTTCCTCCGGGACAGCACCCCACCAGGATCAGCCCGACGGCCAGCGGCGGAGACAGCTGCAGCCCCCAGGCCAGGGTCGCCGCAAGGCTGGGCATCACCAGAAACTGAGCGGCCAATCCGATGAACACCGGCCGTGGCCGCTGACCCACCCGGAGGAAATCCTGGGGCGCCAGTCCCAGGCCCATCCCCAGCATGATCACCCCGAGCCCCAGCGTGATCAGCGGACCGCGGAACCAGATGAACAGCGGAGGCCAGAGCAGGGCGACCACCGCGCCGAGCAGGGTCCAGAGCGGGAACAACAGCGTGAAGCGCTCCGGAGACATCCGACTGAATTCGAAACCACCATCTTCCGGTGGAGCAGCGCGCAGACTGAACCGATGACCCAAGCCGAGCCGGCCAGACGTCGTCGCCTGCGCACCTGGTGTCCCGGGGCGGAAAGCTGGCAGCTGCGCCACGCGGCCGAGGGGGGTGAACCGCTGCTCGATCTGGCGAGCAACGACTACCTCGGCCTGAGCCGTCATCCGGATCTGATCCAAGCGGCCACCGCCGCCCTGCGGACGGAAGGGGTGGGAAGCGGAGGCTCACGGCTGGTCACCGGCAGCCGACCCGGCCATGACGACCTTGAGCAGGCCCTGGCCGACTGGCTCGGCCGCGATCGAGTACTTCTCTTCCCAAGCGGCTTCCAGGCCAACATCGCCGCTGTCGGCGCCCTGGCGAACCGACGCAGCACCGTCCTGGCGGATCGGCTGATTCACCACTCCCTGCTGGTGGGAGTTCAGGCCTCCGGAGCACGACTGCAGCGCTTCGCTCACAACGACCTGGCTGATCTCGAACGCCGTCTGGTCAAGCTCAGCGGCGATGAAGCACCGCTGGTGATCAGCGAGAGCCTGTTCAGCATGGAAGGCACAAGCCCCGATGTGGAGGCGCTGGCCCGACTCTGCTCCCACCACGGAGCCCGGCTGCTGATCGATGAAGCCCATGCCCTCGGCGTGCTCGGGATCGGCGGGCGTGGCCTCTGCCACGCCATGGGGCAACCGGTGGATCTGATCAGCGGCACCTTCGGCAAGGCCTTCGGCAGCGGCGGTGCCTTTCTGGCCGGTGATGCCGCCATGGGCGAACGCCTGCTGCAGACCAGTGGAGCTTTCCGCTACACCACGGCCCTGGCGCCGCCGCTGGTGGCCGGAGCCCGCGCAGCCCTGGATCTGCTGCAGAGGCATCCGAACTGGGGACAGGAGTTGCTGCAACGCTCCCGGCGCTGGCGGGATGCCCTGCAACAAGCCGGCTGGTGCCGCCCCCGTGGAGACGGCCCGGTGCTGCCGCTGCTCATCGGTGATGACGCCTCAACCCTGCAGCATCAGGAGCAGCTGGAGGCACAGGGACTGCTGAGTATCGCGATCCGTCCCCCCACGGTTCCGGAGGGAACCGCACGGCTGCGGCTTGTGCTGCGCCGGGATCTGCCGCAGGGAAGCCTGGAGCGACTGCTGGCGGCCCTTCCCAGCCCATGAACCAGGCCATCACGATGCACGGGTGGGCCGGTGACGCCTCGAACTGGCGCCACTGGCGAGAGGAGCTGATGGCTCTGGGCTGGCACTGGAGTGATGGAGAACGGGGCTACGGCAACCTGCCCCCCCGATCCCCGAGCTGGCATCCGGAGCCCGGGCGCCGTCTGCTGATCGCCCATTCGCTCGGTCTGCACCTGCTGCCCAGCTCCGTGCTGGAGACGGCGACCGACGTGGTGCTGCTGGGCAGTTTCGGACGTTTCGTGCCCAGCGACCGTGCTGGACGAGCCATCCGGGCAGGTCTGGCCGGCATGGCATCGGCCCTCGGCAGCAGCGAGGAGAGAGGAATGCTGGAACGCTTCCTGACTCGGGCCGCCCAGCCTCTGCCGCTCTCGGCCCTGCCGCCGTCATCCCTGCTCGAGGGAGTGACCGCCGCCGGTCGCCACAGGCTGGCGGCGGATCTGACTCTGCTTCAGGAGTGTTCAGCACTGCCGGCCGCCTTCCCTGCCAACGCCAGAGTGCTGGTGGTGCAGGGGAATCTGGATGCCATCGTGCCGGCCATCAGTCAGCAGCAGCTGACCGCTGCTCTGCCGGGAGACCGGATCGAGATCGTGACGCTGCCGGACTGGGGACATGCCCTGATCAACCTGCCGGTGCTGGCGAGGGTGCGGGCCTGGCTGGAGCAGGGCCCATGAACGCTGCCTGGAGCCGCAGGGTGCTGGAGACATTCGACGCTTCAGCACGCCGTTACGACGCTCTGGCGACATTGCAGCAGGCCATGGCCCTGCGCCTGGCGGAACATTGCCGACGCACCGACATCGTCAGCGGCTTCTGGGTGGATCTGGGCAGCGGCACCGGTCAGCTGGCCGAGGCTCTCGAAGCGATCCGACCGGGCCAGACCGTGCTGCGGGTGGACGGCAGCGCCGCCATGCTGCGCCAGCATCCCGCCACCGCCGCCACCGAACGGTTTGACCTGAGTGCAGGGCTGCCGGTCTGGTCACGACCACCGACGCTGCTGGCCTCCAGTTTTGTCCTGCACTGGCTGCCCGAGCCGGAACGACAGCTGCGGCGGTGGTGGAACGCTCTGGCTCCGGGGGGTGTCCTGGCCCTGAGCGTTCCGATCCGAGGCAGCTTCCCGCAATGGCATGCCGCAGCGACAGCAGCAGGGGTGCCCTGTACGGCGCTGCCGTTACCGGACGGTGAGCAACTGCTGGAAGCCATTCCTGGCTCGGCGATCCATCTCCAGCGTCAGTTGCTGTTCACGCAGAGTGCAGCCGATCCCCTGCGACTGCTGCGACCGATGGCGGAGCTCGGTGCCGGCACCACCTCCGCCCCGCAGCTTTCGGCCGCAGCCTGGCGGCGCCTGCTGAGGGCCTGGCCGCAGGCCGGCGGACGATCATTCAGGCTGAGCTGGCGGATCCTGCTGGTGCTGCTGCGCCGATGACGTCTTCCCCCATGCGGATCGTGGTCTGCGGCACAGACACCGACGTCGGCAAAACGGTGGTGAGCGCCTGGCTGGTGCAGGGGCTTCAGGCCACCTACTGGAAACCGGTGCAGAGCGGACTGGACGAGGGAGGTGACCGGGATCGGATCTGTCAGCTGCTGAACCTCCCACCCGAGCGATGGCTGCGCGAGGCGTACGCGTTCCGCCGGCCCCTGTCTCCCCACTGGGCGGCCGAATGCGACGGCGCGGAGCTCGATCCCGCCTGTCTCGGCCTGCCGCCCTGCAACGGCCCCCTGGTGGTGGAGACCGCCGGAGGGCTGATGGTGCCGCTCAACCGCTCCTGGCTGCAGATCGATCAGCTGCAGCGCTGGCAGCTGCCGGTGGTGCTCGTCGCCCGCAGCGGCCTGGGAACGCTCAATCACACCCTGCTGAGCCTGGAGGCCCTGCGGCACCGGGGCATTGCCGTTCTCGGACTGATCCTCAACGGCCCTCCCCATGCCGACAATCCCGGCACCCTGGAGCAGTTCGGTGGAATCCCGGTGCTGGCGCAGCTGCCACCCCTGAATCCGCTCGATGCACACGCTCTGGACCGCCAGTGGCGGCAGCAGGGCCTCAGCACTAAATTCCGACAGCTTCTTGCTCCCGCTCGCTCATGAACGGTCGTCAGTCCTTGGTGAGTGGGGTGGTGCTTCTCCTCTGCGTCGGTGTGCTCGTGCTGTTCACCGATATCGAAGTTCAGGTCATCCGCTGGCTGAACTGCGGACCGTTCGCCACCGAGAGTGAACGCTCCACGACCGTCTGCCGCTGAGCAGTCTGCCGCTGAACAGCCTGCCGCTGAACCCTCAGCCGAGCGAGCGCGATCGCATCGGACAGGTCCCCATGCGGATCGAGACGTGGCGGACCGCCAGCGACAGGGGCCATCCCTGACGCAGCTGTTCATGGATCTGCTCGATGTGCGTCGGAGACCAGCCGCGCATTTCCAGCAGCACGCGGATGGACGGCCAGCCGCCTTCCGCGAACACCTGATGGCGGGGAGGTTGCGCTCCGCTCAGTCCGGAGCGAGGCCCGGCGGCAGAGACGAATCGGTTGGATGGCCGTCGGATCCGCGTCGTGGCCATCGGCAACCACCAGCGCACTGGGCCTCAATATGACAAAAGCTGAGCGAATGGCCATGACATCGGCGGGTCCACACACACGGCATCCCAACCTCTGGCCTCCCTTCACTCAGCTCGCCCGCAGCGAACCGCCGCGACGGGTCTCCAGGGCCGATGGAGCCCTGCTGCATCTCGAGTCCGGAGAACCACTGATCGATGCGATCAGCAGCTGGTGGGTGACGTTGCACGGCCATGCCCATCCCGACCTGGCGGCCGCCGTCCACGACCAGGCCAGGACACTTGAGCAGGTCATTTTCGCCGATTTCACCCACGCGCCGGCCGAACGGCTGGCGGAACGGCTGAGCGCGATCACCGGCCTGCAACGGCTCTTCTTCTCCGACAACGGCTCCACGGCGGTGGAGGTGGCGCTCAAGATCGCCTGTCAGTGGTGGGCCAATCGCGGCGAGGCGCGCCATCAGATCGTGGCCTTCGATGGGGCGTATCACGGCGACACCTTCGGGGCGATGGCCGTGGGAGAGCGCAATCTGTTCAGTGCACCGTTCGAGGACAAGCTCTTCCCGGTCGCCCGTGTGCCCTGGCCGGCCACCTGGTGGGACGACGATGCGGTGGAAGCGCGCGAAGCCGAGGCGCTGGCGGTGCTGAGCCGCACCCTGGAAACACCCACTGCAGCGGTGATCCTCGAGCCGCTGCTGCAGGGGGCCGGCGGCATGGCTGTGGTCCGTCCTCAGTTTCTCAAGGCGGTGCAGAGGCTGGTCCATGACGCCGGGGCGCTGCTGATCGCCGATGAGGTGCTGACCGGCTTCGGGCGATGCGGCGACTGGTTCGCCAGCCGGCGGGCCGGGCTGCAACCCGATCTGATGGCCCTGTCCAAGGGACTCACCGGCGGCTGCCTGCCGATGGGGGTCACCATGGCCAGCGAACGGATCTTCTCGGCCTTCATCGGCAGTGATCCTTCACTCACCCTCTGGCACGGCCACAGCTTCACCGCCAACCCCCTGGGCTGTGCGGTGGCCAATGCCAGCCTCGATCTGCTGGAGGCGGAGCCGCAGCGCTTCCTTGGATTCGAGGCCCGCCATCGCCCGCATCTGCAGGCACTGAGCCGGCACCCACGCGTCGACCACTGCCGCCTGATCGGCACCCTGGCGGCCTTCGACCTTGCCGTGGAGGGAACAGCGGGCTACCTCAACCCCGCGGGGCCAACCGTCAAGCGCATCGCCATGGAAGCGGGCGTGTTCCTGCGGCCGCTCGGACAGGTGGTGTACCTGCTGCCTCCGCTGTGCATCACGGATGCGCAGTTGGAGCAGTGCTATGCAGCGATCGGCAAGGCCCTCGATCAGCTCTGACTCAGGGCCCGGCCTGGATCGCCGCCTCCACATCCGCTCGCGACAGGCCATAGGGGAGGGAGCAGACGCGATCGGCCTGATCCGGGCGCTGCCAGGCCACCCGCAGATCCTCCCTCTCCAGCTGCAGCTCTGCGGTCCACTCGGGCGTGACCAACGACCAGAGACAGGGATCGCCATCAACCCTCGAGGCCCCCAGGGAATCCAGCCACTGCTCAAGCGCCCGGATGGAGTGCTGATTCAGCGGTGTGGTCTGCGGTGGCAGGTCTGACATGCGATGGCGGGGCTGCGGCGTTGTCCCGAGTCTGCTCATCCGTGAGCCAGCCCGGTGAGACCTGCCAGTCCCGTCCCTGCAGGGCCGCCACACCGAGTCCGAACACGAGGCACACCAGCAGCGCCAGCGTCAGCAGCACCAGCGAGAACCACTCACCGCCGGAGAGGGGACGCCGCTCCCCGATCCCCTGCCAGCTGTCCCGACGGTCCGGAGCGGCCGCCAGCGGAGCGATGGTCCGTTTCAGCCGCTGTTCGTCGTACAGGCGACGTCGCGCGGGATCCGCCAGCAGCTCATACGACTCACGCAACTGCTGAAAGCGCTGCGCGGCCAACGCGGCGGGAAGTGCTGTGGTGTCCGGATGCAGAGTTTTGCTCTGACGACGGAAGGCCTGGCGCAACTGTTCCGGATCGGCCCGGACGGACACCCCGAGCCGTGCGTAGTGACAGGAGGGCGTCTCCGGCACGGTGGGTTCGGCGGCGATTCAATCTAGGAACAGTCGTGCTGATGGTTGATGCCTGACCCCTCCAACCCGGGAGCGGAGCTCTGGCAGGTTCTGGACTGGACCCCCACGCCAGAGCAACAGCAGCAGTTCCTGACGCTGCAGGAGCTGCTGCGGGAATGGAACGGCCGCGTCAATCTGACCCGGCTTGTGGAAGGCGATGACTTCTGGATCAACCAGGTCTTCGACAGCCTCTGGCCACTGGGCAGGGAGCTGCAGCAAGCCGACCGGCCGCTGCACTGCATCGATGTGGGCACCGGCGGAGGCTTCCCCGGCCTCGCCGTGGCGATCGCCCTTCCCCATGCGCGACTCACCCTGGTGGATTCGGTCGGGCGCAAGACGGCGGCCGTTGCGGAGATGGCCCGATCCCTCGGACTCTCGGAACGGGTGAGCGTGCGCACCGAGCGGGTCGAAACCACCGGACGAGACAGGCGCTGTCGAGGCATGTTCGACCTGGCCATGGCACGGGCGGTGGCCGCGGCACCGGTGGTGGCGGAGTATCTGGTGCCGCTGCTGCAACCGAGCGGCCAGGCCCTGCTGTACCGCGGTCAGTGGAGCGAGGCCGACGGCCGGGACCTGCAGGGGGCCCTGCGGGATCTGAAGGCGCGGATCACAGAGGTGCAACAGCAGCAGCTGCCAGGCGATCGGGGCATTCGCCACCTGCTGCGGCTGCAACAGGACGGTCCCTGCCCGTCAGGCTTCCCCCGCGCTGTGGGCGTGCCCGGCAAACTGCCGCTGGGGAGTTGACGTCGGTCGTCAGACGCTGATCAGACGACGCTGCGGCTCACCGGCGAGGCGATCACGCAGTCGCCGCAGCAACGACGGAATGCGATCACGCCAGGGACTCGTCCCCAGCACGGAGCGCAGGTCCTGCTCGCTGACATCCGCGTCGAGGGGATCGGCGTTGGCGCCGGGGAACCAGTGCCCCCCCTGGCCGAGGAGTCGGTAGCGCGCTCTGGCGTACTGCTCCAGATCCCAGGCCTCAAGCAGGTTATGGAGCCAGAGCAGCACGGGCAGATTGATCTCCCCGGGGGTCTGCTGCCAGCTGGGCAGGCCCACCTGCCAGCTGGAGAGCCAATCGGCACCCAGGCTTGAGAGGGCGGCGGCCTGCAGCCGGGCATGCACCGGTCCGATCAGCTCGGCGGCATCCGGAAGCCTCTGCACCGCTTCGAGGTGCCGATCGAGATCGGAGGGACGCGCGGCTCCGACACTGATGGTGTGCACCCGTGGGTCACGGAGGCAGAAGAGGTCGTTGAAGACGATCGGGTGCAGCGGAGCGCAGAGTTCGAGCAGGCGATCCGAGGGGCTGTGCAGATGGCCGCCCTTGTCGGTGGGGCTGATGATGAACACCCCCATGTCCTGGCGTCGGGCGGCGTCGAGAGCCGGACTGTTGTCCTGACGGATGTAATACCAGTGAAGGTTGACGTAATCGAACGCTCCGCTGTCGCAGGCGGTCGCGATCAGATCGACGGGGCCATGGGTGGAGAACCCCACATGACCGATGCGGCCGTCCTTCTGCCAGCGGCGCACCACCTCCAGACAGCCCCCGGAACGCAGCGCCAGATCGAGATGCCGCGGTTGATTGATGCCATGGATGGCCAGCAGCTCCAGACGATCGCGACCCAGCCGCTCGAAGGTGAGGGAGAGCAGATCCTCGAACTCTTTGGGATCGTCGCGCGGTGGAACCTTGCTCTGCAGGATGCGGTGCGGATCGGGAATGTCCGGCAAGGCCCAGCCGAGCTGCCGTTCCGAGCTGCCGTAATGGCGGGCGGTCTCCACATGGTGAAAACCATGGTCCACGGCCCGCTGAAGCGTGAGCAGCAGATTGGTCTGGGAGGCATCGGTGATCTGTTCAGCAGGCAGGTCACTCCAGCTCTGCTGAAACCGCATGCCACCGAGGGAGAGCACGGGCATCGGCAGCTCGGTTCGCCCGAACCGTCTGGTGGGCAGCGGGGTGCTCACGCGGTGTGTCTCGGCTTGATGCGACGCTTGCGCACCGCTGAAGGCATACCCAGCGGCTGGAGGTGCTGACAGGCCAGCTGGTCACGCAGCTCATCGAGTTCCTCGAAGGGAACCCAATGGATGCAATCCACCGGACAGGTGTCGATCGCCTCCTGAATCCGCTCGCTGCTGTCACCGTCCTGACGGATGGCACGGGAGCGCCCGAAACTCGGCTCCACCACGAAGGTGTTGGTGGCGACATGGGCGCAGTAGCGGCAACCGATGCACACCGCCTCATCCACCCAGACCGCCCGCTCCCTCAACGCTCCACCCAGCATCGGTTCGCGACCGCTGGGGGCGTCCGGGAGCTTGGACGGTGCCTTAAAGGCGAGAGATGGATCAGTCAGGATCAGGCGTCCCAGCGCGTGACAACCAGCTCGATGGAGCCGTCCTGGGCGTTGGTCTGCTCGGCCACCTGAAACCCTTCACGCAGGGAAGCTGCCAGCACGGTGTTGAGGGCATAGCGCTGGGTGAGCTGCGCCAGGAAGCGTTCAACAGGAATCCGCTGCTTCCAGAGATCCAGATCGGTCACCAGCTCAAAGGCTCCGGTCGAAGCATTCCATCGGAAGCCGAGGTCGCCCCCCTGATCCATGGTCACCGCGAGATCCGCCGTGACGGTCTGGCCCCGGTAGCCGCGCACCGGACGTTGACCCTTCTCAGGAGCCAGACCCAGATCCTCGAGGGCCTGAACCAGGGGCTCGATCTGACGCAATTCGGTCTTGACGGTGCTGAAGTGCGACATCAGTGGAGGTGTGCGGGAAGGGTCTGGGACTGAACTTCGGGCTGGAGAAAAGCCTCACCTGTGGGTTCCTGCCGTTCGACAGTTCCGAGGGCAGCCTCCAGACTTTCGGTGAGCTGCTGACACGCCTCTCCTGCCACCCCTTCGACCCGCTCTTCGACCCGACCGTCAGGCCGGATGGTGAAGCGGAGCGTGCGTTGGGGCATGCCGGAGCCGTGTTGAGGCACGCATGCTAGTTGGGTTGCCACGGGCCTGTTGGCTCAGGCGTAACGGACCGATGGATCCCGGATCAGTGGAGAAATCCTTCTTCGATCAGGGCCTGAAGCCGCTCGATGACACCCGGGTCCTCCAGCTGTTCGAGCGCCGTGCGGGCTTCGTCCCGCACGGACGCCTCGCTGTCCTGCAACAGGGATTCCACGATGGCCTCAACGATCTCCTGCTGACGGGGAGGCACCAGCTGCTCATGGAGTCTCCCGAGGGCCCAGATGCAGTTGCTGCGGACCACGGGTTCGCTGTCGATGCGCAGACTGCTGAGCAACTGACCGGCGGCGGGATCCGCCTTGGATGCCGAGCGACTGCCGGCCTCGGCCAGGGATCCCGGACACCAGAGACGGACCGCGGCCACATCGGTCTGCAGCGCCTGCATCAGTGGATTCAGCACCGGCGCGTCGGGGTAATTGCCCAGGCTCCAGGCCGCCGCCTTGCGGACATAGGCGTTGCTGTCGATCTGAAGCAGTTGCAGCAGCGGCTGCACAGCCGGAGGTGAAGGGTTGCGTCCTAAGGCATAGACGGCGCTCATCCGCTCAACCGGGCAGGGACGTTGCAACAGAGGCAGCAGCAGTGGCACGGCCCTCGGGTCGCGGTGCTCACAGAACACCTGCAGGCCCTGCAGCCGCTGATCGTGACCCTGCGTGAGCAGGATCAGGCCCTGATCACAGGCCCTGGCCGCATCGAGCGAGTGTTCCTCTCCGTCATCGATGGCGATCGCATCCAACGGGTCTCCGTCCAGTTCCGCCGCCAGCTCCCTGGCCAGCAGCTCCGGATCGAGCGACAGGCCTGCGAGGCCCTGATCCCGTGGTGAGGCGTCGGTCATGGCAGCGATCGTAGGGCGGGCCTGCTCCGGCTCAGCCGACGGGCGCCGGGGCCAGCATGTCTCCAGGCAGCCAGATGCGGGCACTCACCGCCACCAGAGCCAGGGCGAAGAGGAGCACGATCAGGACCGGCAACAGAGTGGATCGGAAAAAGGCCAAGGCTCACGGGCTGGTGGCGGCATTCTGCTGATTCGAGCGCCGAAGCAGCAGCACACAGAGCACCAGAAGGGCAAGCCCGCTCCAGCCGGCCAACTGCTGATGCAGCAGAAAGGCGCCGGTGCCCAGCAGACCACCGAAGAGCACGCCATTGGCCAGAAGGAATCGCCGCAGCAGCGCCGGCAGAGTCTCGAGCGGGGTGACCCCGACCCGCTGCCGCAACCGGGCCCAGCCCGGACCGGGAGGACGCACCTGGCGGACGAAGCGCTCGAGCACCTCGTCCGATTCGGGCGGTGCGAGCAGAAGAGCCGTCAGCCAGACCACTGCGGAGACTCCGGTGATCACCGTCAGGCGAATGCCGTAGTCGTCGATGCGCACCAGGGGGATGACCGAGGTGAGCAAACCGACCCCGAAACCGCAGAGCATGGCCGCCAGCTCCGCCGCCGCATTCACACGCCACCAGAACCAACGCAGCACCAGCACCACCCCAGGCCCGGATCCGATGGCGATCACCAGGCGGAACACCGTGCCGATGCTGTCGCTCACCAGAGCGGTGATCACACCGAGCAGCAGCAGCAGCACGGTGGTCAGCTGACCGATCAGCAGCAGTTCACGGGAGCCGGCACGGGGCCTGAGAAACCGCTGGTAGAGGTCATGGGTGAGGTAGCTGGCTCCCCAGTTGACCGATGTGCTGACCGTGCTCATGAAGGCCGCCACCAGGGAGACCACCACAAGGCCGAGGGCCACCGGCGGCAGCAGCTGAACAGCCAGTGCCGGGTAGCTCAGCTCGCTGTCGGTCTGCTCAGGCAGCAGCACCACGGCGGCCAGCGCCACCACCACCCAGAGCCAGCTCCGGATCAGATAGTTGACCACCAGAAACACCCAGCCGGCCAGCCGGGCCTGTTGCTCATCACGGGTGGCGAGCATGCGTTGGATGAATTCACCGCCACCGTCGCTGCGACGGAAACTCCACCACTGCACCGCGAGGTAGGCGGTGAACATCGGCACGCTGATGCCGGCACCCTCCAGCCAGCGGATGCCGCCGTCCTGCCAGTTCCAGGGCACCAGGCTCAGCAGCTCCGGGCGACCGAGATCCTGCAGCTGACTGAGCAGAGCATCCATACCGCCGGCAGCCCGCAGCGCCGCCACCGCGACGACCAGAGCACCGACGAGAGCCAGCAGCAACTGAATCAGATCCGTGACCACCACCGCCCAGAGCCCGCCGGCGACGGTGTAACTGATCACAAGCAGGGCCACCACCGCCAGCAGCCAGACGGTGTCGGTGATGCCCAGAGCAGCCGGCTGGCCGGACACGATGCCGAGCGCTTCAACAACCTTGCGCAGCGCAAGAAAGGCGTAACCGATGCCGATGCAGTTCACCGGCAAAGCCAGCAGAAAGGCCTTGATGCCCCGCAGCCAGGCGGCAGCGGCCCCGCCGTAGCGCAGTTCCGTGAAAGCGGCGTCGGTGAGCACACC
This sequence comes from Parasynechococcus sp., assembly GCF_045559935.1. Classification (NCBI taxonomy): domain Bacteria; kingdom Bacillati; phylum Cyanobacteriota; class Cyanophyceae; order Synechococcales; family Prochlorococcaceae; genus Parasynechococcus; species Parasynechococcus sp. Next base: position 18,703 of record NZ_JBJLJL010000001.1, read on the forward strand.
GCTGCGACGCCAGAGCGGAGCGAAGACCACCGCCATCGCGACGTGGGCCAGCCCGAAACTCCACCACTCCCAGTTACCGGCAAGGCCGCGGGACCCCACCAGCCCGGCGACATACAGCGGCGTGTCGATCGAGAAGGTGGTGGCTGCCATCGAGGCACCAGCCAGCCAGCCGCTGAGCCGACGCCCGGCAACGAAGTAATCGTCCTCGCCGCGGTTGCGACGCGCCAGCCACAACCCGAGCACCAGGGTCATGACCAGATAGGCGATCAGCAGGACCCAATCGATCGCCGCCATGAACAGGTCTCAGCTCGCAGAAGTTTCCCGCATCTGTCGCCTGAGCTGACCACAGGCGGCGTTCTGATCCAGACCACGGCTGGCCCGCAGGCTCACCGCCACGCCGCGGCGCTCGAGAACGCGACGGAACGCATGGATCCGCTGAGGGGTGGGGCGCTGGAACTCCTCCTCCTCGATCGGGTTGTAGGCGATCAGATTCACGTGGCTCTGAAAGCCGCCGACCCGATCGGCCAGCTCTTCGGCGTGCTCAGGCCGGTCGTTGAGCGTCCCGAGCAGGATGTATTCGAAGCTGACGCGACGGCCGGTCACCGCCAGATAGTGACGGCAGTCCTCCAGCAGAGCGTCGTAGGGGTAGGTGCTCGCGGTGGGGATCAGCTCCTCGCGCAGCTGCTGATTGGGGGCATGCAGGCTGACGGCGAGGGTGAACTGGGCGCGACCCAGCCGCTCGAGGGCCAGTTCTGCCAGCTGCGGCAGGGTGCGGGGCACACCGACGGTGCTGACGGTGATGCGGCGTTGTCCGATGCCGAGGTCATCGTTGAGGCAGCGGATCGCATCAAGCACCGCAGCGCTGTTGAGCAGCGGTTCCCCCATGCCCATGAACACGATGTGAGAGGGGCGGCGATCCATGGCCTCGCGCACGCTCAGCACCTGATCGACGATCTCGTGGGTCTCGAGGGATCGCTGCAGCCCCCCTTTGCCGGTGGCGCAGAACCGGCAGGCCATCGGACAGCCCACCTGGCTGGAGACGCAGACCGTCAGGCGCTGGTCGGTGGGAATCCCAACCGTTTCGATCGTCTCGCCGTCATCGGTGGACAGCAGCAGCTTGGTGGTGGCGTCAGCAGCCACCGAACGGTGAACCTGCCTGAGACGCCCGACCCTGGCACCCGCTTCGCTCAACGATGATCGCCAGGCCTTGGGCAGCACGGTGATATCCGCCAGGGAATGGGCTCCCTTGGCATAGATCCAGTCGTGCAGCTGCCGCCCACGGAAGGCCGGCTGCCCCTGAGCCACAGCCCAGTCCTCAAGCTCGGCCGCGCTGCGGCCGAGCAGTGCGCTGCTCACCAGACCAGCAGACCGTGGCCGAGTTTGATCTCCACAGCCAGAAGGGCGATGAATCCGAGCATCGCCATGCGACCGTTCAGCCTCTCGGTGTGACCGTGGAAGCCGTAGCGCGGCAGGCGGCGCTGCGGAATCTCAGTGGGTTGAAGCATGTCGGGTCAGCTTGGAACGGGGTCGTGAGCGGGATCAATCGTCGGAGAGCAGGCCTTCCTCCTGAAGACCTTCGACGGCTTCGGCATCAACAACCTGCTCCTCCTTCAGCTCATTGTCGGCGTCGGGGCGAGCGAACGCGGCGAAGTTGCTGGTGGCGGGATCGATGTTGTGGCGGGTGCGGGTGGCCTCGAGATCCTCCTCGCTGGGGTCATCCAGCACCGCCGTGGAGCTGGCTGCCGGAGGCATGTCCACGGTGTAGTCGGGACGCAGGTTCTGCATGCGGCGGTAGCCGCTGGGATCTTCCGAAAGGATGTCCGGATGAGGACCGGCCTCTTTCTGCAGCTCCTCCTCGAAACCGCTGAAGCCTGTGCCGGCAGGGATCAGGCGACCGATGATCACGTTCTCCTTGAGGCCGCGCAGCCAGTCGCTCTTGCCTTCGATGGCGGCTTCGGTGAGCACCCGGGTGGTCTCCTGGAAGGAAGCGGCGGAGATGAAGCTGTCGGTGTTCAGGGACGCCTTGGTGATGCCCAGAAGCACCGGCGTGAACTCGGCAGGGGCGCCACCGGTGATGGCCATCGCCTGGTTGGTGTCCTCCACCTGACGCAACTCGATCAGTTCGCCGGGCAGCAGGGTGGTGTCGCCGGCATCCTCGACCCGCACCTTGCTGGTCATCTGACGCACGATCACCTCGATGTGCTTGTCATCGATGGAGACGCCCTGGGACTTGTAGACGTTCTGCACCTCGGTCACCAGGCGGTGCTGCAGGTTGGCGATCGCCTCCTGAGCCCCTTCCATCAGCGGTTTGCGGCTGCGCAGATCCTCGAAGAAGCACTCCAGCAACTCGTGTGGATTGATCGGACCATCGGTGAGCAGCTCACCGGCGGTCACCTGCTGGCCGTTGCTGACCATCACGTTGCGGCCCAGCAGGATCGGGTACTCGCCGATGGCGTCATCGGCCTCGATCACCGTGACCGTGATCGACTCGTCGTCCTGCTTGATCTCCACGGTGCCGGGCTTCTTGCAGAGCACGGCGGATTCCCTGGGGCGACGGGCTTCGAGCAGTTCCTCGATCCGGGGCAGACCCTGAACGATGTCGCCGGTCTTCTGACGTTCGAACACCAGCAGAGCCAAACCGTCTCCGCGTTGCACCAGTTCGCTGTCGCGCACGTGCAGCAGGGAATCCGGCGACACCATGTACGGACGGCCCAGTCGCAGGGTGATGGCCTTGCCCTCCACCTTCTCGACTTCGCCGCAGCAGCTGGCGGGTTCCCCGTCGGCGAGCAGATCACCGTCGACGATGCGCTGACCGACGCTCACCAGGGGTGTGCCGCTGGTGGTGAGGGTGGTGGTGTCCTCAGGACGCTCGACGATCATGCGTCGCACCGGTTCGGCTTCGGTGGCTTCGGGGAGCTGAGCCACACCCGCCTGCTTGCAGAGGATCTGCGTGGTGGCGACCACGTCGCCGGCCTTCACGGAAATGCCATCCTCCACCTGAAGCTCCGTGTGGGTGGAGCCGTGGCTGGAGTCGGACATCGTGTCGCGACGCACGAGGATCGACTCAAGGATCACCAGACGCAGCCTTGAGATGGTCTTGGCCCGTTTGTCCGGGGCCTTCTCCACATCCACCGTCATCTGCGGTGTGGTGTCGAAGGTCTCGAGCAGCAGCTGGGTCTTGAGCAGTTCAACGCCCTCGACGGACTTGATCAGTTCGCCGTCCTTGAAGGCGAGTCGCTGGGTGGCCTTGATGCCGAGATGCGGGCCGTTGGCCTGCTTCACGTGAGACAGCTCGGGCAGCTGGGCTTCGTTGGGGATGGTGTATTCCTCCACCGGACGCAGCAGCAGGCCCTTGCCTTCAGGGGTCTCGACGGTCTGGACGAAGCGCATCTCTTCGGAGCTGAGCCCCTTGGCGATCTCCTCGCCGGGGTTGACCATCTGGCCATCGCCCTCGAAACGCTCCAGTGCCTTGCTGTCGCTGGAGAGGTGGAATTCACCGCCGCGGACGATGATCTCGCGCAGGATGTCGTTCTTCTGAGTGACGGTGACGATGCCGGCGGTCTGGCTGAAGATGTCCTTCACCACTTCGGTGCCGGCCTCGATCCACTGACCGTCCGTGATCATCAACAGGGAGATGTCCTTGTTGATCTCATGGGTCTCCTGGGGGATCCAGAGCAGGGTGCCGCCTTTGTTCACCTCGTAGCCGTTCTTGGCGGAGCGGGCCTTCTTGATCGCCAGACCGGGCGCGAAGCGCACCAGACCACCGGTCTGGGTGCGGAACCGGTCATCCGCCAGCTCGGCGATCACCTCACCGGAGCCGATCTTGCTGCCGGGGATGGTGTTGAGGCGATAACGGGTGCCGTCCTTGGCTTCCAGATTCCAGATCTCACCGGAGTGCGTGGATTCCTCCAGCAGCTTGAAGTCCTTGAGGGTCATCGCCGTGGTGACGATCTGAACCTCACGGGAATCGCCGATGGAATCGCGCAGACGCACCTCGCCGCCGTACTCACTGCGCTGGCTGGCTTCCGCCAGCACCTGGCCTTCGACGACGGAGCTCTGACTGCCGACAACGGGCTGCGCGTTGGGAGGCAGGTTGTAGACATCGCCAGCCAGCACCCACATCCGGCCCAGACGCTGGGCCTTGACGGTGATGTTGCCCTGGCGGTCGGTGACCTCCTTCGGCTGGATCTTGTCTTCGTAACGGACCTGGCCGGCCAGATCGCAGATCACATCCTTGGTCGCCTTCTCCACGCTCTTCTTCACCGCACCCGCGGCGATCTGAGCGACGGTCACGTCCGTGTCGATGGTCTGGCCGTTGTCAACGAACAGCAGGGAACCGTTGGTGACTTCGATCTTCTGGGCCTTGCCCTTGCCCGAAGGCTTGATGGTGAGGTTGAAATCCACCTCGGCCTGCTGAGCCTCGACCCCATGGGGCGTGCGGTAGGGACGCACCCTGGCTTTGGCGGAGAAATCAACGGTTCCGGCAATGGTGGAGCGCACCACACCCGTTTCCGCCGTGGACACACCCCCGGTGTGGAAGGTGCGCATCGTCAGCTGCGTGCCGGGCTCACCGATGGACTGGGCGGCGATGATGCCGACGGCTTCGCCGAGGTCGACCAGTTCGTTGTGGGCCAGTGCCCAGCCGTAGCACTTGCGGCACACCGAGCGGTTGGCCTCGCAGGTGAGCGGGGAACGGACGCTGACGGCGGTGATGCCGGCCTTCTCGAACGTTGAGGAGAGGGGTGGATCGATCTCGGTGTTCCGCTCCGCGAGCACCTCACCGTCGGCGCTCACCACCTGCGCGGCGGTGAGGCGACCGACCAGGCGCTTGCCGTAGCGACCGTCTTCGGCCTCCACCACGATGTGACGCATCGTGCCGCAGTCGTCCTCACGGACGATCACATCCTGAGCCACGTCCACCAGACGACGGGTGAGGTAGCCGGAGTCAGCCGTCCGCAGGGCGGTGTCCACCAGACCCTTGCGAGCTCCGTAGGAGGAGATCACGTACTCGGTGACCGTGAGACCCTCACGGAAATTGGTGCGGATCGGAAGGTCGATGATCTCGCCCTGCGGGTTCGCCATCAGGCCCCGCATGCCCACCAGCTGACGCACCTGGGACATGTTTCCCCGGGCACCGGAGTTGGCCATCATCCAGACCGAGTTCAGCGGCGCGTTCTGGTTGAAGTTCTTCTTCACCGCGTCCACCAGACGCTCGTTGGTCTCCGTCCAGGTGTCGATCACCTTGGTGTGGCGTTCCACCTCCGTGATCTCTCCCAGCCGGTAGCGCTCCTCCGTGGCGGTGATCTGCTCCTCCGCCTGACCCAGCAGGTCCTTCTTGGCCTCCGGAACGCGCAGGTCCTCCACGGAGATGGACACGGCCGCCTGGGTGGCATAGCGGAAGCCGAGATCCTTGAGCTTGTCCGCCATCTCGGCGGTCACAGCCGTGCCGTGGTTCTTGTAGGCCCAGGCCACCAGCTGCTTGAGGGCCCGCTTGTCGACGACGTGGTTTCGGAACGGCGGCGGGGTCTTGGCCAGTGGACGGGATGCGCTCTCAGGAGCTGGGGTGGCGTCCTTGGCCGCCTTGGAGGACTTGCGGGACTTGGAAGTGGTCATGGCTGCGCGCAGATCAGGAGAAGGGAGGTTCGGGAAGACGGAAGGGTCAGGCGGCGGCCACAGCGCCGATGATGGTGTGATTCATCACCACACGTCCGACGGTGGTGAGCAGATAACGGCTGATCAGAGCGCCGTCCTCGTCAAAGCGGTCACGGCGGTAGCTCCATTGCTCGATGCGGGTGCCGTCGCCGAGGTCTTCGGCCTTGATCGGCTCCTCGAGCTCATCCTTGTCCTCGACTTCACCGTTGAAGCGGACCCAGACCCACTCGTGCAGATCGATGCGCTTGTCCTCGAAGGCATGGATGACATCTTCAAGGTCGGCGAAGGTGCGGCTGCGATCCCCGAACTCGGGCTGCTCGGACTCCGGCCGGAGAGCGGTGAGGTAGTACGAGCCGAGCACCATGTCCTGGGACGGCGTGATGATCGGTTCTCCCGTGGCGGGCGAGAGGATGTTGTTGCTGGCCAGCATCAGCATGCGCGCCTCGGTCTGCGCTTCGATCGCCAGAGGAACGTGCACGGCCATCTGGTCGCCGTCGAAGTCAGCGTTGAACGCTGGGCAGACGAGCGGATGGAGCTGAATCGCCCGGCCATCCACCAGCTTCGGTTCGAAGGCCTGGATACCGAGGCGGTGCAGCGTCGGTGCCCGGTTCAGCATGATCGGGTGCCCCTCGATCACCTCCTGAAGCACCTGCATCACCTCATCGTCGGCCCGCTGAATCAGCTTCTTGGCCGCCTTGATGTTGTTGACGATGTTCTGACGGATCAGACGGTGAATGACGAACGGCTGGAACAGCTCGATCGCCATCTCCTTGGGCAGACCGCACTGGTGCATCTTCAGCTTCGGCCCGACCACGATCACGGAACGACCGGAGTAGTCGACCCGCTTGCCGAGCAGGTTCTGACGGAAGCGACCCTGCTTGCCCTCGATGATGTCGCTGAGTGATTTCAGCGGCCGGTTGTTGGCACCCACCACAGTGCGACCGCGACGGCCGTTGTCGATCAGGGCGTCGACGGCCTCCTGCAGCATCCGCTTCTCGTTGCGGACGATGATTTCAGGGGCCAGGATCTCCTGAAGCCTTGCCAGACGGTTGTTGCGGTTGATCACCCGCCGGTAGAGATCGTTGAGATCACTGGTGGCGAAGCGACCACCGTCGAGCTGCACCATCGGGCGCAGGTCGGGGGGAATCACGGGGATCACATCCAGCACCATCCACTCGGGACGGGCACTGGTGGCAATGAAGTTGTCGATCACCCGCAGGCGCTTGATCAGCTTGGCCCGCTTCTGCCCCTTGCTGCCGTTGATCTCCTCCCGCAGCTGTTCGGCCACCTCATCCAGGGTGAGGTCCTCCAGCAGCTGCTTGAGGGCCTCGGCACCGATGCCCACCACGGGCTCGTTCTCGATTTCGGATTCCTCGGCGTAGATCTCGTCCTCGATCTCCAGCCACTCGTCCTCGGTGAGCAGCTGCTTGTACTTGAGATCCTTGTGATCGCCGGGATCCAGCACCACATAGCAGTTGAAGTAGACGATCTGCTCCACATCCCGCAGAGGCATGTCCAACAGGATCGCCACGTAGCTGGGGATGCCCTTCAGGTACCAGACGTGTGACACCGGGGCCGCCAGCTTGATGAAGCCCATGCGATGGCGGCGCACCCGACTCTCGGTGACCTCAACGCCGCAGCGCTCGCAGACGATGCCGCGGTGACGGACACGCTTGTACTTGCCGCAGTGGCATTCCCAGTCCTTGGAGGGACCGAAGATCTTTTCGCAGAACAGCCCGTCCATTTCGGGCTTCAGAGTGCGGTAGTTGATGGTCTCCGGTTTGGTGACCTCGCCCACCACCTGGCCGTTGGGCAAGGTGCGCTGGCCCCACTCCATCACCCGTTCAGGTGACGCGAGCGTGATCTTGACGTAGTCGAAGTGGTTCTCGGTGCGGAGGTTGCTGTTGGTCATGGACGGAGGGGGAAGGAAGGGCTGTCAGTCGGTTTGATCAGGTCGGTCCGTCAGTCCTCGTCGTAATCCGCGACGCCGAGGGATTCGTAGGTCGGGCGGCTCGGTGTGCTGCGACGCGGGTTCACGTCCTGCATCAGATCCACCTCCTTGCCTTCATCGGTGTACACCGCGATGTCCAGGCCGAGCGACTGAAGCTCGCGCATCAGCACCTTGAACGACTCCGGCGTGCCGGGACGGGGGATCGGCTTGCCTTTGACGATCGCGTTGAGCGCCTCGTTGCGACCCTGCATGTCGTCGGACTTGACGGTGAGCAGTTCCTGGAGGGTGTAAGCGGCGCCGTAGGCCTCCAGAGCCCACACCTCCATCTCGCCCAGACGCTGACCACCCTGCTGAGCCTTGCCGCCCAGGGGTTGCTGCGTGACCAGGGAGTAGGGGCCGGTGGAGCGGGCGTGGATCTTGTCGTCCACGAGGTGCACCAGCTTGAGGAAGTGGGAATAGCCCACAGCCACAGGCTGATCGAAGGGAAGACCGGTGCGGCCATCCCGCAGCACGAGCTTGCCGGGATCATCGGGGGCATAGACCCAGTCTTTTCCGGGTTGCTTGGCGGCCTCCTTCAGGAAGGCTTCGCAGGTTTGCTGAGACATCTCAGCACCGTGCATCTCATCGAAGGGCACCACGCGCACCCGGCAGTCGAGATTGGACGCGGCCCAGCCCATCAACAGCTCGAACACCTGGCCCACATTCATGCGGCTGGGCACACCCAGAGGGTTGAGGCAGATGTCAACCGGGGTGCCATCCGGCAGGTAAGGCATGTCCTCCCGGGGAAGGATGCGGCTGATGATGCCCTTGTTGCCGTGGCGGCCGGCCATCTTGTCGCCCACCTGGATCTTGCGGCGCTGCGCCACATAGACCCTCACCACCATGTTGGCGCCGGGCGGAAGCTCATCGCCCTGCTCGCGGGTGTAGATCCGCACATCCACAACGCGGCCGCGCTCGGTGCCCGGCACCCGCAGGGAGTTGTCGCGCACATCACGGGCCTTCTCGCCGAAGATCGCGCGCAGCAGCTTCTCTTCCGGAGGCTGATCGGATTCCCCTTTGGGAGTGACCTTGCCGACCAGGATGTCGCCGCTCTCAACGAAGGCTCCAACCCGGATGATGCCCATCTCATCGAGATTGCCCAGGCTCTCCTCGGCAACGTTGGGGATCTCCCTGGTGATCTCTTCCGGTCCGAGCTTCGTCTGACGGGCCTCGATCTCGTACTTCTCGATGTGCACCGAGGTGTACAGGTCGTCGGTGACCAGACGCTCGCTGACGAGCAGCGCGTCTTCGAAGTTGTATCCCTCCCAGGGCATATAGGCGATCAGGACGTTCTGACCGAGGGCGATCTCACCGCCCTCACAGGCGGAACCATCCGCCAGCACCTGCCCGACGATCACCTGATCACCGCAGCGGACGATCGGACGGTGGTTGAGACAGGTGTCCTGGTTGGAGCGCTGATACTTCTGGAGGAAGTGGTTGTGGTCGTTGCCATCCTCGTCCTGCACCACGATCGCGGTGGCATCGACGAAGGTGACCGTTCCGTTGACCCGAGAGATCGGCACCATGCCGGAGTCACGGGCCACCTGGGTCTCCAGACCGGTTCCCACCAGGGCCCGCTCAGGACGCAGCAGCGGCACGGCCTGACGCTGCATGTTGGATCCCATCAGGGCGCGGTTGGCGTCGTCGTGCTCCAGGAACGGAATCAGCGAGGCAGCAACCGAGATCACCTGCACCGGTGAAAGGGCGACGTAGTCGACCTGCTCCGGCGGAACTTTCTCGAAGTCCTGGCGGTAGCGCACCGGAATCAGATCGGCCTTGATCCGTCCGTCGTCGTCGGTGGCCACGTCACCGGGCGCGACACGCACCTCATCTTCCCGGTCGGCGGAAAGGTAGATGGGATCGCCGTCCTTGCGCACGACACCGTTCTCAACCCGCCAGAAGGGGGTTTCGATGAAGCCGTACTCGTTCACCCGGGCGTGGGTGGCCAGGGAGTTGATCAGTCCGGCATTCGGCCCTTCCGGCGTCTCGATCGGGCAAAGACGGCCGTAGTGGGAGGGGTGGATGTCTCGAACGGCGAAGCCGGCCCGCTCACGGGTCAGACCGCCGGGTCCAAGGGCGGAAATGCGTCGTTTGTGCGTCAGCTCAGCCAGCGGATTCGTCTGATCCATGAACTGGCTCAGCTGGCTGGAGCCGAAGAACTCCTTGATCGCCGCCACCAGCGGCTTGGGGTTCACCAGCTGGGCGGGGGTGAGCGAATCGGTCTCGCCGACGGTCATCCGCTCCTTGATGATCCGCTCCAGGCGGTTGAGTCCGACCCGGACCTGGTTCTGGAGGAGCTCTCCAACGGAACGGACGCGGCGGTTCCCGAGGTGATCGATGTCATCGAGCACGGCGCCGCCGACATCCAGCCCGAGGTTGATCAGGTAGTCGAGGGTGGAGAGCACGTCCTCATGGGTGAGGGTGCGCACCGTGTCGGGGATGGTGAGACGCAGCTTCTTGTTGATCTTGTAGCGGCCGACCCGGCCGAGGTCGTAGCGCTTGGGGTCGAAGAAGCGGGTCTGCAACAGCTGCTGACCACCACTGACGGACGGCGGTTCACCGGGACGCAGCTTCTTGTAGAGCTCGAGGAGTGCCTGATCCTCGGAACTGATGCCCTCATCATTCGCGGCATCGATGGACTTCTTGTAAGCCTCGGGGTGACGCAGTTTGTCGAGAACGTCGTTATCCGACAGCCCCATCGCACGCATCAGCACGTGGGCGTTGATCTTGCGCGTCTTGTCAACACGAACGTGCAGCAGATCGTTCTTATCAGTTTCGAACTTCAGCCAGGCACCACGGTTGGGAATGACGCTGGCGTTGTAGGTACGGCGGCCGTTCTTGTCCATTTCATCCTTGAAATAGACACCCGGACTGCGCACGATCTGATTAACGATCACCCGCTCGGCGCCGTTGATGATGAACGTGCCGCGTTCGGTCATCAACGGCAGTTCGCCGATGAACACCTCCTGCTCCTTGATCTCGCCGGTCTCCTTGTTGACCAGGCGGCAGGTGACATACATCTGTGAGGCAAAGGTCGCATCGCGACGCTTCGCCTCTTCCACGTCATGGCGGGGGCGCTTCAGGCGGTACTCGCTGCCGATGAAATGCAGCTCCAGCTTGCCGGTGTAATCCGTGATGGGAGAGAAGCTCTCAAGCTCCTCGATCAGTCCCTGATCCAGAAACCACTTGAAGCTGGCCCGCTGCACCTCCACCAGATCAGGGAGGTAGGTGGCGGTCTTGGCGACCTGAATCGCGCTGCTGCTCATGCGGGGACCGGCAGAGAGGACGAATGGACAAGAGGCCTGGACAGACCGTCGCAGCAGACAACAAGCAATCCGAGACAGCAAAAGCGGCGGCTGCCGCCCCTCCGCAGAGGGCCGACAGCGCCGCAGTTGAGCTCAGAGATCGCGGGTCAGATCAGCTGACGACGACAAGTTCACCGGAAGGGAAATGGACGCTTCGGGGTCGGTGGAGACGGCAAGCCGCTCCCTGACCAGGCCAATACAACATCTTACATATCGGGGGGCCTGCGTCACGAAACAGCTTCGGTCTGTCAGGGAAGGCCAAACAACCGGCGGGCGTTCGCCGTGCTCTGGGCCGCCACGACCTCCAGGTCGACGCCTCGCAACTCGGCGACCCGAGCCGCGACAGCCGCCACGAATGCGGGCTCATTGCGTTTGCCGCGACGGGGCACCGGCGCCAGGAACGGGCAATCGGTTTCCACCAGAAAACGGTCTTCAGGAACCTGGCGGGCACAGTCGTGGGTCGGAACGGCCTTGGGGAAGGTCACCGTGCCGCTGAAGCTGATGTGAAAGCCCAGATCCAGAAAGCCATGCATCTCTTCGGGCGTTCCCCCCCAGCAGTGCATCACCCCGGCAGGGCAGCGCCCCTCGCTCTGGCGGCCTCGCAGTTCCGCCAGCATCGGTTCGGCCGCATCGCGGCAGTGAATGATCACAGGCAGATCCAGCTCGACCGCCAGATCCAGCTGCGGGCGCAGCACCTTCAGCTGTTCCTCGAGGTTCTTGTCCCGGAACAGATCAAGTCCGAGTTCGCCGATCGCCACCACACGATCGTCCTCAAGGGCGGCTCGGCGCAGGGTCGACACCGTGTCGCCGCCCCAGTGCTCGGTATCCAGGGGATGGACACCCACCGAGTAGCGCATCTCCGGGAAACGATCGGCCAGGGCTCGGATCGCTGGGATTTCAGCCGGCTCGACGCAGGCGTGCAGCAGAGCGCCGACACCGGCTTCACGCCAACGTGCCGCCACCTCATCCAGATCCTCATCGAAGTTCCGGAAGACGATGTGGCAGTGACTGTCAATCAGCGTCGGGGAAGACAAAGGAGCTGAATCTCGCTTTCAGCTCCATTCTGCCGGTCTCCGAAGAGGGTGATGACGCTCAGTTGGCCGGCTCGAGCACCTTGCGGACCGCAGCGCTGATTCTGGATTTCTGGTTGGCACCGTTGTTGCGGTGCAGCACACCCACCTTCACGGCCTTGTCGATCCTGCTGAAGGCAGCACGCATCGACTCCTGCACGCTGGCCTTGGCATCGTCGCCAGGCGCAGTGCTGTAGGCATCACAGGCGTTGAAGCACCGCTTCATCAGAGTGCGCAGCGAGGATTTGTAGGTGCGGTTGCGCAGACGGTTGCGCTCGGCGATCTCAATCCGCTTCTTTGATGAGTTGTTATTGGCCACTGAGGCGCAGAAGTCGCGAACAATCCAACAACATACTCTCCGGCAGGCACAGCCAACACGGAATGGGGTTCTAGTTTGATCTGCGCGCATTGAGATCCAGCCTTGCCTGAGAGCCGTCCGGCACCCTTTCCCCTGCGTGTTCTGCAGGACCCGGAGCAGGCTCGGCAGGAGCTGGCTCGCGTGGCGAGCCGCAACGTCAGCAGCAGTCAGCAGCAGGCCCGCTCTCTGGTGGACGGAATCCTCGAGGATGTCCGCCAGCGCGGAGATGCCGCGGTTGCTGAGTACACCGAACGCTTCGACCGCTTTCGCCCCGTTCCGATCGCGGTGCCGAAGGACGATCTGGGCCGCGCCTGGCAGGAGCTGCCGGAGAACCTGCGCGATGCCCTCGATCTGGCACACCGTCGCATTCAGGAATTCCACCAACGGCAGCGCCCGCAGGACATCGCCGTCACGGGAGTGCATGGCGAGAAGCTCGGTCGACGCTGGCGACCCGTGGAACGCGCCGGGCTCTATGTGCCAGGGGGTCGGGCGGCTTACCCGAGCACGGTTCTGATGAACGCCGTCCCGGCGAAGGTCGCCGGTGTGAACGACATCGTGATCTGTTCGCCGGCGGGACCCGACGGTCAGGTGAACCCGGTGGTTCTCGCCGCAGCACACCTCAGCGGCGTGCGCACCGTGATGCGGATCGGCGGCGCCCAGGCTGTGGCCGCCATGGCTTACGGCACCGAAAGCGTGCCGAAAGTGGATGTGATCAGCGGCCCCGGGAATCTGTACGTGACCCTGGCCAAGCAAGCCGTCTACGGCCAGGTGGGCATCGATTCCCTGGCAGGACCCAGCGAAGTGCTGGTGATCGCCGACCAGAGCGCGGTGCCGTCGCAGGTGGCTGCGGATCTGCTGGCCCAGGCGGAGCACGACCCCCTCGCGGCCGCCGTTCTGATCACCACCAACGCAGCTCTGGCCGAGACGATCGGAGACGAGATCGCACGCCAGCTCGAGGGGCACCCCCGCCGGGAGATCTGCGAAGCCTCCCTGGGCAACTGGGGGCTGGTGGTGGTCTGCGATGACCTGGAAACCTGCGCGCGGCTCAGCGACGGGTTCGCGCCGGAGCATCTCGAGCTGCTCGTGGAGCGACCGGAACCTCTGGCCGATCGCATCCACCATGCCGGAGCGATCTTTCTTGGGCCCTGGTCCCCCGAAGCCGTGGGCGACTATCTCGCCGGTCCGAACCACACGCTGCCCACCTGCGGTGCAGCGCGCTTCAGCGGTGCACTGAGTGTGGAGACCTTCATGCGCCACACCTCTCTGATCGGGTTCAACAAGGCCGCCCTGGAGGCGACGGCTTCAGCGGTTCAGGAGCTGGCCGTGAGCGAAGGCCTTCACAGCCACGCCGACTCGGTGAGGAGGCGCCTCAGCTGAGGCGCTTCTCCAGACTGCGCACACCAGCTGTGCCATCGGTGATTTCACCCACGAGGACCTCGTCGGCCAGGTTGACGAACAGGCCGTTCTCGAGCACGCCGGGAATGTTGTTGACAGCGCGTTCCAGCTCGACGGGATCCGCAATGCCGCCATCCATGCGGACATCGAGAACGAGATTGCCCTGATCGGTGACCACCGGACCGGCCTTGCGCTGCGCCATCCGCAGCTCAGCGCTTCCTCCCATCGACGCCAACTGCTGCTGCACCTGACGCCAGGCACCGGGCAGAACCTCCACCGGAAGCAGAAAACCGAGGTTGAGACGGTCCACCAGTTTGGTGGAATCCACCACCACCACGAACGTCTCGGCTCTGGCAGCCACAAGCTTCTCCTGCACGTGGCAGGCTCCACCGCCCTTGATCAGCTGAAAACCGGGATCCACTTCATCGGCACCATCGATGGCCAGATCGATGCGTTGCACCGCATTCAGGCTGAGCAGGGGAATGTTCAGCTCAGCCGCCAGCACCTCTCCCTGAAACGAGGTGGTGACGGCGACGATGTCCTTGAGTTCGCCGCTGGCCAGCTTGGCGCCCAGCGCCTTGATCATCAGAGCCGCCGTGGATCCGGAACCCAGACCGAGCACCATGCCGTCCCGGATCTGCTGAACGGCAGCGTCGGCCACCGCCTGCTTCATCTGGGTCTGGAGATCCGCCATCGAGCCGAAACTTGAGGACGCGACCGTAGCAAGGGTTTCAGGCGAGTTCCGACAGCGGCGCTGGCTTGACAGACAAGGTGAGCTCCCGGCCGTTACGCAGCAGCTTCAAAGGCAGGGGTGTGCCCAGGCTGGCCGCATCAACCACCTCGAGCAGCGCCTGAGGATCCGGTACCGGCCGATCGTCGACGGCGATGACCAGATCGCCGCGACGCAGCCCGGCCCGATCCGACGGGCCATCGGGCATCACGCTCTGCACCAGGGCGCCACTGCGTTCAGGCAGCTGCACCAGGGCATTGGGATCGCGGTTGTGATCCCTGGCCATGCGTGGCGTGAGAGCCACCAGCTGCAAACCGATGTAGGGATGAACAACCTCGCCCTGCTGCTCGAGCTGATCGGCAACACGGCGGGCCAGGTTGATCGGGATCGCAAAGCCGAGCCCGGCACCCGGGCCTGAGCGGACCAGGGTGTTGATACCGATCACGTCTCCCTCCCCATTCACCAGCGGGCCCCCGGAGTTGCCGGGGTTGATCGCGGCATCGGTCTGAACCAGATCCAGTCGCTTATCGGCGAAACCAAGGCTGTTGATGTTGCGGTGAAGACTGCTGACGATGCCAAGGGTCACCGTGCGTTCAAGACCGAACGGGGTCCCGAGCGCAATCGCCCAGTCACCGACCTGCATGATTTCCGAATCACCCAGGGGAGCCTTCGGGGGCAGGTCATGCCCCTGCAGCCGGACCAGAGCCAGATCGGTGACGGAATCGGTGCCCACCACCTGACCATCCAGCTGCCGCCCATCGGCCAGGGTGACGCTCACCGTGTCGACACGCTCCACGACATGAGCGTTGGTGAGCACGAGTCCATCGGGATCGATCACCACCCCGGAGCCCTGACCCCGCTCCCGCTCCTGACCGAGCGGCGGGTCGCCGAGCAGATCCCGCAGCAACGGGTCGATCAGGGTTGGATCAAAGGGCTGCCGCTCCACGGCGCGTTCGGTGTCGATCCGAACCACCGCAGGAGCAACCCTCTCCACAGCTCGGGCCACAAAGCTGTGCTCGAGGGCCGGAGCTTGAGGCGCCATCCACAGGAACGGCACGACAGCCAGAAGGAAAGTCAGAACCTGCCGCATCAAGGAGCTCAGGAAACGAGGCCCATCACTGTGGGGTGTTCTATCCGAGTTCGCGACGGGGTGACGTTGATCCAAATCGAGCGTGAATCGTCAAGCCGGCGTCCGGATGACTGCCAGATGCAGCGACTCTCGCTAAAGAAGAATTCAGTCGATGTGTCTGCATGCGCGCTTTTACGGCCCTGGCACCAGCGGCGGCCATGCTCGCGATGGTTGCTCCCTTGGCCTTCTCGCCAACAGCGAAAGCGGAGAGCACAACGCTCAAAGCTGTGATCTTCGAGGAGGTCAACCCCCTCTACCGGAAGACCGACGGCGGTTACGAAGGGCTCGGCGTGGACATCCTCGAGCAGATCCGGATCCAGGCCAGGAGACGCAACGTCAGCTATCGCGTGGCCTCCTCGGTGAAGGACGGCGTCGGTGCGGTGATCAGCGGCAAAGCTGACATCGCCTGCGGTGTGGCCTTCACCTGGGGTCGAGCAACCCAGTTGAGCTACAGCCTGCCCTTCGCCATCGGGGGCACACGACTTCTCACGGCCTTCGACACCACCGTCGATGGGACACCGGACTCGCTGAAGGGACAGACCGTTGGAGTGGTGCAAGACACCCCTGCGGCGAATGTGCTGAAAAGCGTGGCTCCAGGCGTGACGCTCAAAACCTTCAAGAGACCTGATGAGGCACTCGATGCCTACAACAAAGGTGAAGTTCCAATCCTCGGTGGCGGGACCCTGTGGCTTGCTGCCAACAGCAGCCCGAACGAGAGCGCTCTGCTTCCTTTCCGCCCCTATGCACGATCCGGCATCGGCTGCATCGTGAATCAGAAGAGCGGCAAGCTGCTGTCTTCCACCAACGTGGCAATCGGCCAGATGATGCAGGCCTACATGGACGGAGACGCAGGCACCCGTCGAATGATCGACCGCTGGATCGGACCCGACAGCAACGTCGGCCTCACCCAGCAAGCGATCAAATCGTTGTACGGCCTGATTCTCAGCACCACAGCCGAAATCTCCACTTCGGTTGACCCCGGCAGCTGAACCAACACCCAACTCCTTCATCCATCCACTTTTCTTCTGTCATGAAACGCTCCCTGCTCGCTTTTCAGGCCCTGCTCGCCTCCAGCGCCATCCTCTGCCAGACCGCTGAGGCCAGCTCGACCTACAACACTCCTGATCAGGTGCAGAGCAGCCTCGAGTCACGCATCGAGGCAGCCAGGTCCGGCGACTGGAGCAACCTGCTAAATCCCTCCGACGTCGAGGGTGAACTCGTCGCCAAGAGCAAATGGGGCAACGGTGGCGGCCACAAGTTCAGCAACAGCCGTGGATCCGGTAAGTGGAAGAACGGCAAGGGCGGCAACAATTGGGGCAACAGTCGCAACACCTGGGGTAATGGCGGCTACCACGGTGGCTGGCGCAATGGCGGCGGCGGCTGGAAGAACGGTGGCGGCGGCTTCGTCAACTGGTGATCAGTACAACGGAAGCAGGGCCCGACCTCAGCCGGTTCGGGCCCATCGGCCTCGTAGTGGTTCAGTCCACATCGCTCTGCAATCTCGACTGCTCCTACTGCTACCTGCCCGATCGGCAGAAGAAACGGGTCTTTGACCTGGATCTGCTGCCGCTTCTGGTGCGTCGCATTCTGGAAAGTCCGTATGCCGGCCCTGAGTTCTCTCTGGTGTGGCATGCGGGCGAGCCTCTCACCCTGCCGACGAGCTGGTACGACCAGGCCACAGCGATCCTTCAGCGCAGCTTGAAGGAGCACGGTGCCGAGGAGCTGGAGTTCACCCAGCACGTTCAGACCAACGCCACCCTGATCAACGACGCCTGGTGCGACTGCTTCCGCCGCAACCGCATCGTGGTGGGCATCAGCGTGGATGGGCCGGAGGACATCCACGATTCCCATCGGCGCTTCCGCAACGGTCGCGGCTCCCACGCCATGGCGATGAAAGGCATTGAGGCGTTGCATCGCAATGAGGTGCCCTTCCACTGCATTTCCGTGGTGACCGCCGATGCGATGGAACAGCCGGAGCGGATGTACCGCTTCTTCCGCGACAACGGCATCAATGATGTCGGCTTCAACGTGGAGGAACAGGAAGGGATCAACACCTCCTCCTCCATGCAGGGTGTGGCCATGGAAGCCAAGTACCGCGATTTCCTGCGGGCCTTCTGGCGCCTGAGTGAACAGGACGGCTACCCGGTGGTTCTGAGGGAGTTCGATCAGGTGATCACCCTGATTCAGGGCAACCAGCGCATGACGCAGAACGAGCTCAACCGTCCGTTCTCGATCCTCAGCGTCGACTGGCAGGGCAACTTCTCCACCTTTGACCCGGAACTGCTCTCGGTCGCCAGCGACCGCTACGGCACCTTCAACCTGGGCAACCTCCGTGAGCTTTCCCTGGTGGAGTCCACGCAGACAGCCCAGTTCCAGCGCCTGCTGGAGGACATGACCCGCGGTGTGGAGACCTGCCACAAAGGCTGTGAGTACTTCGGCCTCTGTGGCGGCGGCAACGGCAGCAACAAGTTCTGGGAACACGGCAGCCTCGCCACCAGCGAAACCAACGCCTGCCGCTTCGGCACCCAGATTCCTGTTCAGGTGCTGCTGGAGCGATTTGAGTCAGGGCCGCCACTCACCCCCCAACCAACCCACTGAAG
Organism: Parasynechococcus sp.; assembly: GCF_045559935.1. Classification (NCBI taxonomy): domain Bacteria; kingdom Bacillati; phylum Cyanobacteriota; class Cyanophyceae; order Synechococcales; family Prochlorococcaceae; genus Parasynechococcus; species Parasynechococcus sp. The sequence continues at coordinate 36,932 of NZ_JBJLJL010000001.1, forward strand.
CGATCCATGCCTCGTTTGATCTCCCTGCTCAGCCTCGCTGCATCGGTGGTGCTGACTCCCGCCGGTGCAGAGGCGGCCTGCACGTTTCTCCAACCGGTTGGCGGTGGGGAAACGATCGTGAAAAAGAAGGTGGAGCGTCCCAAGGGCCTGATTGGCAAAGCCGTGGGTCGCACCAACTGGAACACCGATTTTGTGGTGGATCGGCCCTATGGAAGTTTCAAGCTGTTTTTCACGGCCGACTCCAGCGATCCCAGCAGCTATCCCATCCAAGCCTTCCTCAAATTCAGCGACGGCAGCAACCTCAAGGTGGCCGATGAACAACTCAAGCCCCCCGTGGGAACCGGCCGAATGTTCGGCCCCTATCAACAGGTGGCAGGCAAGAGCATCAGCCAGGTGAACTTCCGGATCGGCGCTAACGACGACCCGACAGCCACGGGATTCAGCTACCGGATTTCCGTCCAGGGTTGTGACTGATCATCCAGCACAGCAGACAGGCCCCTGATTAGTGTCCCGACGTCGTTCTCACCCGAATTGTGACCGCCTCCCCTGAGATCCTTCGCTGCCCTCTCTGCCAGGTGACGATTGAATCCAATGGCGGAGCGCTGGACTCCGTGCAGTTCAGCAACGGTCCGAAGGGAACCCGCAGCAAGCTTTGGAGCCGGGTCTGCCAGTACCTGAAAACCCCTGATCAACAACGTCAGTGCATCAACCAGGACTCCGATCTCAGGGGGGTTGAACAAATGGGAGATGCCTTCCCCGATGCCCCGAGCATCGATTTGACCAAGAGCTGACGTTCGGAGGGTCGTCGGATACATTGAAGAGGTGTCCGGCGGGCAACTCCTTCGGGAGCCAGGTCACAACTGAATGCACGTCGGGCCTGCGCCTGACCCATCAACGCCTTGCCGCACCCGCTTCTACCCGATCTCGAGACGCTGGCCTCATCGGTCGCTGCAGCACAAGGTTTTGAGCTGTGCGGGATTCAGATGCTCACCCACATGAGCCCCATGACGCTGGAGGTGCAGATCCGTCACAGCACTGGAACAGACGTCAGTCTTGATGATTGCGCCGGATTCAGCGGAGTCCTCGGAGACGCCCTCGAGACGTCGACCTTGCTCACCGAGGCGTATGTTCTGGAGATCAGCAGTCCCGGTATCGGAGATCAGCTGATCGAAGATCGCGACTTCCAGACCTTCCGCGGCTTCCCCGTGGAGGTGATCCACCGCGACAAGGACGACTCCGAACAGCGCCTGGATGGTCTGCTTCTCGAGCGCAGCGATGACGAGCTCCAGATCAATATCCGCGGACGGATCAAACGGATCTCCCGCGATCGGGTGATCGGCGTCCGACTCACCTCTCCAAGCGCCTGACCCCCTCCTTCCGTCTTCCTCACCCTCTTCGATGGCTCTCGTTCTTCTCCCCGGACTCAGCAACCTGATCGACGACATCAGCGACGAGAAGAAGCTGCCGCCACAGGTGGTGGAGGCCGCTCTGCGGGAAGCCCTGCTCAAGGGCTACGAGCGCTACCGACGCACGCTTTATCTGGGCATCAGTGAAGACCCCTTCGAAGAGGAGTACTTCAGCAATTTCGATGTGGGCCTCGACCTCGAAGAAGAGGGCTACCGGGTGCTGGCCAGCAAGATCATCGTCGACGAGGTGGAAAGCGAAGACCACCAGATCGCCCTGGCCGAGGTGATGCAGGTGGCCGACGATGCCCAGGTGGGTGACACCGTGGTGCTGGATGTCACTCCGGAGAAAGACGACTTCGGCCGCATGGCCGCCGCCACCACCAAGCAGGTGCTGGCTCAGAAGTTGCGCGATCAACAGCGCCGCATGATCCAGGAGGAGTTCGCGGATCTGGAAGACCCGGTGCTCACGGCACGGGTGATCCGCTTCGAGCGGCAGTCCGTGATCATGGCGGTGAGCTCAGGCCTGGGCCGCCCTGAGGTGGAGGCCGAATTGCCCCGCCGCGATCAGCTCCCGAACGACAACTACCGCGCCAACGCCACCTTCAAGGTGTTCCTCAAGGAAGTGAGCGAGGTGCCCCGCCGCGGCCCGCAATTGTTCGTCAGCCGCTCCAATGCCGGTCTGGTGGTGTATCTGTTCGAGAACGAGGTGCCGGAGATTCAGGAAGGATCCGTCCGCATCGTGGCCGTGGCCAGGGAAGCCAACCCGCCATCACGCTCCGTTGGCCCCCGCACCAAAGTGGCTGTCGACAGCATCGAGCGGGAGGTGGATCCCGTCGGGGCCTGCATCGGTGCCCGCGGATCCAGGATTCAGCAGGTGGTGAACGAGCTGCGCGGCGAGAAGATCGATGTCATCCGCTGGTCCCATGATCCGGGCCAGTACATCGCCAACTCCCTGAGCCCTGCTCGGGTTGAGATGGTGCGGCTGGTGGATCCCGTCGGTCAGCACGCCCACGTGCTGGTGCCCCCCGATCAGCTCAGTCTGGCCATCGGCCGGGAAGGGCAGAACGTCCGACTGGCGGCACGCCTGACAGGGTGGAAGATCGACATCAAGAATTCCACGGAATACGACCAGGAAACCGAAGACGCCACGGTGGCCGAGCTGATCACGCAGCGGGAACAGGAGGAGGCCCTTCAGCAGGAGGCCGAGGAACGACTGGCGGCGGAACAGGCTGCCCGCGCTGAAGAGGATGCACGTCTGCGAGAGCTGTATCCGCTTCCGGAGGACGAGGAGGACTACGTCGAGGAGTTTCCACAGGACGAACTCCCTCAGGAGGAACTTCCTCAGCAGGAGTATGCGCAGGAGGAGCCTTCAGCGGAGGACGCGATGCCGACGGACGAGGAGGTCCCGATGCAGGACAGCCCCGCCGAGGACCCCGAGACCGAGAGTGAGGCCGTCCGGTGAACGAGCGTCCCATCCTGCGTCGCTGCGTGGCCTGCCGGCAGCTTCTGGACCGCCGCCAACTCTGGCGGGTGGTCCGTGACCACAGGGATGGGGTCCTTCTCGACACAGGCATGGGTCGCTCGGCCTACCTGTGTCCCACGGAGGACTGTCTGGAGGAAGCACGCCGTCGCAAGCGACTGCAGAAAGCCCTGCGTTGTCAGGTGCCTGATGCGGTGATCACGGTGCTGCAGGAGCGGTTCAGTCCCGGGACTGGTGTATCCGCTGAGGCAAACTGACCATTGGCCCCGCCATGCGTGTGGCCACCGTGGCATTCCGTGCCCGGCCCGACAGGAGATTCCAACTGAATGACCAGCAGCGGCAAAGTCAGAATTTATGAGCTGTCCAAGGACCTCGGCCTTGAGAACAAGGACGTGCTGGATGCGGCTGAGAAGCTCTCGATCGCAGCCAAGAGCCACAGCAGCTCGATCAGTGATGACGAAGCCGGAAAGATCCGCAACCTGCTGAAAAACGGCGCTGCGGGATCAGGGAAATCGGCAGCACCGACGAAGTCGGCGGCTGCTGCGAAACCCTCCGGTGGCAAGGCGATTCTCTCGGTCAAGAAAGCGGCTCCGCCCGCCAAACCGGCAGCGGCCAAACCCGCCCAGGCTCCGGCCCAGGACGTGGCATCAGCGGCCAAGCCGGCCCCAGCCAAGCCGCAGCTGGCGAGCAAGCCGGCTCCGGTGGCACAGCCAGCGGCACCCTCAGCGGCCCGTGCGTCCGCCCCGCCGTCACGACCACCAACACCAACCAAACCGGTCGGTGCCAAGCCGGAAGCACCGGCCACCCCGGCACGACCGGCTCCGAGCCGTCCTGCCGCCGCCAAACCGGCAGCACCGGCGCGCCCTCAGGTGGTGAGCAAGCCCGAGGTGGTGCCCCCCGCCAAGGCGGCCAAGCCAGCGGCAGCAGCACCGCCACCGCGACCGACCTCGCCACCCGCACCGGCTCGCCCTGCCGCCGCCAAACCGGCACCGGCCAAACCAGCCCAGGCTCCGGCCAGGCCGGCTGCGGCGACTCCCACAGCTCCGAAGCCGACATCTCCGAAACCGACTGCCGCCAAGCCCGCACCACGCCCCGCAGCCACCCCCGGCCGACCGGCGCCAGCTCCGGGCCAGAAACCTCAGATCGTTGCGCGGCCCGGCAGCCCCAGCCGACCGGGGGCTCCACCGCGGCCCGGCGCACCGGCCAAACCCGGTGCCCCCGCCAAGGCGGGCATGCCCTCCCGGCCGACCCCCCGCCCGGAACTGGTGGGCAAACCGCAGCCCCGCCGTGCAGCAGGTCCTGCCGGTAGCGGGCCAGGAACCGGCAGCCAGCGCCCCACCATGCCCCAGCGACCGGGAACCGGAGCGCCCCAGCGGCCCGGCAGCCCTGGCCGCCCCAGTGGCAGTGCCCCAGCACGTCCCACCCGACCGGGGGGAGCCCCCAGTCGCCCCGGAGCGCCGGCACGCAGCGGTGGCAGCACCCTCGAACTCGTCGGTAAGCCCATCCGCCGTGACGGCAGCAGTACCGCAGGCGGTCCTCGCGGCGCCGGCGGCCCCGGCCGACCGGCACCTCCCATCCGTCCGGGGATGCCGGGTGGCATGCGAAAGCCTGTGGCACCCGGCGAGCTCATGCAGCTCCAGAAGCCGAATGGTCGCCCGACAACACCGCCGCCACGGCGTCCAGACGCCCCGACCAAAACCGGTGATGGCGAACAGGCCACCCCACCGGTGGCGCGGCCGACACCTCCCACGGCGCCACGCCGTCCGGGACTCCGTCCCGGAGCAGCTCCCGGTCAGCGTCGACCGGGTCGGCCCGACTGGGACGACAGCGCCAAGCTGGAGGCCCTGCGCAGCCGTTCGCCTCAGAAACAGCGCCAGAAGGTGCACATCATCGGCGAGAACGATGATGCCCTGACCGCGGAAACCGGTGGCTTCGCCGGAGAACAGCAGGCGATGGTGCTCTCCGCGAGCCTCGCCCGCCCCGCCAAGCCGAAGGTCCATCAGCGAACCGCACCGAAGCCGATGGCGGCGATGCGGAAGCGCAAGAAGGAAACCACCCGTCAGCGGCAGCGCCGCCGGGCGATGGAGCTTCGCGCCGCCCGCGAAGCCAAGCAGGTGCGGCCGGAGATGTTGATCGTTCCGGAGGACAACCTCACGGTTCAGGAACTCGCCGACATGCTCAGTGTCGAGAGCTCGGAGATCATCAAATCCCTCTTCTTCAAAGGAATCATCGCCACGGTCACCCAGACCCTGGACATGCCGACGATCGAGACGGTGGCCGAGGAATTCGGCGTGCCTGTGCTCCAGGACGACGTTGAGGAAGCCGCCAAGAAGACGGTGGAGATGATCGAGGACGACGACCTCGCTCACCTGATCCGTCGCCCACCGGTGGTCACGGTGATGGGTCATGTCGACCACGGCAAGACCAGCCTGCTCGATGCGATCCGCAAGGCACGGGTGGCGGCGGGCGAGGCCGGCGGCATCACCCAGCACATCGGTGCCTACCAGGTGGAGGTCGAGCACCAGAACGAATCCCGGAAGCTCACCTTCCTGGACACGCCCGGCCACGAAGCCTTCACCGCCATGCGTGCCCGTGGCACGAAGGTGACCGACGTGGCTGTTCTGGTGGTGGCAGCCGATGACGGCGTCCGCCCCCAGACCCTGGAAGCCATCAGCCACGCCCGCGCCGCCGAGGTGCCGATCGTGGTGGCGATCAACAAGATCGACAAGGAAGGGGCGTCTCCCGATCGGGTGAAGCAGGAGCTCTCCGAACAGAACCTGCTCGCTGAAGAGTGGGGCGGTGATGTGGTGATGGTGCCGGTGAGCGCCATCAAGGGCGACAACATCGACAAGCTGCTGGAGATGATCCTGCTGGTCACGGAAGTTGAAGACCTGCAGGCCAATCCGGAACGGATGGCTCGCGGCACCGTGATCGAGGCGCACCTGGACAAGGCCAAGGGCCCTGTCGCCACGCTGCTGGTGCAGAACGGCACCCTGCGGACCGGCGATGTGTTGGCGGCCGGCCCGGTGCTGGGCAAGGTGCGGGCCATGGTCGACGACGGCGGCCAGCGCATGAAGGAGGCCGGTCCTTCGTATGCCGTTGAGGCGCTTGGCTTCAGCGAAGTGCCGACCGCCGGCGACGAGTTCGAGGTCTACGCGGATGAGAAGTCGGCGCGTGCTGTGGTCGGCGATCGCGCCTCCGATGCCCGTGCCACCCGCCTGGCACAGCAGATGGCGTCCCGCCGTGTGTCGCTCACGGCGATGTCTGGACAGGCCACCGAGGGCGAGCTCAAGGAGCTCAATCTGATCCTCAAGGCCGATGTCCAGGGCAGTGTCGAGGCGATCCTCGGTTCCCTGGAACAGCTGCCCAAAGCTGAGGTTCAGGTGCGGGTGCTGCTCTCTGCTCCGGGTGAGGTCACCGAAACGGACGTTGACCTGGCAGCGGCTTCCGGTGCGGTGATCGTGGGCTTCAACACCTCGATGGCCTCCGGTGCCAAGAAAGCGGCGGACGCCTCCGGCGTGGATGTTCGTGATTACGACGTCATCTACAAATTGCTGGAGGACATCCAGCTGGCCATGGAAGGTCTGCTGGATCCTGAGCTGGTGGAGGAGGATCTCGGCGAAGCCGAGGTGCGCGCAGTGTTCACCATCGGCAAGAGCGCGGTGGCCGGCTGCTACGTCACCAACGGCAAGCTGCAGCGCAACTGCAAGGTGCGGGTGCATCGCGGCAAGGAGATCGTCTTCGAAGGAGACCTCGACTCGCTGCGTCGCAACAAGGACGACGTCAAGGAGGTGGCAACCGGCTTCGAATGCGGAATCGGTTGCGATCGCTTCGCCAACTGGGAGGACGGCGACCGGATCTCAGCCTTCAAGATGGTCACCCAGCGCCGCAAACTCAGCACCTGACGCTCCCCTCTGCCGTGCGTTCCCGCCGCGAGCCCCTGCTTTGGCTTCAGTGTCTCGCCCTCGGCGTGATCCCCCTGGAGCTGTTGCTGATCCGTCTGCTGCTGGCGGGAGCGGATCCAGGCCCGGTGCCGTCGGTGGAGCGTCTGCTCACCTGGGGCGTCGCGGTGCTTGCCCCGGCGGTGGCCCTCTGGCGTCAGCCGGCGGACTGGGGATCCCTGCTGCTGGTTCGCGTCCCAACCCGTGGCCGCACGCCGGATCAGCAGACCCTGAGCGCCCGCCAGGGCGGGGCTGCATCCTCCGTGCCCCTGATCGCAGCGGCCGTGCTGCTGCTGCCGCTGCTGTGGTGGCTGGATGACTCCGCGGGGCTGATCAGCGAGTTCTCGCCGCTGAACGGCAGCTCCCGATTGCTCTGCCTGCTGCTGAGCATGCCGTTGCTGGCGACGATCGTCTGGCAACTGCAGCAACTTGTTCAGGCCGTGCTGTTGCTGCTGACGGGGGCGGGTGAAACGGCTGCGTACTCAGCTGAGCAACTCAACAGCGAGCGCAGCAGCTTCGGACTGCAGCTGCTGCAGTTGGCCCCATTGGACTGGCCGGAAGCGGCACCGAAACCCACACCCGAGCCCACAACTCAACCGGCCCCCGAACCAACTCCAGAGCCCGAACCAGAACCAGAGTCAGTCCCTGGAGCGGCTGCGGTCGAACCAGAGCAGGGAGGCGAAGAGGACCAGGGCCCCGCCCTGGATGCCGACATCTCCGAGCTCGACAGCACTGCCGGCGGAGAGACGGAAGAGCATGGTGAAGAGCCCGAGCCCGGCCGAGGCGAAGAGAGCGAACCAGAGGGCACGCCGGAGCCCACGCCAGGGGGTCTGTGATTCCCGGATCAACCGCTCCCGCAACTCCGGGTCCAGAACTTTTCCCGTAGGCCGCTCGTCGGTCAAGGCCATTACACGCTTCAAGTGCCAATGTTAAATTGAATTGTCCGCCGATGTAGCTCAGCTGGTAGAGCAACGCTTTCGTAAAGCGTGGGTCGCCTGTTCAAGTCAGGTCATCGGCTTATCAACAAAACCCCGTTGTGGTGAGGACTTCCTCCTGCAACTGGGTTTTTCTTTGCGCTGCTTTTTCCTGATGGATGAGCTGGTCACTGAATTGCGAGCCAATGACCCTGGCAGCTTCAAGAATTCGCTGTCGGTAGCTAGCCACTTAAGCCCTTAAGTGTCAGCTCTTTTACCGCAATAGAGCAGCGTAGTTATGGAAAGAAAGGCGACAAAGGAGAAGCAGAGCAACCAACCAAACTTCAAGAACAGGTTGATGGTGAGATAGATGCTGACCGAGACAGAACCTAAGAAGAAGGCAGGGAAGGCAACAACGTTAGAGATTCTCTGCAATGTTTTCATCTCGTTCCTTTGCATCTAGATGGACTGTACCTTCAAAGAAGAAACAGGCAAGAGTTAGAGAATTAGTAACAACGACAACAGGAATAGTATCTCTCCACTCCGTCCACGGGGGAACACTTAAGGCAGTCACGTCTAGCCCATGACCCAAGAAACCCTTATTGCACTGGTACTAGTGGGTGAGCTGCTCACTGCATTGAGAGCTAATGACCCTGACACCTTCAAGCGATGGCCTGTGGGCGGAGTGGAAGACCTGGGGAAGTCTGATGCCACAGCAGAGAAGCTGAAAGCAATACAAGACCCGCAAGGACAAAGCAGGGGCCCCTGCATACTTGGAACAAGTGCGTGGCTGCCCAGCGACTGTGGGCCTGAAATCTCCGTTTTTAGTCCCGTTATTGCTTTTGGCTGCTGCAGCATTCTTTTTGATGGGGGAGGCCAGAGAACCTAGACTCAGTGAGCCGGGTGTTGCTCCTGCTGATAGCACCTCTGACGTTGTAGTTCCAAATCAATTAGATGATCAAACCCTGCTTTTCAGTGAGAAATGCCTGAAGCGTTCGAATGCGATTTATGCCGAAGAGGTCTCTGAATTTGAAGCGATCGAAAGAAAGGTTGGCTATTTCAGAATGCGGGATGATAGATACGGCAAAGGTTTTCATGCAATCACGAAAGATCGATTGGCTCGAGAAGCTGAATGCTGATGATGAGTGATCGGCTATCATTATGACTGTCGATGCCGAAACGGCCGATTGGGACAGTCCAGCAATTCTCTACTCCTTGGTTTTATTGGAATTGAGATTGGTGATGCGAAGCTTGTAAACTTTGCCATTGCAAAAGGCGACCTGGTTTGATCGTGTCCAGGGTCGCTCTACTTGTTCATCGTCTTGCTTTGTCCAGTATGAAATTCGTTCCTCTACGCAGTAATTGAAACTGCGGGCTGACTCGGCTATGGGTCTCAATGACAAAGCAATTGAACCCAGTGCGATGGCACACATGCCTGTAGAAAATGCAATCAGGCCGCTCATGATCCTTAGTCTATTTCATTGGGTTCACCCACTATGTACTGCAGACAGGAAGGTGTAAATACCTTGATTGATTCTGAGCACATTTTCGTGAAGATAACTTCTCGGAATCCGTCGATTTGGTTTGCAATCATGTCGCACGCTTCGTCGCCTTGCGATCAGGGTTGCTTGGCATAAGCGCATAACGATGTACAGGCTTTAGAAGGACCCCTTTTCTCTGCACTCTTTGTCTCGATCAAGCTTTTCAACGTTTAATTCTGATAATAGCTTTCGGCGCTCTTCGCTCTGCTCGGGGGTGATTGTGTCCCAATTAATCAGTCGATATGTTTTCATCGCTTCATCATTTAGTTGCTTGGCAGAACGCGCGATGCATTGATTGATTTTGTTCCAGTCTTTTTTGATCAGTGATGTCTTGTTTTTTTGAATCTTTGAGGATGACTTGTCTGTTGTGAAGCTCTTGTTGACGTCGGCCATGTAAAAACAAGCGGCTATAGCCAATAGAATGAGTGGTGGTGCATATCCAGCTTTCAACGTCCGCTGTCTCTCGGCTATTTAATCTACATGTGTTAGGAAGGTCGATCAATGCCTAAGTCGCCCTTTTTTGGGAATTTTTCACAGCTTGTTTTGGGCCTCGCGACCGCTGTAGTCCATGGATTGCCTTTGTCACTCCAAGCTGTCTCATTCTGATCGCTTTGTACTTGGTGAGATTCACTGAGATGGCTAAAAGAAAATGTCCTGCTTGGCTTGCGCTACTTGAGATTCTCGCAATCCATTGGAATTCATTTGCAAAAATGGAAGGAATTGCTCTACAACTTCGGCGCCTGAGCCGAGCGGGGAATACTTCAGACAGCTACGTCTGTCCCATGCCCCAAGAAACCCGTATTGCCTTGCTCCTGCTTGGAGAGCTGGTCACTGCATTGAGAGCTAATGACCCTGACACCTTCAAGCGGTGGCTGTCTGGCGGTACCTAAGACCTAGGAACGCCTGCTGTGGCTGAGCTGATGACGGACTGGATGACCCCGCTGCTGACCCAAGAAGCGCGGACAGGCTTGTGGGTTGGCACCTGGGGGTGAGGCTCTAACCAGATGGGAGCAAGGGTTGACGCCGACGGATTCGCTCATGTGGCTTTGTCCTGTGAGGTCACATTTCGCTCAGTGGTCTGTGTAGAACATTCGTATGTCCCGTATGCGTCGCTGCCTCAGATCATTCCGTAGAGCTTTGCGGCTTGAGCGTTGGCCTGTGCTGACAGGAAGGGAGCAGTTTCGTAGAAGGCAAGAAAGTCTCTTGAAACGCCTTGATCCGAAGGGTTGGAACAGCGACCGCAATGACCGCTAATTGATCTGCCGAGCAAGGATCTTGCTACGCATGACCCCCCGTAGAAGCCCGGCGACGAGAGATGGCTGGCGAATTGAAGATCAGCAGGAGGTCGTTCAGTTCAAGCCCGACTCAGCGACCGCAAATGCGCAGTGGGTGGTGGTACGGACCTACAGATGGGTGCCGACTAGACCACAAAAAACAGGAACCATACTTACCCCCCATTTTTTTTGGGGGGTGTGTATCTGAACAAATCCTTATCCTTAACCTTGAATCAACCAAAAAGGTCTGTCTCTGATTGCACCCATTCTTCATCAGAAAGTCCGGGTGTTATTTGCACCGAAATCTTGAAAGCTCGGGTCCAAGGCCCAGTGTGTTTATAGACGTGGGCAAGGCTTTCAGCCTCTGCGATAAAAGCGCCGGTGCCGTTTTGCGGCATGATCAAGCGAGCCAGAATTTTGAAACCTTCGAACTCGTCCATGGCTTTCCCACCTGTGAGGTAGTCCTTAAAGCCTTGGTTCAGTTCCGGCGATGAACCTGCATCGGGGCAAGTCCACTGGATTAGGTAGCGCATGGAAAATACGAATAAAGTCTTTACAATCTACGCGAGTTCGTCAGTTGTTATGGATACATCTGAAACAGGGAGCTGTTCTGATGCGCTTTCGATCCACTGCGATCGGACTTATGTCCGTGATGCTGCTGGGGGCTTCAGCTCCCGTCGCGGCCCTACCCACCGTCACCATCAAGAGCTGCTACGACGGCGATACCTGCACCACGACCACAGGCGAAAAGGTCAGGCTGGCTTGCATCGACACCCCAGAGCTGAAGGGGGAGAACGCCAAGCCAGCTCCAGCCATGGCGGCGAAGTATCACCTCAACGGAATGCTCATGAGCCAGAAGGTGGGCATTCGCCGCATTACGACTGACCGATATGGCAGGACCGTGGCCGAGCTGTTCATCAACGGGGCGAACGTCCAGCAGTCAATGGTCGCCAGCGGCCACGCCGAGCTGCGGCGATATGCCAGCCCGTGCCCGTGGACGCGCTGATCCCACCAAGTGGGGGAATGCAGGCTTTGCATCAATCCCCCGATCGGGTGATGTGCCCTGATTCGTCCGGAATAAGAACGGTGATAGAAGACCTGCCTGAGGCAAGTGCCTCACAATCAACCAGCCAAATAACAGCTTTAAGCATGACCCATCCAAACAATCAATCGAAAGCCATTGCATCCGAACCTTGATGATGGTGCTTTTCAGGGGCTCTACCAAAAGAAGACGATGAGGAGCAAGCCTCAGATCCACTGCACCGATCCACCCAACACTTCCATGAAAAGACGTCCAGAACGTCACTGACCTCGCTGGGAGGGTTCTCCCATGAGGGCTCTCAGTCGACGGTGTGTCCAGCACCGTCAACCTCAGCGAGCCCAGTCTGGAAGTCCACCTTCACGCAGTTCTTCCGAAATGATTATGGACCAACACGCTCCAGATGAAGGAAGCTCAACGGATTTCCTTCAGAACCCTGCTGTGATTTGAGGACACAGCCAATGCCTTCAATGCTTCTTCTTTCCAGCTGTCGGCACACACGCCATCGATCGTTGCTGCCTTGACCTTTCGCCGCTGAAGGAAGGTGCCAGCCATCAACCCTTTACTGCTTGAGTCTCTTGCCTATCCTCTGTCTCGATATTTGCGATAATGGACACTGTCCTTCATCTCTTTACGCCATTGATAAAGATTGCTGCGGAACAACCGCCGCTGCCTTTTTCTGATGACGTACTGCCTTCTGACCGCGGCATAAATAACATAAAAACTCATCAGCAACAGGAAGGCGATAACGATAGAAGTCGCCATCCCGCTTGCAAGAAATAAGATGATTATTTGGCATCCTTAGCAGCCCTGATTCATCCTTCTGTTTCAACAGAGACCATCCGGCCATATGCATTTCTAATAAGTATTTGTACTTATGCGCCCGCGTCCCAATCGCGCAGACCTTTCCTGCTTCTGCCATAAAAAACCCCCTACCAAAGGCAGGGGGTGCGCTGTGATTAGCCCTTGATCACTTGGCGTAGGAAACGCCGCGATACTTCAGAGCAGGCTTGTTAGGAGCGACAGCAACGGTCTGCTGGTCGTACTTCTGGCCGCGATAGGTCAGGGTCATCTGTGGTTCCTCAGAAATCCAGGTCCCCGTTCCTTGGCCTGGTTGATCTGCGCCTCACAGGAGTGAGGTGAACGTTGTTGGTAGCTGTTGCTACAAGACCTTTATAAGGGAAACGTCAACCGCTGTGTCGTTCAGGCGGATACACACCCTCTCGCTGCTCCAGCAACAGCTGTCAGGGGCAGAGCACCTGCAGGCGTTGCTCCGTGCAGAACTGAGCCCCAGTGCGAATCCGCCCCTGCAGCAGATCAGTCCAGGGAACGATCCAGTGGCGAGGATCCACATCAGCCAGAACATCCGCTGCCACTGGATTGGGGAGGGCAATCACGCGACGGTCCGCCAGGGCGAGATGGCGACGCAGCCAAGGGGTGAGGATCAGCTCCTCCAGCAACTGCTGATAAGAACCATCCGCGATCGCCCGCTCAAAACCGAGCTGAATCGCATCCGCCAGCGACTGATTGTCAGGGCTGACATAGAAGAAACCGGCGAAGGGATAGGTGATCAGCAGATTCGGATCGAGGTCGGTGCCCGCAGCGGTGGAAGCCACGATCGTCGCTTCACGCTCGAGTTCATCAATGCCGCGCGGAAACAGCTGCACGCGGCGGTTGTCCACAAGACGGAACAGATCCTCGGATCGGGCGGTGAAGGTGCGCAGCCCGGATGCATCGAAGATCTCCACATCACTCCAGCCCAGCCCCTGCAGCAGCACAACGCTGCGCAGGTCTTCAACGGAACCCACCGAAGCCAGCCGTTCGTGCTGGCTTCGGTGGCTCCATCCGACTCTCAGGCCAAGAATTCCGCCGGTCACGGGGATGGGAATCTCCCGCAGGCGCCGGTTCAGCTCCAGCCCGGCCCCGTACACACCAACGCTGATGGCGAAGGGATTGCGTGAGGACCCAGCCCCCTGCTGGAGGGCTGCGACAGCTTCATCCTGGCTTTGGATCTGCTCGCTGAGCCCGAGAGCGAAGGGGCGACCACTGCGCTCCAGCACCAGCTGCAGAAGCCGGTACCTGAAACCGGTCTGGTCCTGACCCGGCGAGCGATCCAGCACCACCGCCAGCGTCTCAGGCGGCAGCGCCGCCACCTCCTCGGAGGTGAGGATGTAACGCTCATCAATCCTGAGGCGCCGCTCACTCAGACGCGGCTCAATCTGCAGCGTGCCCACCAGCACGATCACGATGGTGATCGCCGAGGTCAACAGCGTCCAGAAGCCATTGGCCACCTCGGGGGGGCGGGGCTGAGGAGATGCTGCGGAGGTCATGGAATGATCCACCAGATTCCCAGCAGGGTCATCCCCACGTAACTGGGCAGCAGGAACACCTTCAACACCCGCGCAAAGCGGGCATTCACCAGGCTGAGCTGGTTGTCGATCAATTCATCCGCCGCCACCACGTACAGGATTCCCAGAAAGATGATCAGCTGCAGCGTGCCGATGAATCCGGTCATCGCCGTCACCGGCAACTGGCCAGCGATGAACACATAGTTGCCTCCGGCGGAGACCACGGCCGCCAGGATCAGATCGTCCCGGCTGCGGGTGATCAGCAGGCTCATGCAGCAGAGGCCGACGGCCAGCATGTAGCCCAGAAAATCCGGCGCCACGAACAGCAGGCTGCGGCGCTGGATCGGCAGATCAAAGGACACCGTGGGCTGACGCCGAACGGCCCCTACCTCGGCCATGGGCCTGCCCAGATCACTCATCAGGCTGATGCTGGAGGCATAGCCGTTGGGGGGCTTGAGAATCCAGCCCGGCAAGATCAGCCCGGGGCTGACCGTGCTGGGATCGGTGGGCACCACGTCCAGGTTGACCGGCTGCAACGGATCCTCCAGACCGATCTGCACATGCAGCAGCTGGTCATCGAAGGGGTAACGCTGCAGCCGCCAACGCTTCACCACCGGCGAGCGCACGGTGTAGAGACTCCAGCTGCTGCCGTTGATCTGATCGCGGCGGATGCGCTCGAACCGCTGGGTGTCGCCGTTGTAGACGCCGTTGAGGATGCGCAGCTGATCGCTGGGGTTCTGATCCGGATCCCCCTGCCAGATGGTCCAGAGCAGCAGCTCGATGGAGAACTGGTCATTGAGCAGATCAATGTCGTTGACATTGGTGATGTAGGCACCCAGCTGCAGCGGAGGCAGCGTTGGCTGACGCAGCGGTGGCGAAGCCGCTGGTGCCACTGGTCTTCCCCAGTCCACGGCCGGTGGTGCGGGTTCCGGCGTCGCGGCGGCACGCCAGAAGCCGATCTGCAGCGTCAACGCGAACGCCAGGGCGGCGAGGGCCATCCAGAGGCGACGCCGACGCGGCACAACGGGCACGTCCTTCACGGGATCAACGCAGCCTCACCATGACAACTCCGTTCCACCATGATGTGTTGCGGCGTTGACCGACAGGTCCTGAATGATCGCGCTGCCCTCCGCTGTCGTCCGCACCGGAGCTGCCCTGAGTGGCTTGCTGCTGGTGCTGTTCACGCTGGTGCACCTGGGCGGACTGATCCCTGCGGTGCTGGCGCCTGAGCGGTTCGAGGCCTACGCCACCGCCCTGCACACCAGTCCCTGGCTGAGGCCATTTGAGATCGGGCTGGCCGGGATCGCCGGCCTGCATGTGAGTCTCACGATCAGCAAAGCCATCTCCAACCGCCGGGCCGGCAACAGTGCCCAGCTCAGCAGCCGCCGCGATGCCCCCCTGGCCGCACTGGCCAGTCGCAGCAAAGGGATCGCCGGCCTGCTCACGCTGGCGTTTCTGGTGGTGCATCTCAATCAGCTGCGCTGGCCGCGACCGGCAGCCGGGCAGGAGGGGGCGGTGCTGAGTTCCGTGCTGCAGCAACCGCTGAATGCCGTGGTTTACGCCGCTGCGGCGCTGGTGCTGGCGCTGCATCTCCTGCATGGCGCCGAGGCCGCCCACCGCAGCCTCGGCTGGTTGAGCCCAACCAACAGCTCCGCCCTGCGCACGGGTGGACGACTGCTGGCGGCCCTGATCGGTGGGGGCTTCCTGCTGATCAGCCTCAGCCTGGCTCTGGGAGGTGCCGCATGAGCGGACTGCCCGATCCACGCATTCCGACAGGACCGATCGCCGACGCCTGGCGACGCACCCGGGAATCCCTGCCGCTGATCAGCCCCCTGCGCAAAGGCCAGATCGACCTGCTGGTGGTGGGCACCGGCCTGGCCGGCGCCTCAGCCGCCGCCACCCTGGCCCAGCAGGGCTACCGGGTGACGGTGCTCAGCTATCACGACAGTCCGCGGCGGGCCCACTCGGTAGCGGCCCAGGGCGGCATCAATGCAGCCCGGGCGATGGCGGTGGATGGCGACAGCGTCAGCCGCCTGTTCACCGACACCCTGAAAGGCGGCGACTTCCGGGCCCGGGAAAGCGGCTGCCAGCGGCTGGCGGAAATCAGCAGCGGCATCATTGATCAATGCGTCGCCCAGGGGGTGCCGTTCGCCCGCGAATACGGCGGCAGCCTGGCCACCCGCAGCTTCGGGGGGGCGCTGGTGAGCCGCACCTTCTATGCCCGCGGCCAGACCGGACAGCAGCTGCTGTATGGCGCGTATCAGGCCCTGATGCGTCAGGTGGAGCTGGGCCGGGTGAGGCTGCTCACACGGCGCGACATGCTGGAGCTGATCACCGTCGATGGCGTGGCCCGGGGGGTGGTGACGCGTCACACGGTGACGGGCGAACTGGAGGTGCACACAGCACGGGCGGTGCTGCTGTGCAGCGGTGGGTACAGCAACGTCTACTTCCTGTCGACGAATGCCCTGAAATCGAATGCCAGTGCCATCTGGCGGGCGCACCGCAAGGGAGCCCTGTTCGCCAATCCCTGCTTCACCCAGATCCATCCCACCTGCATCCCCAGCGGTGATGCCTTCCAGAGCAAGCTGACGCTGATGAGCGAAAGCCTGCGCAACGACGGGCGCATCTGGCTGCCGAAGCAGCCCGGCGATCAGCGCGCCCCCGCGGACATCCCGGAGCAGGAGCGGGATTACTTCCTCGAGCGGATGTATCCCACCTACGGCAACATGACGCCCCGAGATGTGGCCTCCCGCCGCGCCCGGGAACTCTGCAATACCGGTCACGGCGTCGGTCCAGGCGGACGCTCGGTGTACCTGGATCTCACCGACGCGATCAGAACCGAGGGCCGCGACGTCATTGCCGCCCGTTACGGCAACCTGATGACGATGTATGAGCGGATCAGCGGCGACGATCCCTATCGCACGCCGATGCGCATCTATCCCGCCCCCCACTACACGATGGGAGGGCTCTGGGTTGACTACCAGCTGATGAGTTCGATCCCGGGGCTGTTCGTGCTGGGGGAAGCCAACTACTCCGAACACGGCGCCAACCGCCTCGGTGCCAGTGCCCTGATGCAGGGCCTGGCCGATGGCTACTTCATCGCCCCCTCCACGGTGACCGCCTGGTTGGCGGGCACACCCTCAGAGGCGGTGAGCCCGGACCATCCGGCCTGCCAGGAGGCCCTGCACAGCACCCGCCGCCGCATCGAGGCCCTGCTCGGCGCCAGGGGGGAGCGACCGGTGGACAGCTTCCATCGCGATCTGGGGGCCCTGATGATCGACCGCTGCGGCATCAGTCGCCGCGCCGAGGATCTGCGGGATGGACTGGCCCGGGTATCGGCCCTGGAGCAGCGGTTCTCGGAGGAGGTGCGGGTGCCTGGTGAGGGCCATGGGCCCAATGCCGAGCTGGAGAAGGCTCTGCGGGTGCGGGATTTCTTCGGGCTGGCCCAGCTGATGCTGCGGGATGCCCTGGCCCGGGAGGAATCCTGCGGCGCTCACTTCCGGGAGGAGCACCAGAGCGCGGAAGGGGAGGCACAGCGCGATGACGCCAACTTCGCGCACATCGCAGCCTGGGAGCACCAGGATGACGGGGAACCGATCCGCCACGGCGAGCCGCTGCAGTTCACCGCCCTGCAACCGAGCACCCGCAGTTACCGATGAAGCTCACCCTGCGCATCTGGCGGCAAACAGACCGCCACCAACCCGGCGGCTACGAAAGCCATACCCTCGATCGCGTCTCCCCGGATCTGTCGCTGCTGGAAGCCCTCGATCAGCTCAATGAACAGCTGATCAGCAACGGGCAGCGACCGATCGGCTTCGAACACGACTGCCGCGAGGGAATCTGCGGCAGCTGCGGTTTCCTGGTGAACGGCCAGGCGCACGGTCCGCGCGGGGCCACATCGGTGTGTCAGCTGTACCTGCGCGAATTCCAGGACGGTGCGGAGCTCACCCTGGAGCCCTGGCGCGCCCGGGCCTTCCCGCCGATTCAGGACCTGATGGTGGATCGTTCCGCCTTCGACCGCCTGATCGCCGCCGGCGGCTACTGCTCCACCGGCACCGGCCAGGCACCGGATGGCAACGCCCTGCCGGTGGGCCGCGACCAGGCCACCAGCGCCTTCGACACCGCCACCTGCATCGGCTGCGGCGCCTGTGTGGCCAGCTGCCGCAACGCCTCAGCCAGCCTGTTCGTGGCCGCCAAACTGGCGCATCTCGGCCAACTCCCGCAGGGGCAACCGGAGCGATCCAAGCGGGCCCGCAGCATGCAGGACCGGATGGAACAGGAGGGCTTCGGCAGCTGCAGCAGCAACCTCGAGTGCGAGGCGGTCTGCCCCCAGGAGATCTCAGCGGACTGGATCAGCTGGATGCACCGAGAGGCAACCAGCTGAATGCCGCCCTTCAGGACAGGTCCTGAATGTTCATGATCAGCATCAGGACATCCGTCAGGGTCGACACAGTTCCATCACGGTCAAGATCAAGAGCGTTCTGAGTCACCAACTGATTGAGCGTTTCGTCGATCTGTGTTCGACCCTCCGCGTCAGCGACGGGGCCTAATCCTTCGAACAAGGCATCTCCGGGGAACGTGCCAAGCATCTTTCGCACACCGATCACTGCATCGGTCTGCAATGACACCGAGCCATCCTCATCAAAGTCGTAATCCTCGGGCTCCATGAGATAAGGCTCGGGGAGCTGCTCCGAAACCGCTTGCCGTTGCAGCGAGAGATGCTCGAGATCCAGCTGGGGTGCTCCCTTCAGCTTCAGGAACAATCCACCCTCTCCCCAACCCTCTTCATCGCCATTCTGGTTGAAATACAGACGCCCTTTCCCGAGGTCATACACCAGATTGCTCTCGGTCAGTGCAGCACTGCGTGCTTCCCGATTGCCGCTGACCAAAGCCAGATTCAGATCGTCAACATCAGTGAGAAGCGCAGAGGAGAGCAAGAGCCTGTCGCCTTCCTGAGCGTCAAAATCATCAATCTTCGTCATTTTCCGCCGCCCGAAACGCCGTACCACATCCATCAGGAATCCATCCGCACCGCGGCCGCCGACAAGACGATCACGACCTCCACCACCGGCAATGATTTCACCATCATTGGAACCAATCAGATGATCACGAGAGGAGGTTCCCAGGAGCACATCGTGAGATTCCTCAGCATTGATCAAAACAGGCTCAACGAGGCGTCCACGAACGAGGGCATCCTCATAGCTCAAATCAAAAACAGACTGATAGGAGCGATTCAACCGCAGCCCATGAGTCGCATTGTCCAACCTGTTTGATGGCAGGAAGCGTAGATCAACGCGATTGAGACCCGTCCAATCTTCAAGATATCGCTCAACCGAATAAACACCAAATTCCTGATTAAGACTGAATTCCAAATAGGGATCCATATCCAGACCATTTTCGGAGCCTCCGAGAGAAACCCTCAGGTCCTCTGGATCAAGATCTCGATAAACAATGTTCTGGCTCGCCAGCAGAGCGTTAACGGACTGATCCGTGATCGAAAAGCGCGACATCAAATCACGGTTGACCTCAACGCCGTAACGACCGCGGCCGTCTTTGACCACTCGGCCAAGCAGATCACCATCCTCGAAAATCTTGGCCAGCACTCCTCCCTGCCGACGCGCTTCAGGAAAAACCCTTGCCTCCCATGCAGTCCCCGACTCCCGAAGGGTCACATCAACCCGATCAACCTTGAAAATCTCATCACCCCTGTCGAAACGGAAGGCACCAATCACATCAACATCGAGAGACCCGGAGGAGAAGTCCTCCTGGAGGTCGATCACTTCTCCAAGCGCATCCGCCTCTAGATCGATAAAGCCGCTGAATGACAACCTGTCGTAGCGCCCCTCACTCACATCATCCTCATCACCGGACATTTCAATCAGAACATCCAACTCACCATCAACAAACGATCTCTCCAACCCCCCATAGGCAGGAACTTCGTACTGAAAAATTAAATCCTGAATATCGAATGAAACACTATCGGAAGCATAAGCAATATCAACCCGCCCCTCATCAAGCCGATAACCATGCCTGGAGGGATTCAGATACTCAACATAATCACTCGGAACCGAATCAAGGAAGTCAATGCCCAGATAATATGAAACAATAGAATTAGGTATCGATTTAAAATTTTGCATTTCAAAGGGAATTTTCGCTACTCTACACTTGTTTACCTCTAAAAGCTGTCAAGAATTGCCTACACAACAATGGCAGCAAGTCGCATGGCTGCTGGCAGGTGTGATTTCGCTGTATGCCACGCCAGGCCGCGCCATCCCGATTTCCGGGTTGTCAGCAGGCGTGAGCGACAAGGGCGGAATGGTGGGAATTCAATCCAACATCTCAGCCAAAGACCAACTGGAACTGGGTCTTCAATATTTCAACGGCCCTCTTCTCGACTTCGATGCGGGCCTGTCCAAACCGCTTGTGCTGGAGGTCAAAAGCGCTGGCTTGCGCATGGCCTACAACCGATTCCTCACCGGGAACAGCCAGAGCCAGGGGCTGTTCCTGCAAGCCGGCCTGAACCTCCACCACATGTCTGGGAGGTCTGACATCCAGCTCAACGACTTGTCGTATCAGTTTTCCGGTCTCACGATCACCTGCCGAACCTGCGGATCGATCCGGCTGATCAGCGATCACCCTCCCTTGAATGTGATCCCGAGCGCAGGGCTGGGCTGGCAGATCAGAGCTGGCAAGAAGATCCTGCTCAGACTTCATGCCGGAGTGCAGCTCTATCAACCCCCCAAGGCGATCTGGACCGCCCCAAAACATCTTCCCTACTTCGCGAAGCAGGAAATCAAAACCGCAGTGCGCCGGATCAACCGTGACATCCAAGCTGCCGGCGTGGTGTTCCCAACAGCCTCGCTGCAGCTGACCTATCTGTTCTGAACAAAACCATGCGCAGGTTCGGTGGGAGCCTTCACAGCCCGGCGCAACCGCGACTGGTGGCACCCACATCGGCGACGGCCTGATCACCGCGCCCCTCCCCCAGCTGCTGCATGATCAGATCCGCCTGCAGCCCGAGCAGCAGCGTCTGACACGGAAAGGCGTTGCGGGCCGCCGCCCGGCGCTGAAGCGTCTCAGCGACCAGCAGGGCACTGCGGCAGGCCGCGTCCTGTCCGGCCTGCAGACACTGCAGAGCCTGCGGACGCAGCGTGGCCATGGTGGACGCGGACACCGGAGCGGTCATCAGAGGCCCCAGCAGGAGAGAGACGGCAACTGTGAACCTGGAACCGTTCACGGCATGCAACAGCGGTTTGCTGAGATGATGCCTTGGATTCGCCGCCTCACTGTGTACACCGACTGGACCGCCATCGCCCTGCTGCTGTTCACCGCTGTGCCCCTGGCTGTGGTGGTGGCAACCGCCACCTTCTTCGTGCTCCGCAACAAGCAGAAAGCACCCCTGAGCTGATCAGTCAGCCCCGTGAATGCGGCAGACAACCAACGCGGTTGGCCGCAACGGTGGCTGTGGCCAGCTGATTGAGGGGAGCGGACTGGACGGCGGCGCTGATCACGCCCGTGCCGAGGCAGGCCAGACAGGTGCGGAAGCGCTGGCTGCTCACGCGCTGAATGCCGCTGCCACCGCAGACGGTGCAGATGGTCATGAGGGGTTGAAAACCGTTGGAAATAGTGTGCGCCGTTTTGCTGACCTCGATCCCGAAGCCTTCCTTAAGAAAGCGATGCATGGAAGCCCCGGTGCGTCAAGTCCGCCAGCAGATCCTGAGCGGACAGGCGGCTGCCCCGGGGCACCAACCCCAATCCCGCCGCCAGCTGTCCGACGACGGCCGCTGAATCCAGACCGGCCTGCTGCAGCGGAGCCAGTCCCGCACTCGCTTCACGTTTCGACAACTTCTCGCCCCGCTCGTTGCAGAGCAGCGGCACGTAATGAAACCGGGGCGGCATCCAGCCCAGGGCGGCGAACACACTGCGCTGGGCCGCTTCGGCAACGCGAAGGTCCTCGCCGCGCACCACATCGGTGATTCCGAAGCTGATGTCGTCAATCACCGTGGCCAGCTGATAGGCCACGAAACCATCGGCACGCCGCAGCACCACATCACCGCTGCCGCAGGGATCCTGGGGCGGCACCCGCAGCCGCCAGCTCGGCAGGCGCTGCTGCTGCCAGCCCCAGCCCCGATCGCCATCGCGACAGGTGCCCGGATAGATCGGCTGCCCCTCCAGCTGCCGCCGGGAACAACGGCAAGGGAACAGGGCGCCGCTGCGCCGCAACCACGACAGCCATGAGCCGTACTGCCCCCGCCGCCGGCTCTGACGGATCACCGGTCCATCCCAGTGCAGGCCAAGCCATTGCAGATCCGCCTCGATCGCCTCGATCGCCCCGGGGCGATTGCGTGGCGTGTCGAGATCGTCGATGCGCAGCAGCCAGGTGGCGCCTTCGCAGCGGGCCTGCAACCAGGAGACCAGGGCGGTGCGCAGATTTCCCAGATGCAGGCGGCCGGTGGGAGAGGGCGCGAAGCGACCATGACGGCCCTGCCGCAGGCGCTTTCCCTGATCCAGATGCCGCTGCAGATGATCAGGAACAGCCATCAACAGGGAACAGCCATCAAAAAGGCGGTCCGAAGACCGCCTATTCGATCAGATTGCTGAGGAAGCGATCAGCCCTGAACGCGATCCTTGAACATCTTGCCGGCGGTGAAGGCGGGCACGCGCTTGGCGGGGATGGCGATCTTTTCGCCGGTCTTGGGGTTCAGACCCTGACGGGCGGAGCGCTCGCGGGGCTCGAAGGAGCCGAACCCGAGGATGGAAACCTTTTTGCCTTCAACGACCGAGTCGATGATGGTTTCGATAGCGGCGTCAACAACCATGGAGACGTCGGTCTTGGTGAGCTCGGTGCGGGCAGCCACCAGGTTGACCAGATCAGCTTTGTTCATTTGAGGAAGAGACAGGAGGCGGAGATGGCTCTGTAAGGGCGATGGGGAGCGCCGATGCCTTCCCCAGTCCGGCCAATCGTATGGAGGGTGTCCCGGTGCTGCAAGCGACAAGTCCCGTGCCGCAACGCATTAGCTCAATTCGTCCCCATCGGACCAGCCCTGGAAGGGCACCAACCGCTCGCCTCGCAGGGCGCCAAGCGCCGCCCCAGAAGCCAGTTCAGGACTGGCTTCTGGGGGAAGCCACTCGCGCAGACGCTCAAGACTGCGCAGCTGACGGGGCCAGTGAAAGGTGCGGCCATGACGCAATGGTCCAAGACAACCGCGCTTCAGCGGCGTCAGCAAACGCCCGCAGAACAGCAGATCCGCAGCAGGGGCGTGGATGACGCAACTGCCCGGAGTCGGCCCAGGGGTCCAGAGCAACTGCAGGCCTCCAGCGGTGCGGTGCTCCTCGGCGAAGGTGTCGATCGGCTGCACATTCGGCAGCAGGTAGGCCTCCTGCTCCTGCACCAGCACCGGCCAGCCGAAGCGTTCCTGCACACGGCGCAGGCGGCCATGGCCCTCACGGCTGGTGAGCAGGATGCGCGGCGTGCGGCCGGCCGCCAGCTGCTGCAAGGCATCGAGCGTGGCCTGCGTCAGGGGTGGGCAGTCGATCAGCACCGGCTCCACCGCCGCCTCCAGCCACCAGGAGCTGCCGCCCTGACTGTCGCGGTTGGGGGGAAACAGCCACAGATCGGCTCGCAACTGCTGCGGCGGCCGGCCCGCCTCCAGGGCGGTGGTCATGGTCATGACGTTCAGACCCAGGCCAAACCATTAGTTTGAGGCCGTGACGCCAGGGAGCCGTGAGCGCCATCCATCCAGGCACGCCCTGGCCCCTCGGCAGCAGCCTCACCGGACGCGGGGTGAACTTCTCGGTAGCAGCACCGGCCGCCGATCGCATTGAGCTGCTGTTGTTCGCCGATGGTTCCGCCCAGGCCCCGGAGCGGGTGATCGAACTGGATGGCCGCCGTCACCGCTCCGGTGATTACTGGCATGTGGAGGTTGAGGGTCTCAGTGAGGGCTGCTGCTACGGCTACCGCGTTTTCGGACCGCTGGCGCCGGGTGCGCACGGATTCCGCCCCTCCAAGGTGCTGCTGGATCCGGCCGCACGCGCGATCACCGGATGGGACGTCTACGACCGGGTGCTGGCCACCGGCCCGTCGCCGAACGCCCACGCCTGCCTGAAGGCGGTGGTGTGTGAACGCGACGGATTCGATTTCGAAGCGCACCCAAGGCCGCGCCACAGCTGGCAGCGCTCGGTGATCTACGAACTGCACGTGGGGGGCTTCACCCGACGCGGTGATTCCGGGGTTTCAGAGGATCGACGCGGCACCTATCTGGGGCTGATCGAGAAGCTGCCCTACCTCAAGACCCTCGGCATCACGGCGATCGAACTGCTGCCGGTGTTCGCCTTCGATCCGGCCGATGCTCCTCCGGGGCGGGACAACGTGTGGGGATACAGCCCCCTGAACTGGTTCACGCCCCACCACGGCTACGCCAGTGGAGACGATCCGCTGCAGCTGCGCCATCAGGTGCGGCAGCTGGTGGCCGCCTGCCATGACGCCGACATCGAGGTGCTGCTGGATGTCGTTTACAACCACACCAGCGAAGGCAACCGGCAGGGGCCGACCCTCAGCTGGCGCGGTCTGGCGGATCATCACTACTACCACCAGAACGGCAGCGGCGACTATCTGGATGTGAGCGGCTGCGGCAACTCCATCGCCGCCAACGATCCGATCAGCTGCCAGCTGATCCTGGAATCGATGCGCTGCTGGGCGCTGGAACTGGGGGTGGATGGCTTCCGCTTTGATCTCGGCATCGAACTGAGCCGCGGCGCAGCGCTCAAGCCGCTGGATCAGCCACCGCTGTTTGAAGCGATGGAAGCCGACCCGATGCTGAGCGATCTAAAGCTGGTGAGCGAACCGTGGGACTGCGGGGGGCTGTACCGGCTGGAGGATTTCCCGGCCAAGCGCATCGGCACCTGGAACGGTCATTTCCGCGATGGGCTGCGCCGGTTCTGGAAAGGAGACGATCACAGCACCTGGACCCTGGCGCAGCGGTTCAAGGGCAGCCCGGATCTCTACAACGACAAGCCGGTGCAGCTGGGCCGCTCGGTGAACTTCATCACCGCCCACGACGGCTTCACCCTCGCCGATCTGGTGAGTTACAACCGCAAGCACAACCTCGCCAACGGTGAGGACAACCGCGACGGCGATAACCACAACAACAGCTGGAACCACGGCGTCGAAGGGCCGACGACGGATCCTGAGGTGCTGAAGCTGCGACGACGCCAGCAGCGGAACCTGCTGAGCACGCTGCTGCTGGCGCGCGGTGTGCCGATGCTGCTGATGGGCGATGAGGTGGGCCGCAGCCAAGGCGGCAACAACAACACCTGGTGCCAGGACAGCCCCCTGAGCTGGATGGTGTGGAACGACGACCAGTGCGATCTGGAGCTGAAGCAGTTCCTGCAACGGCTGCTGAGCCTGCGCCGTGCCCTGCCGCAACTGATCAATCCCCTGGCCCCACCGCGCGAAAGCGCCAGCCGCAAACCGAACGACCACAGCGATCTGTGGCGCCAGTGGCATGGCGTGGAACTGAGCAAGCCCGACTGGGCGGCCTGGTCATCCACCACCGCCACGAGCCTGCACATGGGCAGCCGCGGTGCGCTGCTGTGGATGGGCTTCAACGCCTACGAAGAAGGGCTGAGCTTCGAGCTGCCGGTGCCCGCCTCCCCCTGGATGCGGATGATCGACACCTCGCTGCCGAGCCCGCAGGATCTGCCGGCGGAAGCGGTGCCGTTCAACGGCGTGACCATTCCGCTGGAAAGCCGCAGTTTCGTTCTGCTGCTGGCGCGGGAAGTGGGCTCAGGCCTGAAGCTCTGACGGAGCGGGTGACTGAGCCGCCAACCCGGCAAAGTTGAATCCATGCAAGTTGAATCTCCACGACGCCAAGACTCTCCTTTCCCGCTATGTGGAACAGGCCCTTGATGGAGATGAGGTGGTGCCGGTGAGCACCACACCGCGGCGTCGGCAACTGGGGTTCATGCGCACGAAAGGTATCGCCACCGCTGACCTGAAAGGTGACTTCGCCGACGACATCAACACCATGTTCGGCTGCTGATCAGCCAGGCTCAGCATGAGCAGATCAAACTGCTGAGTTGTAATCAGAGCCTGAGTGAAGACGGCCCCAGCGTGACCCTGCTGAGGCGCCGATTCTCACCTGGGCACGCTGCGAGCCAGGCCTTCGCATCACTTCAGCACCAGCCACAGCATTTGGCAACGAACGTCGAAATCAACGCCGAAAAGCTGCTTAGCCTTCCTGCAGCACTCGCCCGTTGATGTCTCCCCGCATCGCGTTCCAATCGTCGCTGCCTCGGGCAGGTTCAACCCTGTTCAGCAACATCGTGGGGCAGAACCCCGCCTTTCATGTGACGCCTACATCGGGGTTGCTGGATCTGCTTTATGTGGCCCGCGGGCAGTTCAGCCGCGGCGAGGAATTCAAGGCCCAGGACCGCGAAGAGATGGAGCGGGCCTTCATCGGGTTTTGTCGTGGTGGTCTGGAGGGCTATGCCAGTGCACTCACGGATAAGCCCTGGCTGTTGGATAAAAGCCGGGGTTGGAGTGTGCATTACGCCTTCCTTGATGCGTTTTATCCCAACCCCAAAATTGTCTGCATGATCCGCGATCCCCTCGATATTTTGTGTTCGATGGAACGCAACTTCCGCAAAGCCAGCCTTCAAGACCCAGGACTGGTGAATCACAGCGAGATGCTGAACACCAGCCTGGAGAAACGGCTTGATCATTGGGTG
>NZ_JBJLJL010000010.1:0-420586 GCF_045559935.1 Parasynechococcus sp.
TTTCCATCGAGATGGTGGTGATTATTTGATTGTCTTCCATGGCTCACTCGGGTGGAGAGAAACTGAATTCAGAGGCCATGGGATTGGCGCACGATCCAGGCTGATGCGGCTTGCTGTTGTTTCCATGCCACCAACAGTTCTTTGGCGATGCTGCGCAGGGCTGGCACATCATCCGAGTTGTCGATCTCGCGTGAGAATTTCTCGATTTCAAATTTCTGGCCCAGAGTCAACGCAATCGGTTCCATCAGCTTGTGGCGTCGTGAGCGGAACGTACCCCAGAACTTCTGCTGCAGCAAATCAAAAATGTAGTGTTTGCAACCGATTGGAAGGAAGAATGATCAGCCCAATACATTTCCTCCGTTACAGAACATTTCTGAATGCCGCTGATCACTCGGATCGCCGAGGCTTATGGCTTTAGAAAACATTTGTAGGCCTGGCTCTGATGCATTTCTCCTGGGAAAAACATCGAGAATTATCTCGGAATGTAGCTGTTGCGTCAGACAACAACCAGGGAATGGCCCTCGCTCTCATGGGTATTGCATTGACGATGCTGGCTACGGATCTTCTGGTCCATGAGCTGCAAACCTCAGCCTTGCCGACTTCGAGATCCTGATGCTTCTGCAGGTCTGAGCTCAGATTGATCCCTTCGATCTTGGCCCGTGATTGTGTTCGGTCAGCTCAGGCTGATCAAGGAGATACCTGCAACAAACAGCAGAACGGACAGCACAAACAAGCCTCCAGTCATCGGTAGCCGTGCCTTTTGATTGATTGCATCCCCTGGCGTGCAGCCCGGCGCCCCAGATCCCAAGCTGCTTGGGCGATGTTTTTGATCGCATCCTTGGCGGAGCTGCGAACCCGGCGAGGGCTGCGCTGCATGGCATCGGGCCAGGATCCTTCCGGCCACCGCGGCATCCGGCCTGTGACTCGGTCACCAAGTTGAAGCAGGGATCGTCGCAGCTGGCCGGCCACAGCTCTCAAGCAACAGCATCAATCTGCTGGCGCCACGGCAAGGGTGCAGTGCCCAATGACACCAAGGGCGTCTGGTGCTTTGATTCGTTCCTTGGAGTTGGTTGATCAGGCCTGCTGATTTCCCGCCATCACCAAGACCAACAGTTCGGCCATCGAGCGTCTCTCCCACCAGCTTGCGCGAAGCCATTGTTGTCAGCTCGCATGGCCCTGAGTCCGGCTTTGATGTCACCGAGTGGCTTCATCCTTCTTTGGTTGCTGGGTCTCTGCGTTCTCCACTCAGGGGAGAGATAGCTGAGTGGTTGATCCGTTCAAAGCTCAGACAGGGCTGAATCAAGGCCATCGATGACGGCTGCCAAGAACGGCAGATCCAGGGTTTCGATCGTGTCGCTCATCTGGTGGTAGTTCGGATTCCGCATGAACGACGTGTCCGTCACCATCAGGGCGTCGTAACCGCGATCCCAGAAGGGGCTGTGATCGCTGAGCCTCACATCCGGCACATCACGGCCTGCTCTGGGCACCGGCAGCGCCTTGGTGATCACGTGTTGGCCCATGGCATGGGTGAGCTGAGTGAGCATCAACGCAGCCCCCGCATTGGCCACCAGTGCAATGAAATCACCGCGGTCGCCGTACACAGCCCTCATGGCGGGATGGGGGTAGTTCTGCTCTTCGCTGGTGTAGGCCAGCATCTCCAAACTCACCATCAGCTTCAGGGGCTGTTGGTCTGTACGGAGCTTTTCGGCCAGTGCGGCACTGCCGAGCATTCCCCATTCCTCCAGATCGAAGGCGACCAGCCACACCGGTCGCCGCGGTGGGTGGGCCGACCAGCGGCGTGAGAGTTCAAGCAATGCGGCCACTGCGCTGGCGTTGTCGTCGGCACCGATGGAATGCAGTGGGCCGTCGTAGTGCGCTCCAACCAGCAGGGGCTTCAGCGTCGGCTGACGTCCGGGCAGCTTGAGGATGAAATTGACACCTTCCTCGCTGTTGCTGATGAAGCGATGCTCCTCGACAGGTCCGATGGAGGCAAGCGATTCACGAACATGGCTGCGCACCGTCATCAGACCCAGCGGATCCCAGCGCCCGTGACGCGGGATCGCGATGGTGGTGAGGTCTTGAAGGCTGGTTGGAGTCAGCGCTGCCATCGCGTCAGTCTGTGAGCCGATTGGTCTTTCCGCTGTCAATTGGTAACTCCCCCTCGCGCCATGTCTTCCCATCACGCTCCGATCACCGGTCTGATCGAGAACAGCGAAAGCTGCCGACGCTGCTGTGCCGGATTGTGTGCACCAGGCCGCAAGCCTGCCCCGTTCGCGAGAATCGAGGTGTTGCTTTGATCGATCAGGGATGGAGTGGAAGACCCTGGCCCCCTGTGGCGCACTGTTGTCGGCGTTGCTGCTGTGTTCTCCCGGTCCGCTGCTCGCCCACGGCGATGCCAAGGGCCCGTCCGTGATGCCGTCCACGTCTCAGGCGACAGGTCCGGCCATGACGATCTACCGCTCAGCCAGTTGCGGCTGTTGCACCCAGTGGGGGCAACACATCGCCGCAGCGGGATTTCGCATCAACGATCAGATCAGGGAAGACATGGATCGCGTGAAGCAGGCCAACGGCATCGCCTCAGACCAGGCCTCCTGCCACACCGCCATTGTTGAGGGGTATGTGATTGAAGGCCACGTGCCGGCCACATCGATTCAACGCCTGCTGGCCGAACGGCCCGATATCCGTGGCCTGGCGGTGCCGGGGATGCCGATCGGCTCGCCTGGCATG
The DNA here is from genome assembly GCF_045559935.1 of Parasynechococcus sp. Classification (NCBI taxonomy): domain Bacteria; kingdom Bacillati; phylum Cyanobacteriota; class Cyanophyceae; order Synechococcales; family Prochlorococcaceae; genus Parasynechococcus; species Parasynechococcus sp. The sequence continues at coordinate 2,728 of NZ_JBJLJL010000010.1, forward strand.
GAGGTGAAGGGAAGTAAGGCGGATCCATTTGCGGTGATGGCCATCGCCCACGACGGATCAACAACCGTGTTCGATCGTTTCTGAACCATGGAGCTCCGGCTCGAATCCCGCTCGATCCAGCAGGCGCTGGCCCAGGCCAGCCAGCTGCTGAAGGATCGCCGCCTGGTTGTCGTCTTCGGGGATCGTCTCTCGCTCACGTCGTTTGCCCTGGCGGATCCGATCCGCTCCTCCCTGGTGGGGGCCGCCACCACCGAAGACGAAGGCGTTGAGCTGGTGCTGCGCACCCGGCCGGATCTGCTGATCTGCAGCTCGGATCTGGAGATCGGCTACGGCGTCAACCTGCTGCGGCGCGTGAAGGCGGAGTTGCCCACCTGTCAGCTGCTGATCGTGCTGGTGCGCGAAACCAAGGAGGTGGTGCAGGAGGCGATGCTGGCCTCCGCCGATGGGGTGATCTTCAAATCAAGCCTCGGCACCGGCCATGGTGATCTGATCGGCGCTCTGCAGACCATCGCCACGGGCGGTGTGTACTACCCCGCCGAGATCCGTCGCATCGCGGCTGCCGCCCCTCGGCCGGAGCTGCCGCCGCTGGTGGAGGAACTCACCCCTCGCGAGCTGGAGGTGGCAGCAGCGGTGGCCCGCGGCCTCACCAACAACGCCATCGGCGATCTGCTCGGCGTGTCCGTGGAAACGGTGAAGACCCACGTGGGCAATGCGATGGACAAGCTCGGTGCCCGCGATCGCACCCAGATGGCCGTCACGGCGATGCTCTACGGCTTGATTGATCCGTTGCCCTGATCGGCTTAGGTCACGGACTGTCCCCGGATTGGGGTGGTCGACCCGCCAGGCGCGAGGCATGGTGAGTGCGTTGCAGGCACTGGATCCTGCGGCACGTCAATCCAATGAAAATTGAACTCGCCCACGCCTACCCGATCGGCACGATGATCCTGGAAGGCCATCATCAGCCGTTTCACGCCCTGGCTTGTCCGCTGAAGCCTGTGATCATCAAACGCGCTCGTCGTTGAGTTCGGCCGATCAACGGGGCCTAAACGGCGACCTTCTTCGAGAGATCCGTCTGAATCATCAACATCAGCCGCTCCGGCGATTTGTACTGCCGCGGCAGGGAACGGTGAAGCAAGCGCAGCCGGTCCCAGCAGACGGTGCGTTGAAGTTCCCTGCCTGTTTTGCCTTGCCGGATCAGGATCTTCAGTGCCTTGCAGTACAGCGGGTAGCTGGCCTCGAGCTCACCGATGCTCAGGCTTGATGTTGTCATGCAGCACCTTCGTTTTTGCTGCGTCATTGTGCGCTGCCATGCCGGATCGCATCGCCTCCCATTTGGGGACATTCGTTCTGTCCCCGGATGGGGGTAGTGAGCACAGCCCGCATCGAGGTTGTATGACCTCGAGTTGCAGAACCACGGGTGGACACGATCGAAACCCATATCGCCAAGGACCGCGAGGAACTGGCCAGAGCCCAGGCCAGCGGTAACGAGGCCAAGGCACGGCATTACGCCACGGAACTGGAGGGGCTTGAGACCTACCGCAGCCATCACCCCGACGATCACAAGGATCCCACCTCGCTTGAGGTGCATTGCGATCTCAACCCAGACGCCCCTGAATGTCGCGTCTATGACGACTGACAACGGCGATTCCGGAATGATTCCTCTGCCTGGCAAGGATGGGCAGAGGGAGCAGCTCTGGGATGGATCTGACGCCGTATCTCCAGCACCAGCCAAGGTCGGTTGACGATGAGCCGCTGTTGTCTGTGGCGATCACAGGCAGGATTGCGCTGGCGATGAAGGGGCGTTTTTTTCTGCGTTGCTTCTGTGAAAGTCTCACGGAACGGGCCCAGATCGGGTGCGCCGTGACCGATGAAGAGTCCTGCTTGACGTATCTCGATCAGGACCAGTTTGAATTGCTTCTGTGCACCGATCTGCTGGAACGTGGCAATGGTTTTGAGTTGGTTCGCAAAGCAAGGGACAAGCAGCCGGATCTGAAGGTTGTTGTTCTGGCTCTGAGCGATGCCATCCCGGTGGAGTACGACGCTGCCCCCTGGCTTGAGGCTGTGGTCGCTGAAGCTGACATCATCGAAGATCGCAAACCCCTGGAAGCTGCCGTGCTGGCCGTGATGGGACATCACTCCTATCGCAGCCCTTCGCTGCGCTCCGACGAGCTTCCTTACCTGAGCTGCCCGAGGCTGACCCCCCGGGAATATGAAGTGCTGGATCGTCTTGCCCGCGGCATGTCCGATCGGGAGATCGCCGAGGATCTTGTGGTTACCGAAGAAACCGCTCGCACCTACACCAAGCGCCTGCTGCGCACGCTTGAGGTGAATAACAGAGTGCAGGCGGTGCTGAAGGGAATGCGTTGCGGAATGGTTCAGATCTGAGCCATTGATTCACCCCAGATGGGGGTAGATCCCGTTGGAACGGAGACGCGTTAATGCAACACAATCAACCCCACGGAGCTCATGACGGCTATCACATTCACCCATGAACCGACCATTGCTGAGCTCTGTGAAACCGAAGCTGTTTACATCCGTGCCATGGACTATCTCGTGGCCGATGGAGTGAAGGAAAGCGAAGCCTGCAAGAGCGTCTGCTGGCGTCGTCTGAATCGTCTGCATCAGGCCATGCCGGATCGCTACTGCGATCCACGCAGCCTGTTTCTCTCGCTTCACCAGGCCCGCCGGCGTCGCCTTGCCGTTCAGCCCAGCTCCAGGCATGCCAGACCGTAGATGTTCTGATCATGGCCGTTGTCCAGGCTGCCCCTGTACATGCGATGGGTGGCTCCCATCCGCCGGAACCCCTTGGCGCCCGCCACGGTTCGGGCGGATCGGTTATGGCCTGGGGTGTCGATGAGGATGATGCCCTTGTGCCGGTCCATGGCATTGCTCAGCAACAGGGATGCGATGCCCGGTTCTTCCGCCAGCAGAGGGCCGATGCGCCAGCCCTGCCCGATGGGCAGCAGGCATGGGCGGATGCGCACGTAGCCATGGCATTGCTGCGTTGCATCCATGGCCACGAACACATCCCCTGCCCGGTGATTCAGCCACTGTTCCAGGAAGTGAGGTCTCGGGCTGATTTCATGGCGTTCGTCATAGGCCTGAACGGCATCGATCGAGATGTTCCCGAGTGGAACAACCGTGATGTCGTTGCGATGCAGCAACCGGCTGCTCGGATGGGTCGATGACTCCTCCAGGCACAGATGTTGCCGCCGCGTGGTGATGGAATCCCTTCGGAACCCTTCACGCTGGTAGAACTCCACCATCGTCGGTGCGGCTTCCAGCCCGATGCACGTCACATCAGCGAGAGACGTCAGTGCGTGTTCCCACAATCGCTTGCCGACACCACGGCCGCGATGGTCCGGGTGAACCACGAAGAGACCGATGAAGCCGTAATCAGGGTTGTATTTCACGGCGGCGATGCAGCCCACGGGCTCGTCGTTCTGCCATGCCAGCCACACACCCTGGTTTCCCGTGTTGGCGTAGATCGCGATGTCGCCAACACCGGGAGCGAAATCTTCCTGACGCGCCAGTTGGGTGATGAAGTTGAGGTCCGTGTCCTGAAAGGCTCGGATCTCCAGGGACGACTTCACGGCAGCACTCACACCAAGCGTTGGCCGTTGTTGCTCACTTGTCGCTTCTCGGCCGTGCGATCCGGATCGTGCTTGGCCGCAGTGCACAGGCCAGAGCATGGAAGGGTTGGTGGGTTCCCTCAACAATCAGGCTTCCCATCGGTTGTGCCTGAGCCAAGTCGAGTTTCATGGCATTGCCTCGAACTGGTTCTGTCTACTCCGGCTGAGTCCTGAGGCCCAATCCCCATCTGGGGACAACCTTGCTTGCTGGATGTTTGTTGGCTTACACAGGCAAGTTGTGTTGCCTCCGCTTCTGATGTTCTGACGGATTGATGACAGACAGGCCCTCAATGACTTAGCAATCAAGAAGGAGCAACAGGATCGACATGGTCATGACACCGATGTCTGTCAAGCCGACCGAGGACACCCTGATTGATGCACTGCGGGGTTGCCAGGGGCGCCAGGAACTGAAGCAGCTCGAACAGCGACTCGCCACGGTGGAGGATGCGCCTCCCCTGTTCGACTGGATCTGCGACCTGCTGGTCAAGCGGCGTCTTTCCAGAATCCTGGCGGCGAAGCTGCTCTTGCAGCTCCATCAGACCTGATTCGCGTTCGGCTCGATCTGTTATTTGATGCCGTACGTCTCGATGGGATTCTCTTCCCCCATGGCCTGACGCCGCCTCAGCTCGAACTCCAGCTGCCGGAGCTTTTCGGCGTTTTTGATGTTTTCTCCTTCCGTCCAGTGATGCGGGTGAGCTAACCGCGACTGCAGCTCTGCGATGTGACTGATGAGTTGTCTCGCGGGGGCCTCGGAGCCTTGGGTCAACATCACTATGGTCGGCCCACCGCAAAGGTCACTCAGCGGTTCTACTCATGCGGCCCGCACGCCGGCGCTCATCCTGGGACCGCCGTTTCAGTGCCGCATGGCGGAACGCCGTTTCCAGCCGGGTGAGTCTTGGTTGTTTGTCCTTCACGGCCGCTTCCCCGCGGGCGCGGGCGGCGTTGATGAAATCGTCAGCCTTGGTTCCACTCAATCCGCTCATGTTTCGTGTTCATCTCTCTTCACGATGCCCGCAAGCTCGTGTGAACAGTTGCAATCAACAGCCCTTCTTTCGAATTGAAGCCTGAAAACCCCTTGGCATGAAGCCGGAAGTGCACAAAAAAACCGGGCCGATGTCGGCCCGGTTTGCAAGGTTTGGGTCTGGGCAATCAGCACCAGTTGGCAGCCATCTCCTCGTAGGACACGCCACGGACGTAGGTGTTGCCGCGGTAGGTGAGAGGGGTGGCTGGGTTGCCACCGGCAGCTCTGTTGCTCAGATAGCTGCTGCGGCGATAGGTGAGTTGAACCGGTGCGGAGGCATCAGCAGAAACCTGCTGGTTGTACTCGGCACCGCGATAAAGCAGAGCGGACATGATGAGTTCCTCGAAGCAAGCTCAGGTCCCCGTTCCATGGCCTGAGTCGAACTGCGCTTCGCAGCGATTGCGAAGTGAACGTGTGTAGCTGTTGCTACGACCCTTTTATAAGACTTTGGGCGGTTGGATGGTCGTTCAGGTTGATACCGAACTCTCAAGATCGTTCCCAAGGGGAAGGCCGCCCCTCCCGGATGGGAAGGACGGCCTATCTCGCTCGTTTGTGCATAGCAATCGACCTAATCAGTGATGCTTCAAGGGTGTTGGAACCTCAAGCAAATGGACTGAAGAAACGGTCGAAGCGTCTGGCTTGATGGCGCCTGGGGCCAGGGAGTCCAGAGGTTGGGCCGGCATCCTTCAGGGCACCTTGGTCTTGGGCGGTGCAGAGGATGGTCGACTGGTCGGACGCACAGCTGTGTCGTCGCAGACGAAAGGCCCACGCATGGGTGGAAACTGTTGGAGCAGGGGCCGGAAAGTCAGGCTGCTTCTGGGATGTGCTCAGGTGGAGTGTCGGCCGTCATGGCTCCTCCGATCTCGATGCACACAGTGTTGGTGTTCCAGGCGACAAAGACAATCGGTGTTAAGGCGCATTGCCTCGAGGCAGCGGAACGCCGAAGTTGGAGACGGCGTGCCTCGAGCGACTGGGATCAGCCGCTCAGAACATCGACATCGCCTTGATTTTGCTCACCTTCTTCTGATCCAGTCCCTGGAGATCATCCATGGCGATCAGCTTCTGTTTGATCATGTCGGCCAGTACGAACAGCACGTTGCCTTCCTCAAATTCAGAACGTCCTTCGTATTGATAACGTTCAGTACTGAGATAGTCGTGTAATTTCCAAACGGATTCTGCTGAATCAAGCTGGCTTGATTGCTCCTGCAATGTGTTGATCAAGGCAGTGATCGAACGATGCTTGCCGAGCTCAAAGGCATGTCGGGCAACGGTTTGTTCTTCGAGTGTCCAGTCTGTTGCCGACATGAAAAAGATTGTGGTGAGGGGGAATCAGGTGTGATCAGGGTCGATCAAGAGCGATGATGATCCCGAAGCAGTGGCAGCTGAAACCAGGGTGTGGATGGCGAATCATGATGTTCACGATGATAGCCAAAGTGGTAACAGGCTGCGAAAGACAAGACAGGATTGAGCGCCAGGCTGCGAGAGGTAATGCCCGGTTGTGACGTCACTCCTCTCCGGTGTGGCATCCAGGTTCCCACCAGAAACAACTGACATGAACTGATGATCAGTGGCAGAACGCAGAACAGCAGTAATGGCAGTGCATGATCGGTCTGATGGTGGCGCGTCAGGTTGAAGAGAACGAACCAGAAGCCACTCAGGTTCAGCAATTGTTTCCAGCTCAGATAGTTGCCCATGAAGTGGACATACCAACTGAAGATGCCGTCATTGGTGGAGCGTTGATAGTCAGGATCCCGATCGGATTCAGGTGCCTGATGATGGTGTCGGTGGTTCCGGCAGCAGAGCCTGTAGGACAGGCCGGCGTAAAGAAACAGGCAGACCCTGCCGATCAGGCGGTTCAGCCCAGGCTGTTTTGGAACGAGGCTGTTGTGCATGGCGTCGTGGGCCACGATGAACAGTCCCGTGTGCAGAAACGCCCTGACCAGGACAACCGCGCCGAGCAGCAGCGGTGGGATCTGATCCAGCGACAGGTTCAGGCTGAAGGCCAGCGTCAGCAGCCAGGCTGATCCGATCAGACCAGCCAGGGCAAGACCCTGCTGGCCCTGACGGTTCAACTCACTTACCACCCAGTTTGAGCAATTCAGCCGGGGAGGCGAGCAGGTCGATGGCCACAAAATAGATCTTGTCGTTTTCATCCAGCAGGAAGCGCCAGGCCACGTTCATGCCCACCTCGCGTCCGAACCAGGGCGTCTGCACCTTGCCGGTGACCTTGATCTGGTTGAAGCCGCCCTCGGTCGGCTCGCCGTATCCGCCCTGAGGCATCAGCTTCAGGTTCTGGCAATCCCGCTTGAAGAACTTGAGGATGGCGTCGCGTCCGACGATCGGACGCTGGAACGGGGGCTGCAGCGCGCCGTCATCCAGGAAAAGATTGATCAGCTGATCGAAGTCGTTGGCGTTGAGCAGCTGCATGTAACTCAGGATGGTCTGGTTCAGCACCCCGGGAATGAAGATCTCCTCGCGCTGATCCTCCGGGGTGGGAGCCACGATCGGCTCGGTCACCACATCGCTGTCGTTCACGTCAGGGTCATAGCCCATGTCGACCACGAAGTTGCGAAGCAACGTGATCTGCTGGCCCTGCTCCACTTTCTTGACGGCCTCCAGCACGGAATTGGCGTTGGCAGACAGCCTGTATCCCTGAGGGATCGGCGCCACCTTGCCCTGACGCATGAATTCGCCCAGTTCGTACCAGAAGCAGAGCTTCACGTTCACCGACCAGTAGGCGTAGCGAGCCGAAATCGGGCTGTTGATCTTGGCGGCCAGGTCACACATCACCTTGGTCTGCTCGTCGAAGCTCATCGCCAGGATCTCGTCCAGCGTCGGTCGAGCCAGAGCCATGCGGGCTGCGCCGGGGGCCGCCACCGTGATGGTCTGCCCCATCTCCAGATAGGCAAACCAGATCAGAGCCAGCTGGTCTTCCGCGCTCAGCAGCTTGAAGCGCGCCGTGATCGCCGGAACGGCATCCGCGGTCAACGTGTCCGGGAAGATCTGGCGAGCTTTGTCGAGCGTGAACATCCGCGGAGGGCACAGAGCGGCCGAACCGTAACACTATGTTTCGGGTTCGCGCGTACCTGGCGTGTCTTCGCGCTGTTGCGGCTGTGATCTGGTATAAGTCTGTCCGGTTTGTCCGACGGGTCGCCCCCGGTCACGGCTCGTCAGGCAGCGAAACGTCCGCTCCGCCTGGTGCTTTGCGGATCTGATCGGGCCCGTCTCAAAGGGGAAGGCCGCCCCTCCCGGATGGGAAGGACGGCCTATCTCGCTCGTTTGTGCATAGCAATCGACCTAATCAGTGATGCTTCAAGGGTGTTGGAACCTCAAGCAAATGGACTGAAGAAACGGTCGAAGCGTCTGGCTTGATGGCGCCTGGGGCCAGGGAGTCCAGAGGTTGGGCCGGCATCCTTCAGGGCACCTTGGTCTTGGGCGGTGCAGAGGATGGTCGACTGGTCGGACGCACAGCTGTGTCGTCGCAGACGAAAGGCCCACGCATGGGTGGAAACTGTTGGAGCAGGGGCCGGAAAGTCAGGCTGCTTCTGGGATGTGCTCAGGTGGAGTGTCGGCCGTCATGGCTCCTCCGATCTCGATGCACACAGTGTTGGTGTTCCAGGCGACAAAGACAATCGGTGTTAAGGCGCATTGCCGTGATGGCTGCCGCCGATCCAGTCTTGGGGTGGCGTGCCTGCCTCCGTGGTCACGGTCGGACACCACCATGTGAGAGGGTGGTACGGACCGCCTTTCTGGCCGAATTTTTTGACGATCTTCATTGGAAATCTCTCCTGGGACGCTGAGAGAGAGGACCTCATCCATCTGTTCACCCAGTACGGCGAAGTGAGCAAGTGCTCCATGCCCCTGGACCGTGAGACCGGCCGCAAGCGTGGCTTCGCCTTCGTCGACCTGGCGAATGAGGCGGACGAAACCTCCGCGATCGACGATCTGCAGAACGTTGAATGGATGGGACGCGGCATCACCGTGCGCAAGGCTGAGCCGAAGCGCTGACCCCGTTCGTTCGAACGGGTTCATGCAACATCCCCCGATCGGGGGATGTTTTTTCGTAGGCATCCGCTGAAGCTGATCCCATCCGGGGGAGTTCCCCTCTCCGCAAGCAAGCAGGTCGGCATGACCCCAGCACACGTCTGCTGTTGCCTGAGCGCACAGGCCTGCCGATGAAATGTGCATACTCTGGAGTCATGTCCGAGACCACCACGCCTCAGCAACTCGAGCGCGACCTTCATGTCGCCCGCCATCACGGCCGTTGGCTCAGTGATGAGGAACGTCTCGAGCTGGAGCGAGAGGAGTCTGAGCGACTGCAGAACGAGGAGCAGCAGAAGCAGCTGCGCACCAAGCTCACCGTTCTGGCCGGTGTGTGTGTCCTGCTGCCCCCCATGTGGCCGCTGGCCCTGGGTCTCACGCTTTACCTCCTGTTCCCGCGCACCATGACCCGCGTCGGCTTCGCCGCCGGCGCTTTCATCGTCACCGGCGCCATCGTCGGAGCAGGTCTGCTGATCGCGCTGATCGCCTGGTTGTTCACGGTTCTGCTTTGAGCTGTCGGTCCTGACGGCGTTGATACACCATTCGGCAGGTTGACTCGTTACGTTGTGTGAAAGGTGTTTGACCAGGGCATGGCGGGACGTTTCGGAATTATCGGTTGTGGGTATGTGGGCAGTGCTGTCGCTCTGCACATGCGCAACAACGGCATCGAGGTCACCGGCACCACCACAAGCCCTGATCGCCTGGGCGAGCTCTGCGCCGTGGTCGACCATCCCCGCATCTTCAAGGCCGGGGATCCATCCGCCGACACCAGCTTCCTCGACCAGCTCGATGGCCTGTTGATCGCCATGGCACCCACAACGTCGACCTACGAGGAAGATCAGTACAAGGCGGTCTACGGCGAGGCGATTCCCGCCCTGGTTCAAGCGATCCAGCAGCGTTCCGGCAAGCAGTCACTGCATGTGACCTACCTCAGCAGCGCCGGTGTCTACGGCGACAAAGCTGGACAGGTGGTCAACGAGCTCACACCCCCCGATCTCAGCAACCCCACCAACGCCCTGCTGGCGGATGCCGAGTCCACAGTTCTCACGTTGAACTCCTCCTCGGTGCAGGCCAGCGTTCTGCGTCTCGGCGGGATCTACGGCCCGGGCAAGAACATCGCGGATTACATCCGTCGTGCCTCCGGACGGCAGGTTCCCAAGAACGGCAATCACATCAATGCCTGGGTGCATCTCATGGACATCATCCGTGGTGTGGATTTCGCCTTCCAGCGTCGTCTGCAGGGGCTCTACAACCTTGTCGACGACATGCAGATGACCCGACGCGAACTCTCCAATGCCCTCTGCGATGAGGATGGCCTGCCCCCGGTGATCTGGGATAACCACGATCGTCCGGACACCCGTGTCTTCAATGCCCGTGTCAGCAATGCCCGGCTCCGGGCGATGGGATTCACGCCCAGGGTCGCCTCGATGCTTGAGCAGGTTCCTGCTCTGTAGTTCGCTGTTGGTCCTTTGAGCAGACCCCTGATCGGCCTGGCGGTGATCCTGACCCTTGCGTTGCTGGTCACCTGCGGTTCCAGGGTCAGGGTTCGCATCCGTTACCGGGTCGTGCCCCAGCAGCAACCTGAGCAGCCAGGGCTGCGAGGGCCGGTGGCTCCGTCCAGAGGACTGCTGATCTGATCAGACGTCAAAGTCCTTGCAGCCTTTTCTCCAGGGGTGGGTGGCACAGTCCATCGCCCAGTAGTCCAGGGGTGGTTTGTTCACCGGTGCGCTGGTCCGTGGATCGGCCACCGGCGCTGTGCGGCGCCGACCGATGCGGGGCAGATGGTCAGTGATCAGGCTCAGGTTGAAACGCGCCATCACGGATTCCTTCACTGATCAAGGTGTAACGCGCAGCACAGGGAATGTCCTTGGACGGATCTGAGTTTTTTCTGTGAAGGTGTGATCGGCTCACCAGAGCTGTGTTTCCGGCGCCAGTCGGCAGGCCCGGGGCATGAAAAAGGTTTTTTGTAGCAACTGGAACAGTTGACAGCCCGTCCCTGAGTTCTCATGGTTTCAGTCTGAACTCAATCCGTTTTGGATCTGATCACCACACCCTGTGATGTCGCCGGTCTCCACCGTCTCAGCATCGGAAGTGTGGTCGGTGCCCTCTGGCTGCAGACCCATTTCCCCAGCGCTGAATGGGACACCCTGCTGGCGGGTCAGGCAAGTTTCTCGTCTGACTGTGTCGATAGCCTGATGGCCGACGCACGCTCAGCTGGCCTGAATGTTCAGCAACTCGTTGTTGTCGAATCCTGAAAATCTGACCGTGTCAGGAGAGTCGAACTCTCGCTCGGTTCAGTGTTGTCGGTGACCTTTTTTCTGTTCAGCATCCATCAGAACGGTCACCAACAGCGTCAGCACGAATGGTCCTTTTTTACGACGACGAGGATCAGATCCTTCCACTTCTGATTCACCGTGTGGATGCTGGTATGCCACCCTGCCGCTGCAGGGATTGTGATGGCATCCTTCGTCGCATGAACGAGCTGGGGCTTTCTGAGCACGAAGAGGCTGCTCCACTTGTGGCTTGAAGCCAGGGACGGCGATCCGGGTTTGTGAACACCGATTGCGAGCATCCACAGATCGCACCGCCCAACTTTTAGAAATCTTGTGTGGTCTGAATGGCTTCAGTGTCAGAGACGTTCTGTCGTGACTTCGGTGTGTCTCTCGCAGTTCTGTTGCTCGAGATGAAGGCAACACTCGAGGATTTTGAAGACCAGCTCCTGAGCTCCGGACAAGCAGAGCCGGAGTTGGAAGGTGTGAGTGGATGATCGAGCAGATCCGCGCTGTTTTCGCTGATCCGCAGGTGTCCGGTCTGGATCGCCTCTACGACGCCATCAATGCTGCCCGGGATCTCGCTCCCGATTCTGATTTCCAGGCCTGCTACGACATCGTCATGGCCGGCGGCGGACCGGAGGCAGAGGCCTGGATCAGTTTCACGGTGAACACGGCGATGCGCTTCCCGATCGATCAGCAACCCGAGCCGGAGCAGTTCCTGGCCGTTCTGGAAGAGGTCTGTGACCGCCATCGCGGTCTGTGAGTCTCAGCTTTCGGAATACCTGAGAGCCTTCAGGCTCATCACCATGTGGGTGCGCACGCTGCCCAGTGCCATCACCTGCTTCGTTGTGCGCGTTTTGCCCACCGAATCGCCCTGTAGCTCCAGCCACTGCAGCAGTTCCCTGGTCTGGTCAGCCCAGGCCGACAGGGCAGCCCTCAGCAGATCATCCTCATCAACCCCCATCTCACGCTCCTGAGCACCCCTCTCAGCTGCTTTGAGCAGGGCGCTGAGCTGCAGATGGCTCAGGGCATCAGGAACAGAGGGATCGAAGTCGATGCTTAAGGAAATCTGAAGTGATGGCTCAACCGTAGGCCCGGATGCCCCTCGCGTGCCAGTGCTTGGTCTCAGATGTCATCCATGAGGCTGCTGATCCGGGTCCACGGGCAGTCCTCGCAGGCCGAGAGCGAGTCGGCGTGCCAGCAGCAGTCCCGGATACAGCGCTTCGGCGCGGCTGCGATCACGGAACAGATCCCGCAGCACCATCAGCAGCGGATCGCTCGGCTGCATCCGTCGGCTCAGTTCGGCGATGGCAGCGCTTCCGTGCCAGGCCTGTTCCCCCTCCATCAGCACGGCACCATCCGCCAGACGCATCCCTCTGGCTTCGAGCGTCCGCCGCAGGGCATCATCGGCCCGGCCATCAAGAATCTTCAGGTCCGGCAGGCCGCCGAGCAGCTCACTGCGGAGGGCGAAGCTGCGGCAGAAGAGGCAGCCGCCGTCGTAGACGAGGGTGAGTGGCATCACCGGAGTCTGTCGTGCTTCACCTGCTCGTTGCGGCCCTGCTGCTGATCCTGTGGGCCCTGCCGGTCTCCGCCGACTGGCTCTGTGACGGGGATCGGCTCCAGCTCGAGCGTGTCGCGGGGGCGGTCGATGTGCGCGGTCTTGCCGGTGGCATTCCCAATTCCAGCGATGGCACCCTGCCGGGGGATGGAATTCTGCTGACCTGGCGTGGAACGACCCTTCAGCTTCCGCGCACCAACAATGCGGGGCCGCCCAGCTACACGGATGGCCGCTGGTGGTGGCGTGAACCGGTCGGCGAAGCTCCGGAGTTCCTGGAACGGCGTGGTGACGTGATCGAACACGCCTGTGAGCCCCTCGTTGACGCACCAGTACAAACGCACTAGAACAGGTGTATCAGTCCAGCGCTTCCCATGGCTCCCAGCTCCCCCTACGCCACATTCCGTGCCGAGGAATGGATGCGTGCATCCCAGATCCGCCCCCGCAAGGTTCTCGCAGAGCTCTCCCCTGTGACGGTGCATCCCCCGCGTCGTCGGCAGACGCGTCGGCCAGCCTGCGGTGTGATTCAGGGCGAGCTGTTTCTCTATCCCGTCGTGGCCTGCTGAGGTCGCCGCTGTCTCCGGCGTCGGGTCCGCCTGCGGGTTCCTCCGTAGCGATATCCCTCCTCAAGGCTCGTCGTTGGCCAGCAGCCAGGGCAGACGAAATGCCACTCCGGTCTCGCTGTTGTCGACACCCGGTAGTGAAGGCTGCCGTCGCTGCTGCAACGCTCGCAACACGCCATGGGCAGGACGCACAGAAGCATCAGGTTTCAGTCGTAACAGTTTTTCCACATGACTGTGTGCTGTGATCGCGTCCTTTGTCGCGTTGATCTCAGAAAGTCCTCGTCAATCCGCCTCTTACGGTCTGTTGTGAAGACTGGATCCTGCCTGGATCATTCTGGCTTTTCACTGGTTGGTACCATTCGCTGAAAACGCCTACTGGAATTGGGGTTTTGAGGCTTCGTCGCAGTTCGGATCCGCTCTGATTCCGGAGTTTTTCGGCTTGGTTTCGACACACTCGGTTGCCTTGCTCCTGTCCTGTGTCAGCGCCCATTCAGGCCGCGCGAGGGGCCTGTGGAAAACCTGTGTAAAGCTTCGCTGATCAGGCTGCCGTCGCCGCTTTCAGGGCGGCCATTTCATGGGCGTCGCGACCGCTTTCGATCTCGTCAGGATGCGCTTCGAAATGGCGCAACCACTGCTGATAAGCCTGCTTTCGGGCCTCCGTTGCGTCCCGCTGACCGGCAACCGCCACCTCACCGATCTGCAGCTGGCTCTGCAGCAGTGCCAGCTGCGATTCCACGCAGCGCAGCCGTGCCTCCATCGCGATGGGCGGCGTGGTCTCGAGATGTTGCTTCAGGGCTTCCAGCACCACCTCGCCCCGGCTGGTACCGGTCTGCTCAGCCCTCTCTCTCAGGGCGCGCCGCAGCTGCCTCGGCAGTTTCAGCTTCAAGAGAGCCAGATGCCACCACGCATCAGGGTCTCCCAGAGTTCCTGCCGGGTCTGATCCTGTTCAGCGACCGCCACCGGTGCTGAAGACCGCAGGATGCGCTCCGGTGGCGTCCACCAGTCGTGCAGGCGATCCAGCCAGCCGGTGCGTCTGGGCCAGGGGCAGGAAGTCATGGCGCCTGCGGAAGCAATCTGGCTTCAGTGGAGCGCGCGCATCGCAAGACGGCATGCGTGCTTACACCTAATCGTTTCCGTGATGTCTCGGGGCCTGCCATCGTGCAGTCCGTTGCTTGTCGCCCGGGCATGAACGGTGAGGATCCAGTGACGCCGATGACGGCCCTGGTCGTCGACGCGGATGGCCGGCTCACCTACATGGGTGAGGACGGACGCCGCCGCGTCATCGTCGGTGATCAGGAGCTGCTCGACCGGCTGCAGAGCCTGCGGGCTGACTCCGACGACAACACCTTTGAGGGGGGGTGCGGGATCTGAACCCGGACTCCAGGCCCTACGTCAGCGGGCGGTTGTGCACCTCGGCTTCCCGGACCATCGTCTGCGCTTCCCACAGTCCTTCAACGCGACAGCAGTGGTGGTCGGCGTCGCAGGCCCAGTACCAGCCGTCCCCGAGGGATTCGATCGTGCTTCCACGCACCGTATGGATGATCAGTTGGTCCACAGGTGGATTAGTGACGTCTTTCAGTCTTGTCACAGATTGAGTCCAGAATGCAACCGATTTGGACCAGCTGGGGCTGGGCCGATGGATTCAGTTGCTGCGGCCGAGAGCCAGCACAGCATCCATGCGCTTCACCTCGGAATTCAGAAAGAAATCCGCCCACATGCTCATCAGAAAAGTGAGTGTGCCGATGGCGCGCACCTGTTCGGGAGAGCCGGCCGGTGTGTACTTGAAATCCATGAACATGCGATCTGCCACCTTCTGTTGCTCGCGGCAGCGGGCGTCGATCGACATCTCAGTTCTCCTTGCGCAGGCTGGGAAGGTCCGAGGGTTGCCTCAGCACGTAAGCGACCAACCCTGTCAGCACGAGGCTCACGGCGATCAGAGCTTCGATGGCAATGGAATAATCCGTCATTGAGGGCCTGTATGTGAAGAAAAGTTAACAAGGGTCGGCGTCGCTCTGTGGCGATGCTGTTGCTCAGTGCGCAGATCCGTTGCGGCGCAGTCCTGATTCCCGGGATGTCTGGCAATCTGATCGGTGATCTGCGTTGTTCGGCTCATGCTGTTGTTCGCCTCCCAGACGGCTCCCGGCGGTCCTGCCGTGATCCTTCCGGCCCTGTTGATCACCGGTCTTCTGGTGGCTGCCTCGCAGGCTTTCGTTCCCAAAGGCGGCAGCGACGACTGATCGCGAACCGGTTCAGCGGTCTGCCAGGGATGTCTCAGCCTGGCTTCAGAACCGGATGCCGACCTCTCCATACGTTGAGGAGACGTCGTTGTCGAAGCCGTGAAGCGTTTCCTGTTCTTCACCCAGCTGGTTCTGTTTTCCTCGTTTCTTCAGTTGCTCGATCCGGCGCTGGCTCTCTCCTGTCATCCCCTGTTTGGGGGATGTGCATCCTCTGAAGCTGAATTAATCAGGGATGGAGAGCCTCACCTGCCTCCATGCCCCCTGTCTACGACCTGATTCTGGAGGTGAATGGCGATCTGCTCATTCGCAGGATCCTGGCGAATGGCCAGCGGGATGCCTGGGCCATGGCCAGGCGGTTGCACAGTGGCCGGGTGAAGGGAATTGTGTGTCGCGATGGTGAGGAAGCGGATGCTCCGCTCGACTCCCACCGCTAGAACGTCAATGAGCATCGGGCTCTCCCGTGGATCTACGTGTCGGATCGCCGGAGATGCAGAGGGTCACCGCGGAATGCCGCGACCTGCTTCGCGGCCAGAGGGTGCTGCTCTGCTTCGGCGACCATCTGGCTCTCTGTGCCGTCGCGGATGCCGAGGTCTTCAGCGGGGGCGTCAAAGCGGCGGTGACCACAGAGGAGGAAGGGGTGCAGCACGCGCTGCGGCATCGCCCTGATCTGGTTCTGGCCAGCGAGGATCTCGAGCGCGGCTACGGCATCCGCCTGTTGCAGCGTCTCAAGCAGGCTCTGCCTCAGACCCGTCTGCTGATCTTTCTGCGCCGCGAAACGCAGGCGGTGGTGCAGGAGGCGATGCTGGCCGGTGCCGATGGCGTGCTGTTCATATCGGCCCTCGGCGGCGGCAGCGGCAATTTCGTCAAGGCCCTGCAGGTGACGGCCCGAGGCGGGTTGTTCTATCCGGGAGCGGTGCGTGCCGCTCTGAGGCCAGTCGGCGATCCTCCCTCGCGCCTGGAGGCCAGGGACACCCTCTCGGAGCGGGAGCTCGAGGTGGTGTCCTGCATCGCCGGTGGCTACCGCAACAGCGAGATCGCCGAGCAGCTGCAGATTTCAACGGAGACCGTCAAATCCCACATCAGTGCGGCGATCCAGAAGCTGGGCGTGCGTGATCGCACTCAGCTGGCCGTGCAGGCTCTTCTGCACGGATGGATCTCGGCTCAGTAGACCCCGTAACGGATGCCGCGGTAACGCAGCTCCAGCCCGGCGGTTGCCTGCTGTTGATCCCGATTCGGCTCATAGGACACGCCCCGGTAGCAGAGCGTCCTGCGGCTGTCCCGGCGCACGGCGGTGTGCTGTGTATCGGTGTGTTCGGCGTTGGCGTAGTCCCTCGTCATCTGCAGACGAGCCCGCTCGACGGCCTGACGGCGCATGGTGCGGGTTTTGATCAGTTGAAGCGTGTTCATCACAGGCTCCTTGTACAGCGCCCGCGTCCCCGTTGCCTGACGCGGGTCTGACTGCAGCCCCGATGGACGGGGCTCAACGTGCTCTGATCATAGAACATTTCTGTAGCAACAGCTACTTTTTTGCCGTCCGGATCCGGCTGCCAGCATGGCGCCATGGACCCCGCGATTCCCGTTCTCTGCATCTGCGGCCCCTCCGCCGCCGGGAAAACCACCTTTGCCGCTGCACTGGTTGACCATTTCCGTGGTCGCGGCCGGTCTCCGCTCACCGTCGCCTGCGACGACTACTACCGCAGCGACTGGACCCCGCATCCGCTGTTCGGTTACGACACGGTCGAGGCCATCGATACGGACGCCCTGCGCTCGGACCTCGAAGCGGCGCGATCCGGCCGGGCCGCCAGCCTTCGCCTCTACGACATGCGTTCCCGCACGGTCGGGCGTCGCGTCATCGACGCTGCCTACGACCTTGTGGTGCTGGAAGGGTCCTACGGCCCCCAGGATCTGATCCAGGGTTTTCCCTTCGATGGACTGATCTATCTCGAGGAGTCGCTGCCCGTCCGACTGGTCCGCCGTCTGAGCCGTGATGTGCGCCAACGCCACCGCTCACCCCGTTACGTGATCCGTCAGATGCTGCGGGAGATGCTGCCCGGAGAGCGCCGTTTCATCCGCCCGCTGCGGGAGCATGCCGATCTGGTGGTCCGGGATCCGCAGCACGGCATCACGGCCGTCGGTCGTCTGATCGGCGACAGCTGATCCGCCGAGGTCTGGCTAACAACCAGGCAGATCTCCTCGTTCCATGGCCACGTACAAGATCAGCATCGAAGGCGGTGCCAGCTTCGACTGTGCTGACGACGTCTACATCCTCGATGCGGCCGAGGAGGCCGGTGTGGATCTTCCCTACTCATGCCGAGCCGGAGCCTGTTCCACCTGCGCCGGAAAGCTGATCAGCGGATCCGTGGATCAGACCGACCAGAGCTTCCTGGATGACGATCAGATCGGCCAGGGGTTCGCACTGCTCTGCGTCAGCTATCCCACAGCGGACTGCGCCATCAAGGCCAACGCCGAAGACGACCTGAACTGATCACGCCTTTCGCGTGATCACCGGTTTGCGGCGGTCGGGATACAGCTCCCTGCAGAGGGGGCAGACCCGTCCGTCGCATCCGCGTGCCGTGCAGAATTCGCGCCCGTAGAAAATGATCTGGAGGTGGAGCCTGTTCCAGGCCCTCTCCGGAAACAGGGCCTTGAGGTCCCGTTCGGTGCGCGCCACGTTCTCCCCGTTGCTCAACCCCCATCGCTGAGCCAGGCGATGGATATGGGTGTCCACCGGGAAAGCGGGCACGCCGAAGGCCTGGGACATGACGACGCTGGCGGTCTTGTGCCCCACCCCGGGCAGAGCCTCCAGCTCCTCGAAACTCTGCGGCACGGCGCCGTCATGGCGCTCCAGCAGCAGCTGGGCCAGCCGGCGCACGTTCTTCGCCTTGGTCTTCGCCAGTCCGAGCTGGCGGATGAAGCCGAGGATCTCCCCCTCATCCAGCTCTGCCATCGCCGCAGGAGTCGGTCCTGCGGCGAACAGCGCCGGTGTCACCTCGTTCACCTTCTTGTCCGTGCACTGAGCGCTGAGCAGCACGGCGATCAGAAGCGTGAACGGATCGCTGTGGTCCAGGGGGATCGGTGTTTCGGGGTAGTGCTCCTCGAGGCGTTGCATCACCCGTTCGGCTCGCTCCTTCTTGCGCACGATCGATCAGTCCTCTCGCCCACCGCCGAAGCGGCGGAACAGTCCCTTCACCCGGTCCTTGGCGCGTCGCACCGCCCCCGCCCGGGCTGCCGGCGTTTCGCTGGCGGGCTCCGGCTCGGGCGATGGCTCCGGCGATGGTGTGGGTGTGGGTGTGGTGGCCTCTGCCTGGCTGGGCAGCCCTGCCAGTCCGGCGCCCAGTCGCCGTTGAAGATCGGTGCGGGCCGTTTTCAGCACCAGCACATCCCGGCGCCAGTGCGCGAGCACGGCGTCAGCCCGTTGCAGCTGCAGAACCAGATCCTGCACGTCCCTGGGCAGACTGTCCCGGCTGTAGCGGTTGCCGTCGATCTGAAGCAGCGGGGGCAGCGGAGAGGGGCCTGAACGCGTCATGTCGGGAGCCGCTGATCCTCGAACTCATTCTCCCATCGATTTCTGGGCGTGGGATATTGTTTAGATATGTGGTTAATATCGTAACGATATCGTGCAAAGTTGCCTGTTCCGCAACAGTGAGTCAGATCCTGTTCGATCTTGACGGTGCGCCTGCGGCGGCGGATTCGCTCTGCCTCCTGTCTTCTTGTCTCGCTGACCATGCTGACCCTCGGCTGCGGCCGGGAGCCGGTGCAGCAGGTCGCGGATCGCCGTCCGACGGTGCTCACCACCTTCACCGTGCTGGCGGATCTGGCCGCCAATGTGGCCGGCGAGCGTCTTCAGGTGCGCTCGATCGTCAAGCCCGGGGCGGAGATCCACGGCTATCAGCCCACCCCCAGCGACATCGAGCAGGCCGCGGGAGCGTCCCTGATCATCGAGAACGGATTTGGTCTGGAGCTCTGGGCCCGGCGCTTCACCGCCGCGGCCGGCGACATTCCCACGCTCACGCTGACGGAGGGAATGCAGCCGCTCCTGATCGGAGAGGACGCCTACGCCGGCAAGCCCAATCCCCATGCCTGGATGTCGCCGAAACGGACCATGGCCTATGTGGATCGTCTGGTGCAGGCCTTCACGCGTCTGGATCCCGCTGGTGCGGATGTCTTCGCCGCCAACGGCCGCCTCTACAAGGATCGTCTCAAGACTCTCGACGACGAGCTGCGCCGCACGCTGGCGGGGATTCCTGAGCAGCGGCGCGTGCTGGTGAGCTGCGAGGGGGCCTTCTCTTACCTCGCGGATGATTACGGCCTTCGCGAGGCCTATCTGTGGCCGGTCAACGCCGAAAGTGAGATCACCCCGAGGCGGATGGCCCGGTTGATCGACCTGGTGCGGGAACGGCAGGTGCCGGCGGTGTTCTGTGAGAGCACCGTGAGCGATGCGGCTCAGCGTCAGGTGGCAGAAGCCACCGGTGCCCGCTTCGGGGGAACCTTCTACGTCGATTCCCTGTCTTCAGCGGATGGCCCGGCATCCACCCTGCTGGACCTGCAGCGGCACAATGTGAAGCTGATCCGCGACGGTCTGGCCGGAGGCAAGGGGTGATGCGCATCGAGGCGGAGCAGCTCTGCGTCGATTACAACGGCACGGTTGCGTTGTACGACGCCAGCCTGCATCTGCCTGAGGGTTGCATCTGCGGGCTCGTGGGCATGAACGGTGCCGGCAAGTCCACCCTGTTCAAGGCGCTGACGGGCTTCGTGCGGCCATCCCGTGGCCACATCCGCATCAACGGCCGCAGTGTGCGGGAGGCCCAGCGGCAGCAGGCGGTGGCCTACGTCCCTCAGAGCGAGGGCGTCGACTGTCAGTTCCCAGTCTCTGTGTGGGATGTGGTGATGATGGGCCGTTACGGCTCCATGAATCCGCTGCGGATCCCCCGCAGCAGCGATCGTGTCGCCGTGGGCGATGCACTGCAGCGGGTCGACCTGCTCGAGCTGCGCAACCGGCCGATCGCTGCGCTCTCAGGCGGCCAGCGCAAGCGCACCTTCCTGGCCCGGGCCATCGCTCAGCGGGCTGATGTGCTGCTGCTGGATGAGCCGTTCAATGGCGTGGACGTGCGCACCGAACAGCTCATGGCTCAGCTGTTTCTGCAGTTCCGCGAGGAAGGTCGCACGATCCTGATCTCCACCCACGACCTCAGCCATGTGCGCGACTTCTGCGATCTGGTGGTGCTGATCAACAAGACCGTGCTCGCCTACGGAGAGACCTCTGAAGTGTTCACTCCTGAGAATCTGGCGATGACCTTCGGGGGGCTGCCGCCGGATCTGCTCACCGGCAACAGCACCCCTGAAGCCCCGCACTGATCACGCCTGGTCAGCGGTTGTCGAACCGCGTTCCATCACCCGGTTCAGCACGGCCTGTTTGATGCGGGCCCGGTCCCGCTCCACATAGATCTCGGCCCAGTGCTCGGGTTTGGATTTCTGCTGAACCGCCTCCAGCTCGCGTTCGAGTTCGTCGAACACGGCATCGACGAACCCATCCGGGTTGTCGCCGAAGCTGTCATGGCGGTTCAGAACCTTGTCGAGACGACGGATCAGTCGGGTGGCGCGGGACATGGCGGGGAGGGTGGAGATCGTGGAAGGGGATCAGGAGCCGTTGGAGGGCTCGGAGTCGTTCTGCAGCAGCCGGATTCCCGTGCTGTCCTGCAGCTGCTTGAGCAGGGTGGCCAGGGACAGGTTGACCTGCCCCTCGCGCTCGCCGATCAGGGTCACTTCTTCAACCTCGACCGGCTGAACCGTGTCGCTCAGCATGGTGAGCAACGGCTCCAGCTTTTGCAACAGGAACAACCGTTTGGCGTCGTCGCCGGAGCGTCGGAGCGACTCCACCAGTTCCCGGAGACCCTCGGCCTGGGAACGACCCTGTTCCACGATCGTGGCGGCCTCACCCTTGGCATCGGCGATCATCGTCAGCGATTCGGATTCCGCCGGTGCGATCACATCGGCTTCGAGCTGTTGCATCACCTGCTTGATGCGTTCCTCCTGCACAGGCACTTCGGCCTGGGCCCGGGCCAGCTCGGCTCCGACCATCGCTTCCACCTCCGCCACCAACGCATCACGGCCGGTGAGGGCATCCTGCATGCGTTTCTCCGCCTCCGCCGTCGCCACGGCCAGCTCCTTGTCCAGTCGCCGCAGCGCGGTGATCCGCTCGTTCTCGGCCTTCTTCACCGCTGACTGGGAGCTGGCCTCCGCTTCGGCGATGCGCGAGTCCCGCTTCAGCTCCACCAGCTGCTTGCGACCGATCGAATCGAGATAGCGAACGTCATCGGAGATGTTCTGGATCTGCAGGGTGTCCAGCACCAGTCCGAGTTTCTGCAGATCGTCCTCCGCCTCCTCCAGCAGGGTGCGGGCGAAGGTCACCTTGTCCTCGTTGAGCTGCTCGGGGGTGAGGCTGGCCATCACACCGCGCAGATTGCCCTCCAGCGTCTCCTTGGCGATGTGTCGGATCTCGTCCTGTGATTTGCCGATCAGGCGTTCGATCGCGTTGTGGATGCCCGGCTCATCACCGGAGATCTTGATGTTCGCGACGCCGGAGACGTTCAGGGGAATCCCGCCCCGGGAGTAGGCGTTCTCCACCCTCAGGTCGATGATCATGTTGCTGAGGTCAAGGCGCATCACCTCCTCAAGCAGGGGGATGCGCAGGGCGCTGCCGCCTCGCACGGTGCGATACCCCACCGGCTGACCGCTGCCGGTGGTCCGCCGCAGGCCAGCGAAGATCAGCACTTCACTGGGCTGGCAGATGTAGTACAGCTGACGCAGCAGCACGACGAACGCCCAGATGCCGGCGGCGCCGGTGAGACCGAGTGCGATGAACATCAGTGATTCTCCTGGGAGTTGGTCAGGGTGCCGAGCAGATCGATGCCGAGAATCTCGTTCACCTGCTCGAAGAACTGGCGCACCACCACGTGGTTGAGGGCCACAAGACTGGCGAGGGACTGGGCGCCGTTGCCATCCAGAGCGGTGACCCGCTGAAGTTTCAGGCGGGCCGGCAGACGCGTGGCCTGGGAGAGCACCATCTCGATCTGCTGCAGCAGAAACACCA
Source organism: Parasynechococcus sp. (assembly GCF_045559935.1). NCBI lineage: Bacteria > Bacillati > Cyanobacteriota > Cyanophyceae > Synechococcales > Prochlorococcaceae > Parasynechococcus > Parasynechococcus sp. The sequence continues at coordinate 25,140 of NZ_JBJLJL010000010.1, forward strand.
GCTCCGCGGTGCTGCCCGCTTCCTCCCACACCTGGGTGAGCAGGTCATTGACCAGAGCGCTGGCCTTGACGTCCTCCGCCGTGGCCGCCGCCTGGCCCCGGGCCCGCAGTTCCTTGGCCTTCTGACTGGCCTGGGCCGGCAGCACCTCCTCCGCCTTCAGCCGCAGGCGCTCCAGCTCCGCACGCACCCTCTGCAGCTGCTGCTCGGCGCGGGCCCTGGCCTCCTGCTCAGCCGCCTTCGTGCGCTCCTCCTCGGAGCGGGCCTGCTTGTCCATCTGCGCCACCTTGGTGCGCACCTCATTGGTTTTCTGCAGCACAACGGTGTCCGCCTCGGTGCGCATCACCTCGGCCACCTCCTCCATCTGCGCTTCCACCCGCTCGGCCTGACCGATCGCCTCCGCTTCGGCGATCTCCGCATCGCGGACGATCTGGGCGACGCGGCGTCGGCTGATCGAATTCAGGTAGTCCACGTCATCGAAGACGCTCTGGATCTTGAGCGTGTCCAGCTGCAGCCCCAGTCGACGCATGTCCTGACCGACATCCTCGGCGATCTGCTCGGCGAAGCGGAGCCGGTCTTCGTTGACCTGTTCGGGGGTGAGCTGGGCCAGCACACTGCGCAGATTGCCCTCGAGGTTCTCCTTGGCCACCTGCACGATCTCCGAGGGGTCATGACCGAGGAAGCGCTCGATGGCGTTGTTGCGCACCTCCGGATCGGTGCTCACCTTGACGTTGGCGATGGCCTGGATGTTCAGCGGGGTTCCGCCGTGGGAATAGGCGTTGCGCACCTCCACCACCACCGGCAGCAGCGTGACGTCGACACGGCGGGCGGTTTCGAGAATCGGCTTGACGAAGGTCCAGCCACCGTTGGCCACCACCCGGTATCCCTTCATGCCCTGGCTGCCCTGGTCCGAGTTGGAACCGGTCACCACGAGCATCTCGTTGGGTCGGCAGATGCGGATCATCCAGCGGCTGATCAGAGTCAGGGCGATCAGGCCGATGAAGACACCGCCGACAGCGCCCAGCACAACGGAGTTGTCACTGCGCCCGTTGCTCCACATCGGCGGGGATGCCGGTTGCACCTGCAGCAGGGGCTGCTTCTGAAGTGGTGGCCCTTTCATTCGATTCGGCAGGAGATGTCTTCCCTAGCGCCGATCCTGTCGATCCGCCATCAAATGCGATCCACCCGCAGGGTGTGCCCGTCACTGGCCACCACCACCACCGTGGTGCCCTGAGGCAAGCTTCCCCCGTTGCTGACGGCCGGTCGGCGGATCAGGCTGCCGCGGGCCGTCAGCTCCACGAAGCCGCGGCTCTCCGCTTCGATCGCCAGGGTGACGATGCCCTCCCGCCCGATCAGATCAGCGCTGCGCACCAGGCTGTCGACGTCCCGCCGGCCCATCAGGCCCAGCAGCCGTGCTGCGGCCAGTCCCATGGCCACTCCCATCCCAAGAGCCACGACCACCGTCGGCAGAACGGTGCCGCTGCGGGTCAGCAGGCTGAGCAGCAGACCGCACAGACCGAACCCGCACAGGCCGAAGGACCAGAACGGGGTGCTGAACAGCAGGCTGAGATTGCCGCCCGCTCCATCGGCGTCGGCCCCGCTGTCGCCCTCCAGAGACAGGGCGATGAGCACACCCCCGGCAAGCAGGCAGAACAGGTAGGTGAGCAGCATGGTTGGCGGTGCTCACTCCAGTCTGGCTCGCATCAGCTCCGTGAGTGCCTGCTCGAGATCGTTGGTGAGCTGCTGCACGGCCCGGCGGCGGTTGCTGCGGTAGTCGGCCACCCGTGGTTGCACGGCGAGCGCCTCCCCGAGACTCAGTTCGACCCGCTGCGGACCGAGGGAAGGCTTGCCGTTCCAGGGGCTGGCCTCGATCCATCCGATCGCCTCCTCCACCAGCAGCACCATCTCGGCGAAGCGGTCGAAGTCCGGTTGATCGCTCACGTAGTGACCGCTGACGCTGGTGAAGTGCTCCACCAGGCGCATGCGCGTCAGCTGCTGATCCGCTTCTCGCGCCTCCCAGTCCGCCAGGCTGCGCTCGAGCGGTGGCAGCTGATCGAGGTTCTCGCGGTAGATGCGGTCCCAGGCCGCCTGTTCGATGCGGCGGCAGCGCTCCTGCAATGTGCCGCTGGCCCGCAGTCCGAAATGGCTTTCAGCCTTGCGAAGTCCATGCAGTCGGTAGGCCTCGATCCGCTGGGTCAACGGTTGATCCGGCTCCGGATGCAGCCGTTCCAGCTGTTCGAGGGCCTCGATCAGCTCCGCGCCGATGCGCAGAAGCCGTTCCCGGCGGTTCCCCTGATCCTCCGGGCTCAGCCCGAGGTGCTGCTCGAGTGCGGTCAGCCGCGCTTCCAGAGCCGCCCAGTCCGGTCGACGCCAGCTGTAGCGGATGCCGACAGGAATCACATGAAGCGGACGGGGATCGTCCGCTTCATCCATGTCTTCCGCTGCCCAGAAGGCCAGCTGGGCCACCCCCGGTTCGAGGGGAGCCATCTCGCCGGAGAGGTTGTTGGTCGCTCCTTCAGGGGCCACCACCAGGGCGTGGCGACCCTGGGCCAGAGCATCGCGGGCCTGTTTCAGTGCAGGTCGGTCGAGCCGTCCCCGGTGGATTGCGATGCCGCCGCACCGCTGCAGCAGCCAACCGATCAACGGTCCGGCCCAGAGCGGGATGCCGCGGTCGTAGAGGAACCGCAGTTCGATCGGGCGCGGCAGTGTCAGTCCAAGCCGGCGCGCAGCCTCAGGCACCCGCGTCCAGAACAGATCCGCCAGCACCAGCGGATCCCGCGGGCTGGGATGCCGGAAGGCGAGCAGAAGGGTTCGCTCCCCCTGCTGCTGGGCGGCGAATTCCCGCGCCAGCCCCTCGTCGGCATTGCCATGGTCCAGTTGCAGCCGCTGACTGGCGAACACCCAAGGCAGCAGACGACGCAACACGCCCTGCACCGTGCGGCTTGCCCGGGTCGGCAGACGCCTCAGGGCTGGTCTGGCGGACTGGATCGAAGCGTGCGGCACGCGTCAGAGGCAGACCACCCGAGCCTGATCGGCTGCTGGGGAATCAGGTCCCTCCCCGGGACGGACCCGCACCTGGACCTGCCCGGTCGACCGGACTGAAAGACTGAGGTCTGCGGCCCGATGCGGCGGTGATGTCGTTCCTGCTGGACCCCCTCAGTCATGCCTTCATGGTGCGGGCGCTGCTGGTCAGTGCCCTGGTGGGAGGAGTCTGCGGTCTGCTCTCCTGCTACATGACGCTCAAGGGCTGGGCGCTGATGGGCGACGCCGTTTCCCATGCGGTGCTTCCCGGCGTGGTGGTGGCCTATGCCCTCGGCCTGCCGTTCTCCCTCGGTGCCTTCGTCTTCGGCGTCGGCTCGGTGGCTGCCATCGGCTTCGTCAAGCAGAAATCGCGCGTGAAGGAGGACACGGTGATCGGTCTGGTGTTCACCGGTTTCTTCGCCCTCGGGCTGGTGCTGGTGTCGAAGACCCGCAGCAACATCGACCTCACCCACATCCTGTTCGGCAACGTTCTGGGCATCTCCTCGGCCGACCTGCAGCAGACCCTGCTCATCTCCGCTCTGGTGGTGTCGCTGCTGCTGCTGTTCCGGCGCGATCTGATGCTGTTCTGCTTCGATCCCACCCACGCCCGCTCGATCGGCATCAACACCGGACTGCTCCACTACATGCTGCTGGGGCTGCTGTCGCTGGCTGCCGTCGCCGGTCTGCAGACCGTCGGCATCATCCTGGTGGTGGCGATGCTGGTGACCCCCGGGGCCACGGCTTACCTGCTCACGGATCGCTTCGATCGGATGACCCTGCTGGCGGTGCTCAGCAGCGTGCTCTCCAGTGTGCTGGGGGTGTTCATCAGCTACTGGAGCGACAGCTCCACAGCCGGTTGCATCGTGCTGGTGCAGACGGCCCAGTTCCTGCTGGCCTTTCTGCTGGCCCCCCGCCATGGTGTGCTGAGGAGTCACTCCAACCTCAGCCCCTGATCCGCGGTTCGCATCCATGACCGAGACCACTGTTCTGGATTTCAGGCTCAGCAACAGCTTCGAGGAGTACCGCGATCACATGAACGCCCCGGAGCAGCAGGCGATGTTCGCTCAGATGGGCGTCAGCACCTTCTACATCGGTGTCTGCAAGGACGATCCGACGCGGGCCACCGTGATGTTCCAGGGGCCTGAGAACGTCCTCCACGATGTGTTCATCAACCCGGAGACCAAGCCTGTGGTGGAAGCCTCCGGACACGTCTACGACGGCACCGTGATCACCCGCTGGCTGGCCTGAAGGCCGGCAGCACCTGCCGGTAGCCGTTGGCCTCAACCACGGTGAGATCGGTGTCGAACAGAGCGCTCAGCCGCTCGGCGGTGAGCATCTGTGCCGGTGATCCATCCCCCACCACAGTTCCACCATCCAGAAACAGCACCCGCTGCATTTCAGGAACGATGGTGTCGATGCGATGCGTCACCTGCACCACCGTCGTGCCGTTGCGGCACAACTGCCGCAGGGTCTGCAGCAGCTGATGGGCGGCCTTCAGATCAAGGGCACGGCTCGGTTCATCGAGCACCAGAACCTCGGGCGAGTGCACGAGGGCGCGGGCGATCATCAGCCGTCGTCGCTGGCCATCGGACAGCTGCCCGAAGCGCTGCTCTGCGATGGTCTCCAGACCCAGCTGGTGCAGCAGGGCATCGCCATGGCGGCGTTGGTCGGGGGTGGGCGTCTGATCCCGGCCGAGACGCATCGAGCCGAACAGGCCGCTGAGCACCACATCACGGGCTTCGACCCCTGGGGGAAAACGCGTTTCCAGCTCCGTGGTCACCACCCCGAGCCGGCTTCGCAGCTGCCAGAGATTCACCGTCTCGCTGCCGAACAGCTTCAGGTGGGCGTCAGCCTGCACGATCGGATGGAGGCTGCGCTCGATCAGTTTCACCAACGTGCTTTTGCCGGCCCCGTTGGGTCCCAGCACCGTTGTCGACTGCCCCAGTGCAAGGGTCAGATTGAGCTGTTGGATCACGGGCCTGCCGCTCAGCCAGGCCTCCACCTGCCGGGCTTCGAACCACACCTCAGCCATCGGCTTCCGCCAGCAGCCGGTCGATCACCACCCGGAGGCCAGGAGCGATCGGCCGCGTCTCGCCGCAATGATCGCTCCAGACGTGGCCGCTGCTCAGTTCCTCCAACGATGTCAGCTTCAGGTCCTGCCCCTCCTGCAGATGCAGACGTTCGATCGGATCGGTCAGGTCTCCTCGGAACACATGGGCGATGCGGCTGCCGTTGTCGTGGCTGAACCAGAGCGGCAGGGCCGTCTCCGGTCTCCAGCCGATCTCCTCCTCCAGTTCGCGCAGCACCGCCTGCTCCGGGGCCTCTCCCGCTTCGACGTGTCCGCCGAACAGACCCCAGTGGCCCGGGTAGATGATCGTGTCGATGTCATCGCGCAGCTGCAGCAGCCAGCAGCCGTCGCGTTGCAGCATCGCCAGGGCGACGGAGTAGGTCATCGAACGGTCTGCCGAATCATTTGATGGGCAGCAGCTTCGGGTGAACGTCGGCGCCGACCTTGCCCTCCACTTTCACCGACCCCCCGATGCGGACCGTGTCGTCCACCTTCACCGTTCCGGTCACGGGGAAGCTGTCCCTGGCGGTCACGCTGATGGGTTGTTCGATGGCATCCACCCGGGCTGTCACCGCACCACCGACCTTCACCGGGGCCTCGATGCTCCGAACGGTGATCGGGCCCTTGATCGCCAGCGGCGCCTGGCCGCTGATCTCGACCTGATCCTTCACGCCGACCGTGCCTGTCACGGGCAGCGGGTCTTCGGTGCGGATCGTGATGGCCGCGGGCATCACCAGACGTTCCACATCCAGTCCGCCCTCGATGCGCACCGGGATCGGATTCCTCAGCAGACGGACCGCGGTCCAGGCGAGCACCACCGCTGCCGCCGCGAGCACGATGCTGGAGACCACGATGGCTGCGGGCCAGCGGTAAGCCAGCAGCAGCTCGTCGCGACGGTTGGATGTCGTCATGGGGAACAGGCGCTGCGGTCATCACATCCCCTCGTCGGATCGGGTGCAAGTCCCTGGTCCCGTCTGTCTCGCCTAGCGCATCCAGAGGGCCAGTCCGCCGCCGCGTCCTCTGGCGCTGAGCCGACCCTGTTCCCGATCCAGACCGATCAGCGCGAAGAACGGCATGCGTCGGGCGTCGGGCTGCGGCAGGCCCCGCTCGAACAGCGTCAGCGTGCCAAGGCTGAGGCGAACGCTCCTGAAGCTGAACATCAGCAGCGGCCGTCGACCTGTGAGTTCGGCCTCTCCATCGAAGCGAAGACGCAGCGAACCGAGATTCACCTGATTGGCGATCCGCAGGGCTCCGTCCGTCTCCTCTCCGCTGAGGATCAGGCAGGCGCCGAGTCCTCTGAGCAGGGCCGCGGAGGCTGCCGGAGCCGGGGTTCCGTCACGGCTCCATGTGGCCCTGAGCCGCCAGGTCCCGATCAGGGAGGCCATGGTGATGCCGCTGCCGCTGCGGCGGCACTGCCGCTCGAGAGCCAGCAGATCCTCGCCGCTGGGAAGGCTGTCGCTGGGAAGGCTGTGGGTTGGGATCATGGGCAGACGCAGCCCTGCCATCTTTGACGACATTTCTCCTGCGTGGCCTCCGCATCGGATCCAGCACGATTGCGATCGTTGAACTGCTGCGCAGCGACTGGGTCGGCGGTGGTCTGGCCAGCCTCGCCTGGCTCGTGTTCGTTCAGGTGGAACGCCGTCGTTCCGCAGGTGAAGAGGACGGACCCAACGACGACGCGTGAACGGGCTGAGCCTCAGCTCTTCTGACCAACCGCAAATTCCAGGTCAGCCCAGCTCAACTCCACCCATTTCAACCCCTCCTCGATTTCCAGCCTGAGAGCGGCAGCGTCTTCCGCAGCCCCTGCGTCGACCAAGTCCAGATACCTCTGGTACTCGGCCATCCAAGCGACGAGATTCGGGGTGCTGTTGGTCATGAAGCCATTGAACACCGAGGGAAGCGGAGCTTGTTGGTTCAGATCCAACCGATAGCAATTGCACCTGTTTGGGGGTATCGATCCGTTTCGTCCTGTTGGGAGGTTGGTCCCATCAAGGCAGGAGGCAGCAATGGCCCCGTCGGCTTTTCATCAAACGTTCACCGGTCGAACCTGCTTGAAGTGGTCTGCGGATGGCTCCCTGTCTGAGCACGACCATCAGGAGCTGATGAAACGTCTCTGCTCGGTTGATCCAGTCCTGGCTGAAACCGACGTCTGCGACGTCCAGAACGATGTCGCGCTGACCGGTTACGAGTCGGCCCAGATGAAACGCTTCCTTCGCTCCCAAGCAGAAGACCCAGAGTCCCGGGAGGTGGCCTGATCCATCGAATCCCGGAGTGATTCAGCACCCCATTTGGGGGTATCGACAGCATCACTCCCAGGGGTTCACTGCGTTCACCGAGGTCTCAACAGGAAGAAGACCTTGGTTGCGTCGCGGTCTGGAGGTGATGCCACCTCCAGATTTTCCTCGGGTCGTTCCCGTGCTGATCGGTCTCTTCCAGATGTTGCACGACTGGCCTCCTCAAGCTTCAACCTTCAAGCTCTGGTGATCCGTGCTGTTCATAGTTGAAATCCTGCAGTCCGTACTGAGCCAACCGTTTTCCGGAGCGACGATCACTCAACGCCACCACCAAATCGCTCTCGCTCCAGTTCCGTCGGTTGATCAGCTCATTGAAGGCTTCCATCGCTTCGTCGAGATCCTCGTAGTCGCCCACCTGGCGGTACTGCCGCGAGTCTTCGCCGACTGAAATTGCGAACGTCATTCCTCAGGCAGTTCCCGATGGGAGGAGTCTGGCCAATTCGCCTGATCACCGATCGATGTCAACCTGCCGTTGACGCCACCCCTTCATGACCCCACCTCAGCCCCTGCTGGACCGTCTCGCTGAAATCCCCGAAATGCAGCGGGGTTGCCGGCGACTGGTGCTGCTGTTCAGTCAGCTCGGGGATTTCGACTCCCTGGAGTACGCCCAGGCGTTGGTGCCGGCACTTCCTTCTCTGGATCGGGCCGGCATCCGCCTGCTGGCCATCGGCATCGGGGATTCTGCTGGAGCCGAGCGTTTTGCGACCTTCACCGGCTTTCCCCGCGATCGGCTGCAGGTGGAGAGCGATGCGCAGCTGCACCGCGCCTGTGGCCTGTACGAAGGACTCGCCACCGGGGCAGGTGCCTGGCCTGATCTGCTGCTGATGTGCGCCGGGTTCGGCTCCCCTGGAACCCTCGCCGAGGTGTTCCGTGGTTACAGCGGCGATCGCTCGGCAGCGCAGCGGTTTGACAGCCCCCTGTTCCGGCTTGCTGGGGGCGACGGGTTCCAGAGACCGTTCGAACTGGCCACGGTGCGGTTGAACAACATGATCGAGGTGCTGGGTCGCTGGCGCCGATATGTGCCGGACGATCGCTGGATGTGTCAGCGCGGCGGCACCTTTCTGCTCGAAGAGGACGATTCCCTGCTCTACGAGCATCGCGATCGCGGCATCCTCGGGTTCTCCGAAACGATGAATCGTCCTCTCCAGTTTCTGGATCCCTATCTGGCGGTCTGAACGATCCTCACCGTCAGGTGTCGAACAGGTCGTTCAGGGACAGATCGTCTCGACGCAGCAGGGCGAACGTGGTGCCGGCATTGCCGCGGCAGATGCGCAGCTGCTGATCCAGCACGGTGATGTCGAGCCAGGCCGGGAAGCTCTGCTGCACATCCCGCAGCAGTTGCAGGCGTCCGCCACCGGGCAGCTGCGGTCCCACCCAGCCTCCGCGGCGGAAGCGGACCTCCACACGACATCCCTCCAGCTGTTTCAGATCGGCCTGAACGCTGATGCCGGCGAGAACCCCCAGAGCACCTCTCAGCCGCAGCAGGTTGCAGCCGCGCCCATTCTCCGGATCCAGGGCCTGCAGGTTGTCCAGCCAGGGAGCCTGTTTCAGCCAGGGTTGCGTCGAGCTGCTCCAGCGCAGCTCCCAGACCCCGCTCAGCAGATCAGCGTCAAGGGGCAGGTCCGCCGGCTGCTCCTGTTCCAACCGGTCCACCAGCTGGGGTAGATCCTTGGCGGAAGGGTCGTGGCGCAGCCGCTCCAGCAGTGTGTTCCGCGTCTGTGTCACCGTCCCTGCAGTTCAGGTGCCGCCATGCTGTCCGGTCCGCGTCCGATCCGCCGTCGTCTGTGTGGCCTTCTGCTGGCCCTGCTGACGGCTCCTTTGACGGCCCCTCATCCGTTGCTGGCATCGGAGGCCTGGGCGCCGGCTGCGGAGCCGGAGGCCTGGAGGATCCGCCGTGATCGTCTGCTCGCCTCCGGACGCCTTCCTGCTGCGGACTGGGTGTACATGGACTCGATGGGCACGGATCGCCTCGAGGCCGGCGAGTATCTGAGCAATCCCAGCCGCTCCGGAGATGTGGTCACCTTCGAGGCGGCTGTGATGCTGCGGCGGGCCGGAGAGCGAGCCTGGACCGTGCGATCGATCCCGATGCGCGCCCGCTGTGATCTGGGCGTGATGGAACGCCGGAATGAATCCGGTGAGTGGGGCCCCTACCCCGGTCGACCCGACACGGCCGTTAAGGTCCGCTGGATCTGCAGGCAGTCATGACCCGCCCGGCCTTTCTGTACGAACAACCGGAGCGATTCGGGGAATCCCTCACCACCGCCCGCCCGTGGAACACAACGGCCCTGGCTTCCGTCGAACGTCTCAACGGCAGAGCCGCGATGATCGGTTTCACGGCCGCCGTGGTCGGGGAACTGATCAGCGGACACGGCATCGTCGGTCAGCTGACGGCGGTGGTGCGCTGGTACCTGGAGCTGGGCTGAGCGATGCCCGCCGTCCGCGTTCTTGAAGAGTCCCAGCGCTACAAGCTGGATGGCAGTGACGATGCTCTCTTCTACAGCGAGCCCCGCTTCGTGCATCACCTGGATGCCGGCTTCCGGGCGACCCTGACGCAGCTCTACCGGGAGCGGATCCCCCCCTGCGCCGTGGTGCTGGATCTGATGAGCAGCTGGGTCAGCCACCTGCCTGAGGAGATCGCCTACGACGAGGTGATCGGTCACGGTCTCAATGACGAGGAGCTGGCGGCGAATCCACGGCTCGACCGCCACTGGGTCCAGAACCTCAACCGCGATCAGGTGCTGCCGCTTGAGGATGCCAGTGTTGACGTCACCCTGATCGTGGCGGGCTGGCAGTATCTGCAGCAGCCGGAGGCCATCGCCGCTGAGCTTCTTCGAGTGACCCGGCCGAACGGGGTGCTGATCTGCGCCTTCAGCAACCGGATGTTCTTCAGCAAGGCACCCCAGATCTGGACCGATGGTGACGACCGCGATCACCTCTCCTACGTCGCCACCGTGCTGATGGCCCAGGGATGGCCGAAGCCCGAGATCATCGCCGAACAGACCCGTGGGCAGGGCGTGATGGGTCTGCTCGGAGGCAAGGGCGATCCGTTCTTTGCGGTGGTGGCCAACAAGGCTCTGGGCTGATCAGATCAACTCAGGGTGGTTCGGATCCCCTTTGAAGGGTCCCTCCACCCGGGAGGTGATCCAGCCTCCGTAGAACCCCCCCTGTTGCGGGATGACCCGTTCTCCCTCAACCCAGCACCCATCCATCATCTGTGGATAGAGGGCGAACCAGCCGGCCAGCTCGCGGAATCGCTCCGATGGACTCGGATAGGTCCAGACCGCTCGGGCCAGACGTCGGTCTGCAACGACGACATCGAAGTAGCTGGCGACCCCCTTCCATTCGCAGAACGATGGTCGTCCGCCCACCGGTTGGATCAGATCCGATCGCATCGCCTCCGGCGGCAGGTAGTAGGTCGGTGGATGAAAGGTCTCGAGCACCCGCAGGCTGCGGGTCGTTTCCACCAGGGTCTGCCCCAGAGCCTTCACCAGGATGTGCTCATGGCTGGGCTCGAGGCGAGGGGGTCTTGGGTAGCTGCTGACCCGTTCCACGGTCATGATTTCGTGATAAAGACGCGATGAAATTGATGCTGGTGAGCAATTCTCTGCCGCAGAGGTTTTTATTCTGAAGGGATTATTAAGACTCTCCCCGGCTTAACCGAATCGTTCCCATTTCAAGGCTGGACATGTGCCAATAGTGGGGCATCTTTCGGATACCGACAGGTCCGGCATGACATTCACCCTTCCCGGCCTGCTCCCCTGGACGTTCCGGATCGTTCTCATCGGTCAGCAGATCGTTCTGGAAGCCACTTCGGAAGGCCAGCGTCTGAGCACCGTTCTCGATCCCCGTGCGAGTCGCATCCGCAGCGGCTACGACCTGATCAGCACTCCGCAGTGTGCATTGATCAATCCCCCTTCTTTCGCCTGAGTCACTGCGATCAGGCGGGCTCACACGTCTCGCTTGATCAGCCCGTCCGGTGGTTCTGGAGACCTGAGCGTCACCCAGATCACTTGAGACCGAGCCCGCGATCAGTCATTGTGGCGCCCTTGTACTGACGTTCACGGTGGCGAAGACAGCGGGGTTCGGTGGCAGTGACGGCGGCGGCGGCAAGCGTGGCAGCGGCGGCAAGCGAAAACCCGGCAAGTCGAATCACCGGCGTGAGCAGTGCCCGATGGGCCGCGATCCCGACATTGATGCGATCAAGGCCCGTCAAAGCCTCGGTCTGCCGCTCACCGGTCGTCTCACCGAGCAGCAGGTGAAGCGTGCTCACAAGCTGCTCGCCGTGCAGCACCACCCCGACAAGGGCGGAGATCCGGAGATGATGACCCGATTCAACAACGCTCGCGACGTTCTGCTCGAACCTGAGATGGAAGCGATCCCGGGCTGAGGATCAGCCGTTGCTGCGCCCGATCACCAGCCAGCAGATCAGCAGCAGTCCGCTGAGGCTCACCACCGTGTAGATCCAGTCGGCATACGGGGTCCAGAACAGCGCGACGACGGTCGGCGTCACTTCTCCCAGATCAGAACCAGAACCACGAACAAGGCGCCGAAGACGAGGAACGGCGTGCCGATGGTGATGATCTGCTGGGTGTCCATTTCCAGTTGTGTCCGGATCGAACGTACCACCGAAAAGCCAGGCGCCTCAGCGGATCAGGTTGATCTTGAAAAAGCCCTGGCCGAGCCCGAAGCTGGATGGTCGATCCCTGTGAAGCGTGATCGAGACGTCGAAGTCGAGCAGCCCCTGCGCTTCGATCTGGTCCCGTGACAGACGTCCGCGGCTCTGCTCCTGATAGCGACCGATGATCTCCTCCTTGTGGTCTCCCAGATACGTGACCACTTCCTGGAGCAGGAAGTCTCTCCACTCCTCCCGATCGTGATCCGGCAGCGGTGGTGTCGGTGTGCTCATCTGTCGGCCTCGGCCTCACGGGAGAGAACGAGGTCATGAACCTGTTTCACCAGGGCGGCATTGGCCCGCTTGCCCCGCGACAGGCTGCGGTTGCCGGCGGCCTGCTCGATCAGCTCCTTCATGCCCTGCAGCTCCTGCGCGCGGGCCGCGGGCTCCAGGCGCAGAACCGTGAACGCGGAGGCGCTGACCAGAAAATCAATGCGGCGACGCAGATGTCTGTTCTGACGGGAGCCGATCACGGCCGCGGCGGCAGCACCGCCGGCTGCGGCGAGGACGGGCACGAGCCAGGTCAGCATGTCGCCGCGAGCGTGAATGTCGAGGCAACCGTAGGGGTGATGCGGCGCTAAAGCACCCGATAGCCATACCAGTCCGGTGTCTCCGGAGGGTCCTCGCCGTGATCCAGCGGGGTCAGCTGCAGCCGCCAGCGTCCGTTCCCTTCGATCGGCAGCAGATCATCCAGCTCCTCCGGTGGTGCCAGACCGTGCAGATCATCCTTGTGCACCTGGTCGTATTCCCTCAGCCACAGCCGTTTCGCCCTGGCCTTGGCGGCCTGGGATGAGGTGGCCACCAGCAGCCCGAAGCGATGGCGTTCCGCCATGTCGTTCGGGTCATAGGCGCCCAGGTTCACGAACCAGAGTTGCGGTGTTCCGCTCCTGCGGGCCTCCGTCTCCGGTTCTTCCAGCACCTCCACACGGTGGCCATCCACACGGGTGATGCGCCGGTAGCTGTCCACATGCATCCCCCGGCGCTGACCGATCCACTGCCGGCGCAGATCCGGGATGGTGTCGTCAAAGCAGTCGCCCACCACCCAGCGCACGTCGTGAAGTTCCACATGACATCCCTTGATTCGGCCGCCGAGAACGACGAGGAACAGATCCATCTCAGACCAGCGCTTCGATCAGCACGCCGATCATCAGGGCGATGGCGATCAGTGGCAGTGGTTTCATCCGCCCGCTGACGCTCAGCCAGAGGCTCACGACAAACAACGGCAGCTGAATCCAGGGCAGTCCCACCTGCAGCGCTGTTGCGCTGATCGACACCGCCGCCCCGGCCACCGCTCCCGGAACGCCTGCCAGCAATCCCTCCAGAACCATCCGCACCCGTGGCTGTCGGCGCAGGCGCTGCAGCAGCGGCGTCGCCAGCAGGATGAAGCCGAAGCTGGGCAGGAAGATTCCGATCGTGGCAGCCGCCGCGCCGGCCAGGCCCGCTGCGAAGCCTCCGGCATTCCAGCCCGCCTGGTAGCCGACGAAGGTGCTGGTCAGCACCACAGGCCCGGGGGAGATCTGTCCGATCGCCACACCGTCGAGAAACTCGCCGGGGCTGAGCCAGCCCAGCTCCACCACCTGCTGCTGCAGGAGCGGAATGATCACCAGCCCCCCGCCGAACACCAGCAGACCGGTCTTGAAGAACACGCTGAACAGCCCTGTCATCAGACCGGTTCCGGCGCTGCCGGCTCCAGCGGTCAGACCCAGGGGCAGTGGCAGCAGCAGTGCCGCTCCCTTCGACTGGTCCAGCGGGGCGCTGAACAACCGGGCCAGACCCGCCAGCAGCAGCAGCAGACCGGCGGGAAGCGGCAGGTCGCCCAGGGTATTGAGCAGAACCCCCAGCATCACCAGGGCGGCGGTGAGGATCTGCCACCGCTCGGTGCGCCGGCGGATCAGTTTCCAGGCGAAGGCCCAGATGATCGCGGCCACCACCGGTTGGATGGTCTGCAGCGCGGTCGTGAAGCTGGGAAGTGCCTGCCCGTTGCGCCAGAGCTCACTGAGCAGCAGCACGATCAGCATCCCGGGCAGCAGGAAGCAGGTGCCGCTCACCAGTCCGCCGATCCAGCCATGGCGAAGCCATCCCAGGTAGATCGCCATCTGACTGGAGGCCGGCCCCGGCAAGGCTTCACAGAGGCCGAGGCCTTCCTCGAAGCGCTCAGGATCCACCCACTGGCGGATCTCCACGATCTCGTTGCGCAGCATCGCGATGTGGGCCTGGGGGCCTCCGAAACCCAGCACCCCGATGCGCAGGAACAGTCCGGCGAACTGAGGCCAGGGCACGTTCTGTTTCTCCGGCACAGCTGATGGCGTCGAGCTCATCCGCCCGGTGTGACGATCCGCCCGAAACTTAGATCTCTCCTGAGATCAGCAGCGTGATCTCACGCACCTGATTGCTCCCGTCGGAGCGCCTCCTCCTGCATCCTCTGAATGCGTTCCAGAACGGTTTCGTTGCTCATGCGGTTGTTGAGCCGCTCCACCAGCAGCGGGAAGGCCAGGGGGCCGGGCCGCGGCGTTGCCACATGCAGCCATTCCTGCTGTGCAGCCCGCTGCAGAGCTGCCTCCAGGCGCGACAGCTCCAACTGTTCATCGAGCACCTCACGGCGCGCCTGCAGCAGCAGACGGTTCTGCGGTTCATGGCGTTCGAACACGTCGAACAGCAGCGAGGCACTGATCTGCAGCTGTCCGGTGCTCTTGCCAGATCCTGGAAAGCCTCGATGCATCAGGCCGGCCACCTGAGCGATGGCACGGAAGCGTCGCCGTTGCAGTTCCGAGAGGTTGAGGGCCGCTTCCAGATCGCGTTCCAGATGGTCCGTGTTCAGCAGCAGATCGCTGTGGTCCTCCAGCAGTTCCGCCATCGGGTAGGTCTTCGGTGCCAGCAGCTCGAAGCCGTAGTCGTTCACCGAGACGGTGATCGTGCCCCGCTCCAGCTGTGTGAGACGGGAGGCCCACAGAAAGCCGATGCCTTCATGCACGAAGCGTCCCTCGAAGGGGTAGGCGTAGAGATGGGTTCCCTCCCGCGTGCGGCAGGTTTCGATCAGCAGCTGACCGATGCGGGGGAGAACCGAGAGATCCTGCTGACGTTCGAACAGCGGTGTGAGGGCCTGCAGTTCCGGAGTGTCCAGCTCACCGCGGCTCGCCCGATCCACCTCGAGACGCAGGTGGTGGGTCAGCAGATCCGAGAGCGCCATCTGACCTCCCGCCCAGGCCGGCACAGTGCGGCTCTTGCGGTTGCTCACCTTCACGTAGGCGGTCATGTCCCGCAGCCGCACGAACTCCAGCTGGCGGCCAGAGAAGAAGAACACATCCTTGGGCTTCAGCTGGCCGATGAAGGTTTCCTCCACGTGGCCGAGCACGGCACCCCGCACGAAGCGCACCGTGATCGCTGGTGCAGCGGTGATCGTGCCGATGTTCAGCCGGTGCAGCCGTGCAATGGCGCTGTCCCGCACCCGGAAGCGCTGCACCGCTTCATCCCATTCCAGTTTCCGGTAGCGGGGATAGGCCGCCAGGCAGTCGCCGCCGTGTTCCAGGAAGCGAAGGCACCAGTCCCAGTCCTCCTCAGCCAGGTTGGAGAAGGCGGCACTGCTGCGCACGGCCCGCAACGTCTCCTCCGGGTGGAATCCCGCTCCGCAGGCGAGGCTCGTGAGGTGCTGCAGCAGAACGTCCAACGGTGCATTCGGTGGTTTGCGCTGTTCCACCAGCCCTTCCTCCAGACCGCGTCGAACCGCACTGAGTTCGAGCAGCTCCAGCGCATTCGTGGGCATGAACAGCACCTGGGA
The DNA here is from genome assembly GCF_045559935.1 of Parasynechococcus sp. Lineage (NCBI taxonomy): Bacteria > Bacillati > Cyanobacteriota > Cyanophyceae > Synechococcales > Prochlorococcaceae > Parasynechococcus > Parasynechococcus sp. Next base: position 40,967 of record NZ_JBJLJL010000010.1, read on the forward strand.
GGTTCCGCCCGGCAGGTGCGCGGAGCGTCCCGCCCGTTGCAGCAGCCGCGCCAGGTTCTTGGGGCTGCCGATCTGAACCACCTGCTCCACGGGCTGGAAGTCCACCCCCAGATCCAGGGAGCTGGTGCACACCACCCAGCGGATCGTGCCGGCCTTCACCGACGCTTCGATCGCCTCCCGTTCGCTGCGGTCGATGGCGCTGTGGTGCAGAGCCAGGGCTCCCTCCATCTCCGGGCAGGCGAATCTGAGGCACTGGAACCAACGTTCCGACTGGTTGCGGGTGTTGGTGAACAGCAGTGTGCTGATGCCTGGGTTCATCGCCGCCACCAGGTCCTCGTACATCCGCAACCCGAGATGTCCGGCCCAGGGGAAGCCATCGATCGTTTCCGGAAGCAGGCTGCGGATCTCCGTGACCCGTGCCGGTGCTCCCCCGATGATCACCGGGTCGCCGTCCGTGCCGAGAGCGTGGCGGGCGGCCTGAGCGAGGTTGCCGATGGTGGCGCTGATCGCCCAGGTCTGCAACGACGGCCGCTGCTGACGCAGCCAGCTGAGGCAGAGCTCGGTCTGCGTGCCGCGCTTGCTGCCCATCAGTTCGTGCCATTCATCGAGCACCACCGTGTCGAGATGGCGGAACAGCTCCTCCGCTTTGCTGTTGCTGAGCAGCAGGGTCAGCGATTCCGGTGTGGTGACCAGGATCTGGGGAGGTGACTTCAGCTGTTTCGAGCGTTCGCTGCTGCTGCTGTCGCCGTTGCGGATGCCCACGCGCAAGGGCCAGCGCATCTCGGTGATCGGCTCCCGGATCGCCAGGGCGAGATCACGGCTGAGCGCGCGCAGGGGGGTGATGTACAGCAGTCGGATGCCCGGATGGTCCCCCGTTTCCGCCAGCATTGCGGCGATCGGTCCCATCACGGCGGCGAAGGTCTTGCCGGAGCCGGTGGGCACCTGAATCAGACCGCTGCGGCCCTCGAGATAGGCCGCCCAGCTGCGCTGCTGAAAGGGAAGCGGGCTCCAGCCCCGGCGTTCGAACCAGGACTGGATCGGCACCAGGATCGGGTCAGGGCTCACGGCGCGATTCCGTTCTGCAGCTGTCTTAACCATCCGCACCTAGTGCACGGGAAGTGACAGCCCCCGCTCCATGACCGCGCTCATTCAACGGGACAGCAGCCAGCAGCTTGTGGTCGAGGAGGCGGACTTCCGCAAGGAGACCATCTATTTCATCGTTGTGGACCGCTTTTTCAGCGGATCGGTCGACAACGACGAGGTCGGCCGGGCCGGTCTGTTCGATCCCTCCCATCAGCACTGGGGCAACTACTGGGGGGGAGATCTGGAGGGCCTGATCGCCAAGGCGGATTACCTCTGCTCCCTCGGTGTCACCGCCCTCTGGCTGTCTCCCCTGTTCGAGCAGGTGGACGACAAGCTTCACGAGTTCGCCCCGATGCATGGCTACTGGACCCGTGACTTCAAACGACTCAATCCCCATTTCATCGATGCCGGCGATGACACCTGTGTGCACCGCTCCAGGACCCTGCGTCGGCTCGTGGACACCATGCATTCCCGAGGCATCAAGTTGATCCTGGATGTGGTGTGCAACCACAGTTCGCCCGAGATCAACGGCAGCAAGGGAGTGGTGCTCGACGACGGTCAGCCTCTGGCTGATTTCAACAATGACGTCAATGGTTTTTACCACCATTACCCGAGCATCACGGACTGGAACGACGAGTTCCAGCTGATCCACTTCGAAATGATGGGGTTGGCGACCTTCAACGAGTCGAATCCCGACTATCGCCGTTACATCAAATCAGCGATCTGCAGCTGGCTGGATGCCGGATTCGATGCCCTTCGCATCGACACCGTGAAGCACATGCCGGTGTGGTTCTGGCAGGAATTCGTCACGGACATCCAGGCGCACAAGCCCAGCACCTTCATCTTCGGCGAATACGGCTTCGGCAACCCCGAGGAGCCGCGCACGGTGGAGTACGCGAATCACACCGGGATGTCGATTCTCGACTTCGGCCTCTGCGATGCGGTCCGCGAGGCCTTCACCAATTCCCAGCGTGGGTTCTGCGCCGTGCAGGACCTGCTGGGGCAGGACCCCGTCTACGACAGGGCGAATGAGCTGGTGACCTTCTTTGACAATCACGACATGCCGCGGTTCCTCTCGATCTGTCCGGATCACGGCAGGCTCGAACTCGCCACAGTGCTGCTGCTGACGCTGCGCGGGATCCCGTGTCTCTTCTACGGCACCGAGCAGTACCTGGTGAACAGCACCAACGGTGGAGCCGATCCCTACAACCGGCCGATGATGACCTCCTGGGATGTGGACGGCGTCCTGGTGGGCCTGATCCGGATTCTCACGGCGCTGCGTCAGGAGAACCGCGCACTCGCCTATGGATCCCACCGGCAGCACTGGATCAATCCCGCGACCTACGTGTTTTCCCGCCGGTATCGGGACAACCGCGTTCTGGTGATGCTCAACCAGGGCGAACCGCTCACCCTGGGCATCCCGCAGTGCGACCTGCCCGATGGTCTGCACCGCTGTCTGCTCACGGGGGAGACCGTTCAGGTGACCAACGGCTCCATTGACGAGATCCGCCTGGAACCGATGGCCCGGCGGGTGTTCAGCGTGGTCGGGGACTCCGTTGAAGCCCCGGTGGTGCTGAAGGTGGCCGTCAACGGCTACGCCACCCATCCCGGAGAGCGCATCGTGCTCACAGGCGATTGTCCGGAACTGGGGGAGTGGGATCTGGCTGCTTCCGTGGAGCTGGAGTACATCAACGGGGATTGCTGGTTTGCAGAGGTTCCGTTCAGCCGCAGCATCGGACGCAGCATCCGCTACAAGGCCGTGGTGCTGGGGGATGGAGGTCCTCCTGTTTACGAGAACGTCCTGCATCGCCACTACACCCTGCCGCTGCAGGGCCGCCTGAAGCTCAACCTGAACTGGAGCCGTCTCTGATCAGGTTCAGCGCAGCATCAAGCCGGTCGGCTTCCCCGGCCGGTTTGTCACGACGCCAGCGCAGGATCCGCGGAAAACGAACCGCCAGCCCTGACTTGTGGCGTCTGGAGGGATGGATGCCTTCAAAGCCGATCTCGAAGACCAGTTCGCAGTTCACGGAACGGGCGGGCCCGAACCGCTGCACGGTGTTGCGGCGGATCCAGCGGTCCAGCTCAAGGATCTCCGCATCATCGAGGCCGGAGTAGGCCTTGGCGAAGCTCACCAGCTGCGGTGGATCCTCGTCATTCCAGAGCCCGAAGGTGTAGTCGGTGAACAGGTTGGCTCTCCGACCGCTGCCGGCCTGGGCGTACAGCAGCACGGCGTCGAGGGTCATCGGCTCGAGTTTGTGCTTCCACCAGTGGCCGCGGCGGCGGCCGGTGAGATAAGGGGAGTCCAGGCGTTTCAGCATCAGCCCCTCGGCCCGCTGAGCGACGGCCCGCTGACGTTCGGCATCCAGCTCGGCCCAGCTCTCCAGGGACCAGCCGACGCTGGCGGTCAGACGCCAGCGCTCGGGATGGCTGACCTGCTCGAGCACGGCCGAGAGCTGCTGGCGGCGTTGCCTCAGCGGCTGATCGCGGATGTCCGCACCGTTCAGCTCCAGCAGGTCGTAGGCGATGAAGCGCATCGGGCACTCCCGCTTCAGGGTGGTGCCCACCGTTTTGCGACCCAGCCGTCGTTGCAGTGTGTCGAACCCCAGCGGAGCGGCGGCACCCTCGTTCCAGCAGATGATCTCGCCATCCAGTGCGGTTCCATCCGGCAAGGCGTCGCCCACCGTCACCAGTTCAGGGAAGCTGTCGTTGACCAGCTCCTCGCCCCGGCTCCAGAGGTACACCCCTGTGCCGCGATGAATCAGCTGGCCGCGGATGCCATCCCATTTCCACTCCAGCAACCAGTGCTCCGCTGGTTCTCCGGACAGCCGCTCGGGATCCAGGGGGCTGGCCAGGAAGAACGGGTAGGGGGCGGCACTGCTGCGACTCTCCTCCGAGCCGGCCGGTGCGGTGAGCCGGGAGAAGGCCTGTGCCGATGGTTCGAACCCTCCCATCAGGCGCTGCACCACCAGGCTTTCATCGAGCGAGAAGGCCTCGGCCACCGCACGGCTGATCAGACCTGTGGACACGCCGACCCGGAAGCCACCGGTGAGCAGTTTGTTGACGATGAAATGCAGGGGCTCCGGCACCTGACACCAGAGCTTCAGAACGGCTTCCGCCTGTTGCTCATCCTGCTGGCGGCTGAGCTCAGGCAGCAGGGATTCCATCCACCAGTGCAGCGGACGGGTCTCGAGTGATTCGCCTCGGAACGCCTGCTCGTCCCCGAGGGTCTGCCGCACCGCCGGCCACAACAGGCTGATGGTTTCGGCCGAGTCGCCCACCTGGCCGTGGCAGTCGTCGATCAGCCACTGGGGCATCCCGCTCTGCTCCTGCAGGATCTCTCTCAGGCGCCGTCCGGTGATCATCCGGCGTCGGCGTTTTCCCAGCAGCAGGCTGAGTGCCCAGGCGGCATCCGCTGGCGGCACGGTCCGGAAATGGTTCACCAGGGCCGTCACCTTGGCTCGGGTGCCGGTGACCTGATCCAGCCGGTCGAACAGAACCTGGAACGCCTGCATGCCGATCGGGCGGTCACCGCCATCCTGACGGGGCCGCTCTGCCTCCGTTGCCGTGGTGTTTCTGCTTTCGAAGCTGCTGCCCCTGCTTGTGCTGCCGCTCGGTCTGAGTCTCGGGCTGTTGCTTCTGGCTGGGTTCACCCGGTGGCGATGGCCGCTGATCTCGGCGATCACGGTGCTCTGGGTCTTCAGCACTGGCGTGGTGTCCCAGTGGTTGTGGCGAGGCGTGGAACGGCCCTGGCAACGCCGTTCAGCGCCATCGGTCCCGACGGCTGACGCGATCGTCGTGCTCAGCGGAGGACGTCACGCCGCACCCGGCCCCTCCCGCGTTGTGGAGTGGCATGACCCCGACCGCTTTCTCGCTGGTGTGGAGCTGTTCCGGGCCGGCAGGGCTCCAAGGCTGCTGTTCACCGGGGGGCAGAACCCGTTCCGCAAGGGCCTCGCTCCCGAGGGGAGTCTTTACCTCAGCGAGGCCAGAGCTCTCGGGATTCCGGCTGATGCCATGACCTCCACAGGGCCGGTGCTGAACACGGCAGAGGAGGCCAGGGAGATCCGGGCGCTGCTGCCCTCCGGTCGCCGGCGGGTGCTGCTCGTCACGAGTGCTTTCCACATGCGCAGGGCTCAGCGCCTGTTCGAGCGCCAGGGCATCGCTGTGGTGCCGTTCCCGGTGGATTTTCAAGCCCGTGGTTCCTGGGCGGGGTCGCCATGGGCGGATCCACTGCAGTGGCTGCCAACCGCGAGCGGACTCGATGGCAGCTCGCGGGCCTTGAGGGAACTTCTCGGGAGGATCGTCTACCGCACCTGGTGATCCCGCTGGTTCCGCGATCAGACCACCTGTTCCTGCTGAGCTGCGACGTCTGGGAAATGCTCTTCCATGCACGATTCACAGATGCCGTGACTGAAGTTCAGAGTGCTGTGACGCATCATGAACTCCTCGAGCGGATGCCATGTGCCCTGGCTGTCACGAACCTGGCGGCAATAACTGCATGAACACAACATTCCCTTCTGTTGATGCAACCTGCAGAATTCATCGAGCAACGACAGAGAACGTTTGCGTAGTTCCAGAAGAGTGACGACCTGGGCTGCCAGTCGCTCCATGATTTTGTATTGCGTTGATGTCAGCGATTTCGGCATTCTGTCGATCACACACAACGTGCCGATCCGGTGATGTCTGTTTGTTTGCAGGGGGAATCCCGCGTAGAGCCTGATGTGGGGATCTTTCTTCACCAGGGGATTGTCCTTGAAGCGATCATCGAAGAGGGCGTCCTCAACGATCATCGGCTTCGGAGAGAGGATGGTGTGGGCGCAGAATGACCAGTCTCTCGGTGTTTCCTCCGTCTCCAGACCGACCTTGGATTTGAACCACTGACGGTCGTGATCAACGATGGAGATCAGAGCAATCGGAGCATGGCAAATGAGGGCCGCCATGCTGGTGATGTTGTCGAAACTTTCCTCCGGTTTGCTGCCAAGAATGCGGTATTCACTCAGCGCGCGCAGCCTCGCCACCTCGTTATCCGGTTTTGGCGCAGGACCGGTCATTCAGCGTGGCGCTTTTCAACCTTCTTGCTAAAGCAAACCCCGGCCCAATAGCTATAAAGATCCGTGAAGATTAAGAGAACCTTTGTAAGGATTCGCCGTTGCAGCCCAGCTGGGTCTCCGAGATCGACAGCTGATCGCGATGGAGCAGCCTCAGTCGCTTTCTCCCTCGAACAGGGTCTCCAGCGGTTCGGCATCGATCCCTTCCACCTCCCTCAGGTAACGGGCCAGAACATCGCTCTGACCATGGGTCACATAGACCTTCCTGGCACCTGATTCGCGCACCGTCCGGATCAGGCCAGGCCAGTCCGCGTGATCGCTGAGCACGAATCCGCGTTCGTAACCCCGCCTGCGGCGCGCGCCGCGCACCGCCATCCAGCCTGAGGCGAAGCCGGTCTGTGGCGTGCGGAACCGCCTCATCCAGCTGGATCGGTGGGCTGACGGCGGGGCGAGCACGAGACGACCGGCCAGAGCCTCGTTCCTGGGAATCTCGCTGACGGGTCGGCTCGGTGTCATCGGGACTGCCGCCTCGCGGTAGTGACGGGTCACCGTCTCCACGGCACCGTGCAGCAGCACCTCCTCCTCGACACCGATCGCCTTCAGTTCCGCCAGCAGCCGCTGGGCCTTCCCGAATGCGTAGCAGAACAGCAGGGACGGACGGCTGCGGTCCCCCTGCCACCAGTCGCGGATCTCCGTGGCCAGCTCGGATCCGGGCTTCCAGCGGTAGATCGGCATGCCGAAGGTCGCTTCGGTGATCAGCACGTCGCAGGCCACCGGTTCGAACGGTGCGCAGCTCGGATCATCGTCACGCTTGTAATCCCCGCTCACCACCCAGACCTCCCCCTCAGACTCCAGACGGATCTGAGCGGATCCGAGCACATGTCCGGCACTGTGGAAGGACACCCGGCACTGGCCGAGCCAGATCGGTTCCCCATAGCGGACGGGATGCAGGCAGATCTCCTGTCCGAGTCGCTGACGCAGCACGCCTTCGCTGACATCCACCGCCCAGTACTCACCGCATCCCGCCCGGGCATGGTCGGCATGGGCGTGGGTGATCAGAGCCCGGGGCACCGGTCGCCAGGGATCCACCCAGGCGTCTGCCGCCCGGCAGTAGAGCCCTTCCGCGGTGCGCTCGATCAAGGTGTCGCGTCTTGACTGCAGAAGTCTGGAGTTCCCTTACCTTGAGCGCGACCTCAGCACCGCGATCGATGAACAGACGCCTCTTCGTCGGGATGACGCTGCTGTCGCTGATGCTGCCCGGCGCCGCTCTCGCACAGAAGAAGATCCCCAAGGCCCAGGGCCACGACCAGTGCCCGCTCGGCTATGTCAACACCCTCGGCACCACCTGCGTCTCCCCCATCGCCTATGAGGTGCAGCCTTCGGAAGGGGATGCCTGCCCTTCCGGTTGGATGAACATCGGAGCCGGGTACTGCCGCAGGAAGTGAGCCTTCGGGCTCAGCGGCTCATCTCCAGCATTCTCTGAATCGGCTGGAGGGCTCTCAGACGCAGCTCCTCCTCCAGTTCGATCGCCGGTTCCAGGCTCTCAAGACAGTCGTGCAGCTTCTGCAGGGTGTTGAGCCGCATGTAGGGGCAGGCGTTGCAGCTGCAACCGTCGACACCGGGCACATCGAGCAGCGTCTTGCCGGGGGCTCGCTGCTTCATCTGATGCAGGATGCCGGGCTCGGTGAGCACGATGAAGGTCTCCGCTGCACTGCTCTGGGTGCGGTTCAGCAGCTTGCTGGTGGATCCGATGAAATCCGCCAGATCGAGGAGGTGCTCCTGGCACTCGGGGTGGGCGATCACCTCCGCATCGGGATGTTCGAGCTTCAGTTCCAGGAGTGCTTCCTCGCTGAAGGTCTCATGAACGATGCAGCGTCCCGGCCAGAGCGTCAGCTCACGGCCGCTCTGCCGCTGCACCCAGCGTCCGAGGTTCTGGTCCGGAGCGAAGAGCACGGGGCGATCCGCGGGCAGCTGTTGAACGAGATCCACGGCATTGCTGCTGGTGCAGATGAGGTCGCTCTGGGCCTTCACCGCCGCGGTGCAATTGATGTAGCTGACCACCACATGGTCGGGATGCTTCGCGCGGAAGTCAGCGAATGCATCGGCCGGACAGTCATCGGCCAGGGAGCAGCCTGCATCGAGATCCGGCAGCACCACCGTTTTCTCGGGACTCAGGATCTTGGCGGTCTCCGCCATGAAATGGACGCCGCAGAAGACGATCACATCGGCGTCGGTGCTGGCGGCCTTGCGGGACAGTTCCAGGGAATCCCCGATGAAGTCGGCGATGTCCTGGATCTCGGGTTCCTGGTAGTAGTGCGCCAGCACGATGGCGTTGCGATCACGCTTCAGTCGTTCGATCGCCGCCACCAGGGCGTCGTCAGCGCTCATCGGAACCGGGCCGGGGCAGGATGGCTCCAGCCTAGGCATCGATTCTGTCGGATCTTCGCGTTGCGATTGCCGGTGATCTCCATGGAGCCTGGGGCACCACGGATGAGGCGGTTCTGGCGCGACTCCAGCCTGATGCTGTGCTGTTCGTCGGAGATCTGAGCGATGGAGACCTGCGGCTGACCAAGAGGATCGCGTCGCTGCCCTACCCACTGGCGGTGATTCTCGGCAATCACGACCTGGGTCGCGATCGCAGCGGAGGGATCCTGCGACAGCAGCTGGCTCTTCTGGGGGAGAACCATTGCGGCTGGACCCAGCGCGGTTGGAGCCAGCCCGCCATCGGACTGGTGGGAGGGCGGCCCGGCAGTGCCGGCGGAGGCTTTCATCTGTCCCATGCCGTGCAGGCGGTCTATGGCCCGATCACCCTCGAGCAATCAGCGGATCGCATCGTGGCCGCTGCTGCTGCCGTTCCTGCGGATCAACCGCTGATCGTGATGGCCCACTGCGGCCCCAGCGGCCTCGGTTCCGAGGCCGACAGCCCCTGCGGTCGCGACTGGAAACCGCCGGCGGTGGACTGGGGCGATCAGGATCTCGCCCTCGCTCTGGATCGGATGGGTCGGCAGCGTCCCCCGGATCTGGTGGTCTTCGGTCACATGCATCATCAGTTGAAGCGTTCGAACGCCCTCCGCCGCACCCTGCTGCGCGATCGCCGCGGAACCGCCTTCCTCAATGCCGCCTGCGTCCCCCGCAGTGGGCGTGATGCCAGCGGTCGTGAGCTGCTGCATTTCTCCTGGGCGGAATTCCGGGGTGCGTCCCTGACCCATCTCAGTCACCGCTGGTACTCGCCGGACGCCCAGCTGATGCATGAGGAGGAGCTGCCACGGCAGGAGGCGATGGCGTGCTGATCTATGTCTGCAGCAGCAGTCATGGGTTCGGTCATGCGGCCCGTGATGCGGCTGTGCTGCAGCAGCTCCGTCGTCTGCGTCCGGATTGGCAACTGGTGCTCAGCTCACAGGTGCCCGCCGGGTTCCTGCGGCTCCTGCTGGGTTCGGCAACGATCGATGTCCGGCACTGCCGCTGGGATGTGGGAACGGTTCAGGCGGATGCCCTGGGGGTGGATGCAGCAGCAACACTCCTCGCTCTCGAGGAGCTGCAGCAGCAGCTGCCTGAACTGATCGAGCAGGAGGCGGCCTGGATTGCATCCCAGGGCAGGCCGGTGCTGGTTCTCGGAGACATCCCACCCGCCGCCGCCGATCTGGCAGATCGGCTCACAGCACCACTGGTGTGGATGAGCAACTTCGGCTGGGATGAGATTTACGGGCCGTACGGCGAAGCTTTCCAGAGCCATGCGGAGGCGGCCCATCAGGCCTACCGCCGCGGTCAGCTCCTGCTTCGCTGCCCATTCGATCTGGCCATGACCTGGGACCTGCCGGAGCAACGACTCGGGCTGGTCTGCGGTGAGCCACGCCCACTCGTGCCTGCGCTGCGTGATCGACTCCTCGCCGCCGGAGCTCCGGTTCAGGTGGGCTTCGGCGGACTCGGGCTGAAGCTCAACCCGCAACTCTTCGCCGCGTGGCCTGAGCAGCACTTCGTGATGGCTCCCCCCGCTGACAGCCGCGAGCGGGAGGCGCTCAGGGCGCTGCCCAACCTGACGCTGCTCCCGGACGGCGTGCGTCCGCTGGATGTGTTTCCGTTCTGCCGGCGCCATCTCGGCAAGCCAGGCTTCAGCACCTTCTGTGAGGCGCTCTCCTTCTCCGTTGGTCTGCATGTGGTGGAGCGCCGGGATTTCGCAGAGGCCAAGGCTCTGATGCGGGGTCTTGCGCGCCATGGTTCCTCCCGCCTGCTCAGCCGGGATCAGTTGCTCACTGGTGACTGGCAACTGGATCAGCCTCTGGTGCCCCCCACGCAGGCTGCGGCTGCCGCCCATGGTGCGGAACAGGCGGCCCGGGCTCTGATCGCCTACGCCGACCCATAACAGATATCCGTTCAAGAAAAAATATTGTGTATCAACGCCTTCAATTTGCGTCTGGATGTCACTGAGCGCCTGAAATATCGCTGATCCGTCGATAGCGAGACGATTCGTGGACTGGCATATATACCTATTGATCCAATCGAATTGTTCGACAAAGTCACGTCGAAGGAAAAATGCTTCCTTCGGCTCAACCAACCATCCGCTTCTGGTTCATCGAGCCTTTATCCCACTCGGGATCTGTACTTCGAACGCTTTTTATGGCTATCCACGAACTGATCGGTCGTCAGGCACTCGCAGCGACCGTCGTCGTCGGATCTCTTTCAGCCTCCCTTGTTTCGGCTCCTGCTGCGGCCAGTCTGCTGCCTCCATCCTCCCGGGCTCAACTGCTCAGCCCTCCAACTGCGGTGCCCACCCGTGCCATCCCGTATGTGATCACCCCCGAGCGTCGGGCGATGCTCAACACGATCCGCTACGCCGAGGGCACCTGGAAGGGCGGGATGGATGTTGGCTACCGCGTCATGTTCGGTGGTGGTCTGATGTCCAGCCTGGATCGTCACCCTGACCGGGTCATCTACAGCACCCGCTACGCCAGCGCGGCAGCGGGTGCCTACCAGTTCATGCCCTTCACCTGGAACCTGGTGCGGCGCAGCATCGGTGTGGTCGGTTTCGGCCCGGAAGCCCAGGATCAGGGAGCTCTGTTTCTGATCCAGCGCCGCAAGGCCCTGGGACTGACCGACGCCGGTACGCTCACTCCGGTGCTCACGGCGATGCTGGCTCCGGAGTGGGCATCGTTCCCGACCCTTTCCGGCCGCAGCTTCTACGGTCAGCCCGTCAAGAAGTACGCCCGTCTCCGTTCCTTCTACAACCTCAATCTCGAGGAACTGCGCCGACTGCGTGATCAGAGACGTGAGGAGCTGTCTCAGGGATCGAGCTCCTCAGATGTCTGTATCGGCTCCCGGATCTTCTGCGCCACAAGTTTCTGAGCAGGCTGAGGGGTCAGCCCTCCGCATCGTTCTGCAGGCGACGGCCCACCGTCGCCTGTGCGATCAGGTAAGCGCCCACGGCACTGCCGAGAAAGCCCATGCTGTTGCGCAGGATCGGCAGCAGATCCGAGGTCCGGGTGATCACCGGAGCGATTCCGAACACGCCGAACAGCATCACCCACAGGGGTGAGAGCAGCAGCAGCCAGGACCAGGCGATCGTCTCTTCGTCTTTCCGGGGATAGGCGGCGAAGCCGGCGACCAGGCCTCCCAGCACCGACGTGCTCAGGGTCAGCAACCACTGCTCCAGCGGCAGACCGGGAACCACCTGGCACCCCCCGCGTTCCAGACAGATTTCGACGGCGTTCAGGGCATCGAGAACGGCGCCGTCTTCACCGTTGTCTTTCACGTAGTACTGGTTGCCGAAGCGGGTCTGCAGCTCCACCCAGTAGGTGCGTGGCATCAGAGCGAAGAAGGCATCGCCCACGTTGAAATTCAGCAGGTTGCCGCCCCGGGGGTCCGCCACCAGAAGCAGGCTGCTTTCATCCAGTCCCCAGAATTCGCGGACGGCCAGGCCCGGTGTCCGCTCGTACTGGGTGAGAACCCGCAGTTTCCAGCCGGTTTCCGCTTCAAACCGTTCCAGGCTCCGTTCAAGCTCGGTCCGCTGCGGCTCGCTGAAGACCCTGGCCAGATCGATCACAGGTGTGGCGTGATCCGGCAGCAGCTCCGGGTTGTCGTAGGCCTGCGCCGGTGTGGCCGCCGTGCAGCTGACCACCAGCACCAGCAACGCGGCCCACAGCCGGCTGATGTGATGTGCTCCCATGGATCTGCTGCAGTGACGGGCATTCTCTCCAATGGATTCCTCCGTTGCGGCCTGTCCCGCCTGGCTGGCGCATCATCTGCAACAGGCCGGTGGTGTGGTGCCCTTCTCCCGCTTCATGGACTGGGCGCTGAATGACCCTGGCCATGGCTATTACGGATCTGGCCGTGCCCGGATCGGTGTGGAGGGTGACTTCGTCACGTCACCCTCCCTGGGATCCGACTTCGCCGCATTGCTCGCCGAGCAGGTGGGCCGGTGGTTGACCCGTTTGATCGCGGAGAGCCCGCCGGGCGCTCCGTTGAGCCTTGTGGAGTGCGGACCCGGCAGTGGTCAGCTTGCGCTGGATCTGGTGAGGGAGCTGCTGCTGCTGCATCCCGATCTCGCCGGTCGTCTGGATCTGCGGCTCGTCGAGCTGAATCCAGGCATGCGTGAACAGCAGCAGTCACTGCTGGAGGGGGTGATGCCCATCCCGGTGCAGTGGTGCTCTCTGGATGATCTGAAGCGTGCACCGGTGCGCGGTGTTGTTCTGGCCCATGAGCTGTTGGACGCGTTGCCGGTGGAGCGTCTGATCTGGTCCGGTGGGGAACTGAGCCGCCAGGGGGTGAAGCTGCTGGAATCTGCGGATGGCACCCCTGCGCTGACGGGCGTGTCGATGCCGTTGCCGGACGATCTGCGGGCTGAGGCACTGGGCATGGCCGAAGCCTGCGGTTTCAGCCTGCCCCCGTTGGGTGCCCCTGCCGGGTGGACGACGGAATGGCATGGCGACGCCTTTCGTTGCATCGATCAGATGGCCAGTGGCCTCAGCCATGGGCTGGTGCTGGTGATCGATTACGCCCTGGAAGCGCGTCGCTATTACACCGCCCGCCGTGATCAGGGCACGCTGATGGCCTACCGGCACCAGCAGTCCGGAGCGGATCCCCTGGCGAAGGCCGGTCAACAGGATCTCACCGCCCACCTCTGCATCGACACCCTGCAGGTTGCGGCCCGGCGTTCCGGTCTGAGTCCTGGCCAGGTGATGCGTCAGGGAGAGGCCCTGCTCGCGCTGGGTCTGGCCGATCGTCTGCATGGGCTGCAACAGCTGGCACCGGCTGATCTGCCGCAAGCGCTTCAGCGCCGTGAAGCGCTTCTGCGCCTTGTGGATCCGGTTTGTCTTGGAGAGTTCCGCTGGCTCACTTTTCTGCAAACCGATGCGGATAAGCCAATAACTGGATGGGAGATTGTGTCCGCGCCGTGTTGATCTGATCCTGCTCTTTAACCAATGGGTCTTGGGCATACTCATGTCGATTGGACATATTTTGCAGAGATTTTCTGGAGTCAGAGAATGAACTCCAAGCTTGGCGTGAACGCAAGTCGTCGTGGAGAATACTGACCGCTAGTGTCTCTGGATACGCCTGAATGTCTTCCTTCAACTCTTCTTAACAAGGCTATAAATTGGTGTTCATTCGCGCTGATTACAATGTGATGATCGATTAACGATGAATGTCTACGCTTTTCTTCTCCGAATACGCCGAAGGCAGCAGTAACAACAAATATCTGGAGATTTTCAACCCCACGCAGGCTGCGATTTCCCTGGCGGATTACGCCTTCCCCAACGCCAGCAATGGAGCTGATGTTGAAGGTGCTCATGATTACTGGAACACCTTCAGCGACGGTGCCTCCATTGCGGCCGGCGGCACCTATCTGATCACTCACCCGGATGCGGACGCTTCCATCGTGGAACTGGCGGATCAGACCCATCGCTTCCTCAGCAACGGCGATGACGGTTATGCCCTGGTTCGCGGCAGTGAAACCGACTATGTCGTGCTCGACCGCCTCGGGGATTTCGGGGCGGATCCGGGGTCTGGCTGGGATGTGGCTGGCGTGAGCAATGGCACCCAGAACCACACACTTGTCCGAAAATCAACCCATGTCCAGGGCAACAGCGACTGGACTGCAGCACGCGGTACAACCACGAACGACAGCGAATGGGTGGTACTTGCTCAGGATGCCTTTCTTGAGGGTGTTGCCGAGGCCACGCCAGGCCGACACGGCTTGAGCACGCTGTTTTTCTCCGAATACGCCGAAGGCAGCAGTAACAACAAATATCTGGAGATTTTCAACCCCACGCAGGCTGCGATTTCGCTGGCGGATTACGCCTTCCCCAACGCCAGCAATGGAGCTGATGTTGAAGGTGCTCATGATTACTGGAACACCTTCAGCGACGGTGCCTCCATTGCGGCCGGCGGCACCTATCTGATCACTCACCCGGATGCGGACGCTTCCATCGTGGAACTGGCGGATCAGACCCATCGCTTCCTCAGCAACGGCGATGACGGCTATGCCCTGGTCCGCGGCAGTGAAACCGACTATGTCGTGCTCGACCGCCTCGGGGATTTCGGGGCGGATCCGGGGTCTGGCTGGGATGTGGCTGGCGTGACCAATGGCACTCAGAACCACACCCTCGAACGCAAAGCAACTGTTTTCACGGGTAACGCCGATTGGGATGCCTCCCGTGGCACCACTGCTGATGACAGCGAATGGGTTGTGCTGATCAACGATGCCTTTCTCACGGCTGATGCTGATCCAGCCGCATCCCCGGGCAGTTTTGAGAGCACCGCCGCGACCCCGGTTGTGATTCCAGCGGCTGCGTCGGAAGACGATGCTGCACCGGAGGTCACTGAGAACACCCTGATTTCCCTGATACAGGGCTCAGCAGACACGTCACCGCACGTTGATGAGGTTCATCGGATTGAGGGTGTCGTGACCGCGATCCATCCTGAGATGGATGGTTTCTACGTTCAAGAGGAAACTTCCGATAGTGATGGCAATGCCGCCACATCCGAAGGTCTGTTTGTCTACGACCGCAATGATTTGTTCAGCGGTGCTGTGGGCGACCTTGTGCAAGTCACCGGCACCGTTGCTGAATACACAAGTTCAAGCGCGAATTTCACCTCGGATTCCTCCGAGGTGCAGAACAGCCTCACCCAGTTGACGTCCATCACGACTGTGACGGTGCTCAGCTCCGGAGCGGACCTGCCTCCCCTCACCAACCTCACACTTCCTGCTGCGGACATGGCGGCCTTTGAGGCTCTCGAGGGAATGCGCGTCAGCGTTGACGCCGTCGATCAACCCTTGGTGGTGACCAACAATTACACCGTTGGTCGATATTCCCAGGTCGGTCTTTCCGGAATTGGCCGACTGTTCCAGTACACAGAACAGAATGCACCCGATGTAGATGGCTACACGGCCTATCTTTCGGAACTCGAGCGTGGTGTGATCTGGCTCGACGACGCGAGTACGGAAAATAATCCGGCGACGTCCATTCATGCGCGTGGCGGTCAGCCCCTCTCGGCAGCCAACACACTGAGAACCGGCGACACGATCAACTCGATTTCCGGTGTTCTGGATCAACGGTACGAGGGTTACCGCGTGCAGACCACGGATCCAGCCAACTTCCAAGCCAGCAATGACCGCCCCAGTCCCATCGTTGATGACCAGGCCTCACTCACCCTGGCTGGGTTCAATGGTCTGAATTTCTGGAATGGCGATGGAGTTGGCGGCGGATTCCCCACGGAACGGGGGGCACGGGATATCGAGACGTACAACCAGCAGCTCAGCAAGCTTGTATCGGCGATTGTCGGTCTGAATGCTGATGTGTTCGCCCTCCAGGAGCTTGAAAACGACGGTTATGAAGAGCTCAGCGCCATCGACAGTCTCGTCGATGCCCTGAATGCCGCAAGCGATAGCGCTGTTTATGCCTATGTGGCTGTTCCAGACGCTTTGTTGAACGGTGGCATCGGACGCTCCGAGCTGGTTGCGGCGGATCTGATCAGTGCCGGCGGGCTGGCCCATGAGATTCCTTCTCACAACTCGGTGACCACGGAGCTGGAATTCCGTTCACTGATCAATGCCTTTGCCCACTCCCGTGGCGAAAGTGCCAACTTTGAGGCCGTCACTCCATTCGACAGCAATTTTGCCAATGGCATCAGTGCCACCGTTGGTGATCTCTCCTTCAGCTGGAATGTTTCTGGTCACGGTGCTGACGCCGGTGCTGGTACGGGGCCACATGCCACCCGTGATGGTTCCGGGCTCAGCTTCAGTGATGCCGAATTCCAGTCGATGCTCTCCCTGGGCCTTCTTGGAACCGATGCGATCGCGAACGGATTCATCTATCGCACCGATGCTGTGCGGTTGGCACCCGATACTGGAGTTGCTGTTCTCGACCTGGGCTATACGCGGGTCGGAGGTGATCCAGCAACAGATGAAGCCAATCGTCCGGTCATCGCTGTCAGTTTTGAAGAGATCTCCAGCGGTGAGGTCTTCACTGCTGTTTCTGTTCACTTCAAGTCGAAGGGATCCATTGCTCAAGGTGATGGAAATGAAGATCTGGGAGACGGTGCTGGAAACAGCAATGGACAACGAACAAGAGAAGCACAGGCGGTTGTGGATTGGCTTGAAACTGATCCAACCAACAGCAACGACTCTGATGTGATCGTCCTGGGCGATTTGAATGCCTACAGCATGGAAGACCCGCTGATGGCCTTCAGGGATGCTGGTTACACCAATCTTGTGGGAACTGATGATTATACCTATCAGTTCAGAGGTCAATTCGGATCCTTGGATCACGCCTTGGTCAGTGACTCAATGCTGTTCCCCATCACATCGGCATCGCCGTGGCACATCAACAGTGACGAACCCGTTGCCTTGACAACTGGAAATTACCAATATGCTCAAAATCCTGAAAATTATTACGCTGCTGATGCATTTGCCTCATCGGATCACGATCCGATCGTTGTGGGTCTTAATTTCGATCGTGCTAACTCATTGGACGGTTTTTACCCCGATCCCCTAAGAGGCACTGCAGGTAACGACGACACCCTCACCGACGCGCTTGATTTTGGTTCCTCTGACGTTATCTTCATGGGCTCCGGCGACGATGTCGCAGATGCTGCCATTGTTAGCGGTCGAGAGAACACAGTGTTCACTGGAAGCGGTGACGATGTGGTCTATGCAAGTCATCGTGATGTCGTGATTGGCGGATCAGGAAATGACTCGGCGTACTTAATTGAAGATGGTGATAACCGTGTTGCGGGTAATGACGGATTTGATGTGTTCCATGTCGGCACATCCGGCAACCGCGTCTTGGGTGGTGCTGATGATGATGTGATTAATGTATTGGGTGGAGCTGGTATCAACTACCTCAGAGGCGGTGATGGCTATGACGCCTTCTGGTTGGTCTCCGCTGCAGGCGATCGTCCTGCTGAGGCTCAGATGGTGATGGATTTCAACCCTGAAGAAGATGTGGTTGGTCTTGCTGGAGTGAGTTATGAGAGTTTGGCATTTGAGCAGGTTGGTCGTGATACCCGACTATCAGTAGATGGATCTCCAGTGGGTCTTTTTAAAGATATTGACTCATCGACCCTGTCTGATATCAGTCATTTTGCAGGCCTTTTGGCGTAGGTCTTTGGTTTCCTGACTGAACCGCTGCCCACCAATCGCCCCCTCTTCCAGTGTGTTCCTTGATACAGGCTCAATGTGTTCTGCACGCTGCCGGTTGCAATATGTTTTAAATAATCTCGGGTGCGCTCCTTTTCCAGCTCGCCATGCCGTTCGACTTTCGGCTGATCTACGCGTCCGACCTTGAGGAATCGCTGGGTCGCGACTCAACGATCAATTTTGCAGCGATTGTTGAGGCACTCAGAGCAGAAAGCTCATCCGATCTGTTGATTTCGGCTGGCGACAACTACATTCCAGGTCCATTCTTCAACGCTGGTAACGACGGCACCATGCGTCGCGTTGATGGCGACGCAACTCTCGGTGCGTTGAACATCGCCTACAACGCCCTGGCGGCTCTGGAGGGCGACGCACAAGCGTACGACGCCTTGCGCGGGGCTCCCGGTGCGATTGATATCGCGCTCATGAACGTCATCGGTTTCGACGCTTCGGCCGTCGGTAACCACGAGTTTGACGCTGGCACCTCCAGTTTTGAAACGCTTCTGGAAGCCGATCAGCGCGGTGATGAGGGTGTTGCTGGTGACCGTTCAGCAGGTACCTTCTTCCCTTATCTGACCACCAACCTCGACTTCTCTGAAGAAGGTGATCTCGCCGGTTTTGTGACCGACGCACCCAACGGAATTGTCAATGCCACTGGCGGGACTCAACCGAGAACGCTGGCTGACGCGGCCATCTTCGACTTCGACAACAATGGTGTTGTTGAGCAGGTTGCTGTTGTCGGGGCCACAACCCCCATTGTGCAGTTCATCTCATCACCCGGTGATGTTGAGGTGCTCGGTACTGCCGGCCTGACGGGTTATCCCACGAGCGATGCTGAACTTGCAGCAGTGACGGAAGCACTGGCTGCAGTCATCCAGCCCACCATCGATGCCCTGCTCGCAGACGGCGTTGATCAAATTGTTCTTGCCAGCCATCTGCAGCAGTATGAGATGGAAGAAGCCCTGGTCGGGCTTCTGAGTGGAGTTGATGTGATCATCTCTGGTGGATCCGGTACGGAGGCCACGTTGCTTTCCGACGGTATTGAGATGGTCAATGCCGATGGAGATCCCGCTTACGTGGTCTCCATCGATGGCTACTACGACTCGGTCGGTGTTTTAGATATCACGTTCGACGACAACGGAGTTCCTTCAGCTGTTACGGCCCAGGAAATTCCTTCCACGGATGCAGGCGTTGCGTCTGTCGGTGGCGATGTCACCACAGGGCGAGCTGCGATTGCTGCTGATCTGATCGAGGCCGCGCGTGATGTGGTCGTCTCCAACGATCAGACCATCTACGGCTACACGGATGTTTGGCTTGAAGGCCGCCGGGGATCCATCCGGACGGAAGAGACCAACATGGGCAACCTTGCCTCTGATGCCCAGCTCTGGTACGCACGCACGGTGGATCCCGAGATCCAGGTTTCCCTCAAGAACGGTGGTGGACTCCGTGCTCCGATCGGATCAGTGTCGGCTGATTCGGAATTCACGGCGCCGGTCGCATTGACCGAAGAGGTCGATGGCTACGACAAACCCGCAGGTGCCATCTCACAGCTTGATCTGGAAGCTGTTGCCGCCTTCAACAACGACCTGGTTCTCGTCAACACAACGGCAGCTGGCCTCCATGAATTGATGGAGCACTCCGTTAACGCGAGTTCACCGGGTTCGACCCCAGGCCAGTTCCCACAGATCGCTGGAATGCGTTTCAGCTTCGACTACGACGCTGACTTCAATCCGCTTGTTGAAGGACAGCAGCGGGTGCGCGATCTGGCTTTGGTTGATGACGAGCACGAAATCACTGAGGTCATCGTCGCCAATGGTCAGCTTGTTGCTGATCCAGACATGGAGATCAAAATGGTCTCCCTTGATTTCCTGGTGAACAACAACGGCGACAGCTACCCCTTCACCGACGATGCCGACTCGGGCATCGAAGGGGTTGCCACCAGTGTGATCGACCTGCTGGATGACAACGGTGAAGAACTTGGCGAGCAGGTTGCGATTGCCCAATACCTTCAGGAGTTCCACGCCACCCCGGAGAGCGCCATCGATGCTGAGGAGGAGCCTGCGTTCCTCGACACCCGCACGATGAATCTGGCTGCTGACAACTTGGCAGCCTATGAATTCGCCGCAGAGGTTGCCGGTGCCAACGCGATTCACGCTCCCATCGGAACCATCGATCTGGAAGGGTCCGAGATCGTGGCCTTTGCCCCTGATCATCAGGTCGCCGTTCTGGTGACCGGTGTTGACAGCAACGCCGCTGGCGATGTGGTTCACATCGTCGATCTCACCGATCTGACGGAGCCCGAACTGATCTCCTCGATTGTTGAGATCGGCGAGGTTCAGAGCGTCGACATCGCCGGCGATCTGGTCGCCGTCGCCGTCGCCGATCAGTCAGATCCAGACACCGATCCTGGTGTTGTCTCTTTCCACCGCATCACCGGCTTCGGCGAACGGGCCCAGCTCAATTTCGTCGGACACGTTGAGGTCGGCGCTCTGCCTGACTCTGTGGCCTTCAACGACCACGGCACTCGCCTGGCCGTTGCCAACGAAGGCCAGTCGAACGATGTCGAAGATCTCGCCGATGATGCCCTGGGCACCATCTCGATCATCGACACCAGCAGCTTTGATGAAACCGGTTCCGTTGACGAGTTCACTGTCGAGACCATCGACTTCTCTTATCTCGATGATCTGACCGAACAACTCAACAACCAGGGCATCCGGATCGCCCGTTCAGCCGAGAGCGTTGGTCAGGACATCGAGCCTGAATTCATCACGACCATCGGGGACACGGCGTATGTCTCACTGCAGGAGGCCAATGCCATTGCCGAGATCGATCTGATCGAGGCAGAAGTTGTTGATCTGTGGACCACCGGCTTCAAGGACTGGGTGCACGGCCGCCCGGTTCTGACCGACATCGAATTTGATCTCGCTTATCCCAGCGTTCACAACGGCGGCGTCGGTCGCCCTGACCCCAATGGCAATGGCGCCGTTGATGTTGGTGAAGCCATCGCCGGTGGCATCTCCGGTGCCTTCTACATCGGTGATGACGAGGAAGACGGTCTGGACCGTTATGTGGTCGTCACCGACCGTGGTCCTCAGGCCTTCGACATCGGTGATCGCGATCTTGATGATCCCGATGATGCCTTCGACGGTGAGAAGGTCTTTGACGACCCGATGTATCCGATCACCGTCTACACCCTGACGGATGACGCTGGAGTGGTTCTCGAAGAGAGCGCCCTCCAGCTGATGGTTCCCGACAGTTCTGAGGAGGGCGGTTTCCGTCTGTCCACTGGTCTGCCCGGTCTGGATGGACAGGAGGCCGGTGTTGCCTACGACATCGCCATGGAGCTGGTGGCTGTCGGTGATGCCGAACTCGGCACCTTCAACCAGTACCAGGTGGCACCTCTCGATGCTTTCGGTATCGATGCTGAGTCGATCAATCTGATCCCTGATGCTGCTGATGCGGCAGCTCAGATCAACGGTGGCGACTCCATGTATGCCATCTCCGATGAGTACGGCCCTCAGATCCTGCTCTTCGATTCCGAGAGTGGTCATCTCGTTCAGCGTTACGTTCCCGAAGGCACCGTTTACGACGCTGACTATTCCGACGACATGGCGGATGTGGAAGGGTTCACCTTCGACACGCTTCCTTCGGTGTACTCCGATCGCCGCACCAACCGTGGCTTCGAGAGCATGGCGTTCAACACCGACGACAACCTGCTCTACGCCTTCATCCAGAGCCCGATGCGCCCTGAGGGCTATCTGGACGGAAACGCCGAGATCATCCGTGTTCTGGCAGTTGATCCCTACACCGGCACACCGCAGGCTGAGTACCTGCACCTGCTCCCCAGTGCCGATATCTCCGCGAAGAATGCCGGTGTCGACAAGGTCGGTGATGCTGTCTACGACCCCCACCGCGGCGTCTTCCTGATCTCCGAGCGTGATTCCTCTGATGGTGACCCCACGGCGACGAAGCGCGTTGTGGAGGTGGATCTTCTCGGTGCCACGAATGTTCTCGACACCGACTGGCAGACCATCCTCGGTGTGACCCAGCCTGAGGCTTACGCCACCGACAGCCTGGTGGATGACATGGCGGCTGAAGACATCTACTTCACCAACCGTGTGGAGTTGTTCAACCTGCCGTCGTTGGGTGCGCACCTCGGCTTCGACAAGATGACCGAGGGTCTGGCTCTGAACACCAACGATGGATCACTCATGGTGTTCAGCGACAACGACTTCGTCAGCCAGGCCAACAGGCCAGCCAACATGGTCACGCAGGTGGCGTTCGAGCCTCTTCCCCTTGACACCTCCAACCGTGGAGAAGCCGGCGGTGAATTCGGTCTGAAGAACGTCTACGGCATCAAGCATCCTGACGGTCTGCATGCCTTCGAGCTCAATGGCGAGACCTTCGTGATCACGGCCAACGAGGGTGATGCCCGTGATGGTGATGAAACCATTGACGAAGTGCGCGTCGGCGATCTGGTGGAAGACCTGGGAACCTCCCAGGAGAACCAGGATTACTGGGTTGAAGAGCTCGGCGAGCGTCTCCACCTGGTCGCCAATGCAGGTGACTATGACCGGGATGGCGACATCGATCAGGCCTTTGCCTTCGGTGGTCGCAGCTTCAGCATCTACGACGAGGTCGGCAACCTGGTGTTCGATTCCGGCAATGAGCTGGATGAGCTGATGAAGGGTATCGGCCTCTATCGCGACAGCCGCAGCGATGACAAGGGGATGGAACCCGAGTGTGTTCTCACCCAGGAAATCGATGGAAGGATGTATGCCTTCATCGGTCTTGAGCGTGGTGAGCACTCCACGGTTGCTGTTTATGACGTGACCACCCCTGCGGACTCCCACCTGGTGGACATCCTTGCCAACACCATCGTTGAGCCTGGTGTTGACGAGGATGGCAACGCAGATCTGTTCACCGGATCGATGCATCCCGAGGGTCTGCTGTTCATCGAGACAGCCCCCAACGGCGGCGGTGTTCTGCTGGTGGCCAGTGAGGGTGACGACTACCCCGTCGAGTCTCAGTTCGATGTCTACAGCTACGGGCTGCCTGACGGTGTGACCCCTGAGCTGGCACTGACCTCAGAGTCTGACCTGGTTCTGGGTACGGCCGGCGACGACGACACCCTCGTTGATGATCTCGGCTTCAGTGGCCACGCTGAAGTGCTGTTTACCGGTGCCGGCACCGACACCGCAGACTCCGAGATCATCGGAGGTGAAGAGAACACCATCTTCACCGGCAGCGGCGACGACACCATCTACGCCAATGAAGACGATGTGGTCATCGGTGGTTCCGGTAACGACACCGCCTTCGCCACGGCGGATGACGGCAACCGCCTCAGCGGTAACGATGGCTTCGATGTCTTCAACATCGGCACCAGCCACAACCGTGTTCTGGGCGGCGACCACGACGACGTCTTCAACGTTCTCGATGGCGCAGGTGTCAACTACCTGAACGGTGGTGATGGCTTTGACCAGTTCTGGCTGATCCCCGGCGCTGGTGATCGTCCTGCCGAGGCTCAGATGGTGATGGACTTTGACTCCGATGAAGATGTCATCGGTCTCTCCGGCGTCAGCTACGACAACATTGATCTTGAGTCTCAGGGTGGAAACACGCTGCTGCGGGTGAATGGAGCGGAGGTTGGCCTGTTCATGAACACCACGACCGAAGACTTCCACATCAGCAACTTTGCTGGTTTGGCTTGATCAACGATCTGATTCATCATTAACATCCCGAAAGGCGGCCATATGGCCGCCTTTTTTTGTTTTTCAATGATCATTCATTAACCCAGTGAGCATGCAAACCGTCTGATGATTGCCAGGCCATTGTCCAGTGGCTTTGCCGGTCCTTAACCACTCATTGTTAGTCTTTTTTGGGATGTTTTGATTTCACGTGAGCAATCATCAGGTCGACGATTCGGAAATGCTCGACCTTGTCTCCTCGGCCTCGGTAACGATTCCGTGGAATATCGCTTGGCAGGAGCTTGATCTCATTTTCGGCCTTGGTCGGTTGGCGAGTGGAGAGCAGGTGCTTCTGAACCCAGCGGACTTTGGAGTTATTCCTGCTGGTGGTGTGCAGCTCCCTGGCGTTGAAGTGCGTGGGTCAGATGCAGGCAACATCATTTATGCCTCATCGAATTCTTCTGTCTATGGCGGTGACAACAGCGATTCTCTTTACAGCATTGATGGTTATTCAGATAATGTACTTGTTGGAGAAGAGGGTAGTGATCGTTTTGTCATTGCTTCCAGCGGAGATTATATCGTTGGTGGTTCTCTGATTGAGAATGCGAATAGCTTCGGCCTTCCTCCTTATCTTGCCGAGGTCGATTCTGTTCCGGATCTCTTTTACCTGACGAATTCAGGTTCTGGCGCATCTGACAATGCTTCTCTGATCGCTGATTTTCGTGTTGGCGTTGATCGTGTTTTCGTTGATGGCGAAGAACGTGGAGGTGAATGGTCCTCTCTCAAGGCTGATCTGGCACTGCTGGGATTCGATGTCAACGCTGCACCGATGCTCCAGGAGAGCTTGAGAAGCATCAGCCGTGAGTTCGTGGCAGGTCAGCAGGGTTTGATCGATCTGACCGGTTCTGTGACCGATCCTGACGAGGACGAGCTGGCTGTTGTGATTCTGTCCGGCCCGGAGTGGGTCAGCAGTTCCGGTCTTCAGATCGTCCTGGCTCCCCCAAGCGGGACCGCTCTCGATGGCGTGGCGACTTATGGAGTTCATGACGGTCGTGCCATCGTTCTCGGTGAGATCCAGTTGTCAGTCACCCCGGGTGATCAGCCGGTACCCAGCCCTGCACCCTCACCCAGCCCTGCGCCGTCAGCCCAGCCCTACCCGTCGGTGCCACCGATTGGTCCGTCTCCCAATTTCGTCGGTGACAGCTCCAGCGTTGAAGTCATCCAGGATGACCAATCCGTCCGCGTGATCGGTGCTCGAGGTGCTGTGTCGATTCCTCTTGATGCCGTTGACAAGGTCACTCTGGACAACACCTCGTCTGAAAGAACTCAACTGACTGTCTCGGCTGAAGTTCGTGGTCTTGACATTCAAATTGACAGTGGGGCGCTGACGCTGGAGGGTTCCAAGGTCGTTGGTTCCACGATTGAGTTTGCTCAAGGAGAGGATGCCGAGTTTGTCAGTTCAGTACAGAAGATTGGCGGTGGTACAACCATCGTGATGAGTGAGGGGAATGACTCCGTTGAAATTGGTCAGGGTGTTGTCAACAAAAGTTTCTTCTCCACTGGCGAGGGAGGGGATGCCGTCCTCCTCGATTCCGCAGTGAAGATCAAGGGGAATACGGTCTTTGATCTTGGCAAGGGCACGGATTCGGCAACGATCGATGCAGAGATCCGAAGGGCAACGTTCGAGTTGGGGAAGGGGGCTGATCAGATCACCATGACTGGTGCGGTGAAGAAAGCATTTGTTGACCTCGGTTATGACAAGGCTGGTGATGTTGTGACCATTGCGTCTGAAGATCTGATCTCGAGGAAGATCAAACTGACCAACTTTGATAAAAAGGATGAGCTGATTATCGGTGGAGAAAGCTTTGGTTACGCTGATCTTCAGTCGAATGATTTTGACCGGATCAGTGTGAGTTTCCGCGGTGAAACCTCGGCGGTTGTTCCGGAAGAGTCCAGCGACTCCAATGCCTCGACGGGGTTTGATTTCCTCTGATCAGCCCTCGAGGCATCGCAGGATCTCCTCCCGGCTGATGTCATCCCGCATTTCCACGGTCCCGATTGATGTCGGCATCACGAAGCGAAGCTGTCCGTCGCGCACTTTCTTGTCACCCTGAAGCGTCCTGAGTACCGACTCGGGATCCAGATCAGGCCAGCTGGTGGGCAGACCTGCTCGATCGATCAACCTGCGCTGACGATCGGCCTCCTCCCGGCTCCAGCTGCTGCGCTGCACCGCCAGCTCTCCCACCGCAACCATTCCGATGGCCACCGCTTCACCGTGCAGCCAGGTTCCGTAACCACTCAATGTCTCCACGACATGGCCGAAGGTGTGGCCGTAATTGAGGATCGCCCTCAGCCCTCCCTCTTTTTCGTCGGCGGCCACCACCCTGGCCTTGGCGGTGGCTGATCGTTCCAGCAGGTTGATCAGAGCGTCGCCGGCAAGTCCCTCGGCGCAACTCGGGTCGGCGATCGCCTCAAGGGCTTCGAACAGCTCCGTATCACCGAGAATTCCATACTTGATCACCTCAGCCATCCCGGCGCGGAATTCGCGTACCGGCAGGGTGGCCAGGGTCTCCGGGTCCATCAGCACGAGTGTCGGCTGGTGAAAGGCTCCGATCAGGTTCTTGCCGCCGGGATGGTTCACTCCCGTCTTGCCGCCGATCGAGGCATCCACCATCGCCAGGAGTGTCGTCGGAACCTGAACCACAGCGATTCCTCGCAACCAGGTGGCCGCTGCGAACCCGGTCATATCGCCGACCACCCCTCCACCGAGGGCGAGCATCAGTGAGCTGCGTTCCAGCTTCATCGCGAAGGCCGCGTCATGAATGCGTGCCACGGTCGCGGGCGTTTTCTGCTCTTCACCGGCCTCGATCACCAGGAGTTCCACCTGGAAACCGCTGCTCCTGAGACTGTTCAGGCAACGATCGCCGTAGGGGCCGGCCACATCCGCGTTGCTGACCACGAGAATCTTGCGGCCGGGACGCACCCCGGCCGCAATCAGCTCGGTTCCGACGCTGCTCAGGGCTCCATCACCGATCACCACCTGGTAGGGCGTCGTCTCCAGTTCCACAGCAATGCGACGGAACGGCGCGGACTGGGTGATGGACATGGGAGCTGAACCAACCTGCCCACTCTGCCGCTCTGCGACGGTCACCCGCGCCTACCCTCACGCCAGCACCCCGGGGCTCATGCGCAACAGCCTCACTGCCTGGGCCTTCCTGCTGCCAGCGGTTGTTCTGATCAGCCTGTCCGTTCTCATCCCGGCCGTCATGGCGCTCGTCATGAGCTTCACGACCACGGGCCTCGATGTGAGTGAGCCCCTGCAGTTCGTGGGCTTGGCCAATCTCCGCCGGCTGATCAGCGACCCCATGGCCCTGCGGGTGATGACCACCACCCTTCTCTATCTGATCGGTGTTGTTCCGCCGATCGTGCTGGGTTCCCTGGCCCTGGCCGTGCTGGTGAACCGCAGCCTTCCCGGCATCCATGTGCTGCGGGGGGCCTTCTACACGCCTGTGTTGGTGTCGATCGTCGTGGCAGCGATCGCGTTCCGCTGGCTCTACGCGGAAAACGGTCTGGTCAACGGCTGGCTTGTGGCCTGGTTCGGTGACACCTTTTCGCCGATCGGGTTTCTCACCACGCCGCAGCTGGCCCTGCCGGCCGTGATGCTGGTGACGCTCTGGAAAGGACTCGGCTATTACATGGTCATCTTTCTGGCCGGTCTTCAGGGGATTCCCAAGGAGTTGTACGAGGCTGCCGAGCTCGACGGCAGTGAAGGCTGGCGTCAGCATCTCGACATCACGCTTCCGTTGCTGCGTCCCTACGTCGCGCTGGTTGCCGTGGTCTCATCCATCGCCGCAACCAAGGTGTTCGAGGAGGTGTACCTGATGACCCAGGGAGGCCCGGCCGACTCCACCAGAACCATCGTTTACTACGTCTACGACCAGGCTTTCGCGGAACTTGAAATCAGTTATGCCTGCACGCTCGGACTGGCGCTGTTCCTGCTGGTGATGCTCTTCACCCTGATCCGCCTGGCCTTCAGTGGCGATCGCGCCTTGATCTGAGCAGCCGATCGCGGATCCCGGTGGCAAGCTGCGGGAGTCTGCTCGACCTGGATGATCGGCGTTGTGGGAGGAGGCCAGCTGGCCCGCATGCTGGTTCAGGCGGCGGCTTCACGTCAGATTCCCGTCGCTGTTCAGACGGGCTCCGATGACGACCCTGCCGTGGAGGGGGCCTCCCGGCTTGTGACGGCGGATCCCAGGGATGTCGCCGGTACGCGCCAGCTGGTGGAGGGATGCAGCGGCATCACCTTTGAGAACGAATGGGTGAATATCGATGCTCTGATCCCCCTTGAGCAGCAAGGAGTTCGCTTCCGGCCTTCCCTGGCTGCGCTCTCTCCCCTGGTCGACAAGCTCTCCCAGCGCCAGCTGCTTGCCGATCTTCTGATTCCGAGCCCGCCCTGGTGCCCGCTGAGCCTGGTGTCCCCTGCTCAGCCGGCCCTTCCTCAAGGCTGGAGTTTTCCTGTGATGGCCAAGGCCGCCAGGGGTGGATACGACGGCAAGGGCACCCTGATCCTCAAGGACATCGATGCGCTGGCTCAGTTGATCCGCTCGGTCACTGCCGAGGAGTGGATGCTCGAGGCCTGGGTGGACTACGAGCGCGAACTGGCGTTGGTGGTCAGCCGCGACACCAGCGGATGCGTCCGGGCATTCCCCCTGGTGGAAACCCATCAGAGCCAGCAGGTCTGCGACTGGGTCCTCGCACCTGCCGCCGTGCCCCAGGCCGTGGAAGCGCTTGCTTTCAACGCAGCCTCGTCGCTGCTGACGAAGCTCAACTATGTCGGGGTTCTCGCTCTGGAATTCTTCTTCGGCCCTGACGGTCTGCAGGTGAACGAGATCGCACCCCGGACCCACAACTCCGGCCATTTCTCGATCGAGGCCTGCACCAGCAGTCAGTTCGATCAGCAGCTGTGCATTGCAGCCGGGCTGCCGGTGCCAGCTCCTCAGCTCGCCTGCCAGGGTGCGGTGATGGTGAATCTCCTCGGTCTGTCCGACGGAATCGCCGCCCCCCTTGATCATCGGCTGGCCTCACTGCGTCAACTGCCCGATGCCACGCTCCACTGGTACGGAAAGAGCCCGGAATCGCCGGGGCGGAAACTCGGCCACATCACCGTGGTGCTGCATGGGGCGACCGCGGATGAGCGCTCCGATGAAGCGCACAGGATCACCACCAGGATCAGAGAGATCTGGCCGTTGCCTTGCTTCGGCTCCGACTAACGTGGCATTGAACTGCTGTGTTGGTGACGGCCTTTTCTAGTGCTCTGATCTGACTCTCTTTCGACTTGGGGAGACTGTCGTGAAGGTGCCGTAAACCGGCCTTGCAGCCGGAAACGAAGCCTCATTTTGACTCCCCTTCTGGTTCTTCCAGGTCGACCACTGGGGCTCGCACGGCATGGCGGTTCACCCTCTTTCTTCAGGCGTTCTCGAGGAGATCACGTGAATCTCTCGTTTCCGACCATCGTTCTGATGCTCCTCGCCTGTTCCTCACCCGTGAAGGCCGACGGGATCAGCTTTCGTCCAGACGATGCCATGGTGGCCTGCCGCGCCATCCTTCCGCAGTGCTTCACGCGGGCGGACTGGGCTGAGCTCTGCCGAACCGATCCCTCGTTGTTGGAGGCTCATCCGGAGGCCTGCCGACTGGCCATGCTGGCCGATCCCGAGAATCCCTGAGCGACTCCATCGCGCCCTTCAGGGGCGATGTCGCTCCATCGCCTGCTGGAGATCCGGTTTCGGCAGGTCCGTGATGATGAACACCTCCTGCACTGTCGTTCCACGACGGGCCACAAGCTTGTAGCCGCCCCGGATTGGCGTGGACACCCGCAGTTCAAGGGTCGGGCAGCGACCCTTGACCCGGTTGATCACGGCCGGGGTGATCGTCTGGATGCCCTGCTCGGACGCCAGAGATCTCAGCCAGGGGATCAGACCCTCGACGTAGGTGCTGTGGGTGATCACAACCCGGCCCAAAACCGAACACTTTCCCAGGAACTGGTCGAAGTTAGCGGCCATGGCTATGCCGGAGAGAGGGTGCTGTGTCGCCATGCTGAGATCCGTGGATGCCTTGCGCCGAGCAGTCTCCGGTCCACTCACCGACAGCTGCGGTCCCCAGGCCCGCATGCTCACCGCGGAAGTGCATGGCAGTGAAGTGCGCGGTCTCGCCATCTGCCCGGGACGGGTTGTGCGCTATGTGCTCGATGCACAGAAGTCTCACCTGGACACCGTTGACCTGTTGCGGTTGACCCGGGCCACCCGCAAACCAGCAGCCTGAATCAGCAGCGTTCGAGTGGTGCCATGGTCAGACCCTCGGATCCCAGTTGCTGGTGGTAGAGCTCGGCCTGCTCGAGCGGGCCGCACCACACTTCTGCAGACCCCTGACTGTCGATGCGATTGGCCAGGGTCCAGGCCTTTTCCTCACTCATCCCCGGGATGATCCGCCGCAGGCAGTCCACCACATGCTGAAAGGTGTTCACGTCATCGTCGAGGACGATGACCCTGGCCTCTGGATAGCGCTGGGTTGTCCTCTGACGCTCCAGCAGCGTTGTGGATCCCGGGCTGGAGCTGCTCATGACAGATGCTGGCGCTTGGGTTGCGAGGACGGGAACCTAGGTAGGATCACACGAGCGAAGCGGTCAAGCACATGCTGTTCACCCTGGCCTGGGCATCTCTAGCCGCCATATTCAGCTTCTCCATTGCGATGGTCGTCTGGGGTCGCAACGGTGACGGAACTCTGAAGTTCTGAGGCCGTTGCCGTCCCTTGATGGTTCCCTGATCAGTCAGTCACTGGCGGTCTCGGCAGCCGTTCTGCTGGTGTTCGTGAGTGTATCGGTGATCTACCTGTCGCTGATCGAGTGGAAAGACCGACGCCGACGCCGCTGATGAAGGTCGCGGCAGGTCTGTTTCGCCGCTTGGCGACCTTCCCGATCACCGCCCCGGCACTGCTGTTGCTGCTGATGCTGTCCACGGCTTGGCTGACGCATGTCGCCCGGCGGGAGCACTCGCCCAGAGATTCTCAGACGCAGCAGCTGGATCTGCTCAGCGCATCCCTGGTGATGTTGCAGAGCTTTCAAGTGGATTCCGGGCAATCCGTTCCGGAGATCTGGTCTGAACGGCTCGGTCCGGAGCAGGCCTCCCGACGCTGGCGTGCCTCCAGGGAGCAGATCTGGTGGAAAGGGTGGGTTCCCTCGGGCAGCAGTGTGCTCGTGCTGCCACGCCAACAGGGCTCAACGGCGGGCAACAGTCCTCTGGATCGGCTCCTGCCCGGGTTTGACCTTGTCTTTTCCGATCCCGCTGAACGCAGCAGCTTCATGGAGTCGTTGCGTCCCCAGCCAGGGGACCCATCACCGCTGGAACGGTTCTGTCTGAGGGCCCTCGAGGTCTCAACGGCTGTGCGATGGACGCCGGAGGCCCTGCTTCCGATGGCCGGACCACTCGCTTCGATGCTCAATTCGGCCTCCCATGGCTGTCTTGTCCTGAATGTCGACGCCAAGGATCTGCGTTGGAGCGGGGTGTTTGCCAGTCGACCGCTTCGGGATGCCCCACGACGACTCAAGCCTCCAAGAGGGACAACGCCTCTGGCACCGGGCAGGCTTCGGGCTCCCATGGCTTCCGATCCTTCGCTGCTGCCGATGTTGCAGCTGGACAGTTCAACAGCGGAGCCCGTGCTCAGTGGAATTCTGAATCGCCCTCTGATCCGGGACGGTCTTGAGAACGACTACGGGTTGACGCTGGCCATGCGTCGCCAGCTTCTTGAGGTGCCGATGCGCCTGAGTGTCGAACCTCAGGCGAAAGGTCCTTTCCAGGCCCGTGTGCAGATCGATCTGCAGCTCCCCTATCGGGATCCGGACGTGAGACGAGCGCTTGAGTTGACGGCGACCCGTCTCGAGAAGCAGGGATTCCGGCGACGACGCGTCGATCTGGTTCACCCGGATGGCCAGACCGTCATCCGGGCGACTCTCTGGCTCGATGATGACGAGGACCCTGGACGGGTGCTTGGGGGATGGACCTGGCTGCCCAGGGATGCAAGCCATGGACACCCCGCTCTGCTCCGCATGGTGCTTGCCGGTGCGCCCACGCTGAAACGATCGGCAACGGCCGAGCTCGGCTCCGACAGCAGCATGAATCTCATGCTGTCTCCAAGGGATCTGGTCACCCACGGTCTGCTGCCCGTCAGCTGGCCGACTGTGGTGCGATCAGCGGAAAGGCTGATGCTGCGCACGATGCCGCTGCGCGGGCAGACAGCCCGGGACGACTCCTGGCGATGGGTGCGTGGTCAGCTCGATGTTCCCTGAGCGGCTTCATCCTGACGTTTTTCCCGCTTCCTTCGGTCGGAGGCCAGGGTTTCCTCCATCAGTTCCACGGCCTGTTCCATCCGTTCACTGTTGGAGGCGAACAGGTTCAGGTCCTTCTCCACCCGTTCAGAAGGGAAGTTGAGGTCAGTGCAGAGATCGACAGCCTGTTGGGCCAGAGCCTTGCCGTCTGGACTGTCCTGGTTGCCGCGAGCGGTTTCGAGCACGGTCAGCAGGCCGATCGCCATCATCCGCGAGTAGTGCGATCCCTCGGGCAACCGCTGCTCGGCCAGCATTGTCGTAATGCCTTCCATCGCTGCGGAGGCAGCGGCGTCGCGGGTTTGAGAAGCTTCCCGTTTCAGGGCGTCGGCATCAAAGCCATTGCTGCTGCAGATCGCTGCGAAGAGACGATCGGGATGGCTTTCCGGTCGATACCCTCGCGTGAAGGTTGTGAAGACCTTTTCGAGGCCTACCGCGAACAGTGGCGTGCTGCTGAACTGTGTCTGATGGCTGAGTAGATGCAGTTCCACCAGCAGCTCATCGCTCACCCGCCGGTAGAGGGGGGCGATGACATGGGGGAACGCCTGATGAAACGCCCGCTTGCTGTCAGCAATGGTCTGACGATCGCCCAAGTCGGAACCCTGGAATGTCGGCAATGACCATAGCGCCGAGGACGACGCCGTTAGGATTGACGCAATCACGCAGAAGCAGATGATCCCGATCGTGATCGAGGAGTCCGGCCGGGGCGAAAGGGCCTTTGATATCTACTCCCGTCTTCTCAGAGAAAGAATCATTTTTCTGGGTGAAGCCGTAACGAGCGATTCAGCCAATCGCATCGTTGCTCAGATGCTTTTCCTGGAAGCGGAAGACCCGGAAAAGGACATCTACCTGTACATCAACTCACCTGGAGGTTCCGTCTACGACGGGCTTGGAATCTTTGACACGATGCAGCACATCAAACCGGATGTTCATACCGTCTGTGTTGGTCTCGCCGCAAGTATGGGAGCCTTCCTTCTCTGTGCCGGTACGAAGGGCAAGCGCAGCAGCCTTCAGCATTCGCGCATCATGATTCACCAACCACTCGGCGGGGCTCGCGGTCAGGCCAGTGATATCCGAATACAGGCTGATGAAATCCTTTTCCTCAAGGATCGCCTCAACCATGAACTGGCTTCGAGAACCGGCCAGCCCCTCGACCGCATCCAACAGGACACCGATCGTGATTTCTTCATGTCACCCACGGAAGCTGTCAGCTACGGGCTGATTGACTCAGTGATCGACAAGCGCCCGGTGCATTCCGTCGCTTGAAATCCGGTCGTCCAACCAAGATCTGTCCGGTCTGCGAGAGACCGTTTCAGTGGAGGAAGGCGTGGAGGAATTGCTGGGACGAGGTTATCTATTGCTCTGATCGATGTCGACGAAGGAAATCAACGGTTTCGTTAAAAGATAATGTTTAAAGCAGCAAGTCATTGCGACTGACCTTCAGGGATTTCCACATATCTTTGATTTGTTCAAAAGCTTTTTCCTGGCTGA
Source organism: Parasynechococcus sp. (assembly GCF_045559935.1). Taxonomy (NCBI): domain Bacteria; kingdom Bacillati; phylum Cyanobacteriota; class Cyanophyceae; order Synechococcales; family Prochlorococcaceae; genus Parasynechococcus; species Parasynechococcus sp. The sequence goes on from NZ_JBJLJL010000010.1 coordinate 74,276, forward strand.
CTTTTCCGTTTGATTGCAGTCCGACAATCAGGCCGACGCGATCGGCAAATTCCTCGAGATTCTGGTGAAAGGCAACCCTCTGAGGGGTCCAGTCGGGGCCATGAAACTGGCTGTGACCCTGCATCGGTGAACGGGTGCCATCACTGGTCATGAGTGATGCTCAGACATGCAGAACAAGACCCTGACACCTTAGAGATGCTCAGGGTCTTGCGGTGTGATCTCCGAATCAGTTGAGAATCGGTGTCGAGCGGTCCTTGTCGGGAACCGTCGCGAACTCGCCGACCATGGCGCGGAACTCATCGCCGTCCATCGTCTCCTTCTCGATGAGAGTTTCGACCAGGGAATCCATGGCCTGGCGATGCGCCGAGACAATGGACACGGTCTCCTCGTAGCAGTGCTTCACCATGGCGCGCACCTGTTCATCAATCTGACGGGAGATGGAATCGGAGACGTCGCTGCGGGTCATCAGATCACGACCCAGAAACACTTCCTGATTGCCGCCCTCAAGAGCAACAGGTCCGAGATCGCTCATCCCGAATCGCGTGACCATCTGACGGGCCATTGAGGCCACTTGCTGAATGTCGCCACCCGCACCGGTGGTGACTTCCTGGTGACCGAAGACCACATCTTCCGCCGCGCGTCCACCGAGAGCTCCCATGATGCGTGCCTTGAGTTGAGCTCGCGTCACAAGTGACTGCTCCTCGTCGGGGGAGAACCATGTGAGGCCCTGTGCCTGCCCCCGGGGAATCAACGTGACCTTCTGAACCGGATCGTGATCTTTGACGAGGGTTCCGATCAGGGCGTGACCGACTTCGTGGTATGCGATCAGACGCTTGCTGCGTCCATCGGTGAGAGGTCGACCTTCCATGCCGGCGATGATCCGATCCACGGCATCATCGATTTCGCTGAGGCCGATCGCTTCCTTGCGGCGACGGGCCGTGAGAATCGCGGCTTCGTTCATCAGGTTGGCCAGATCAGCCCCTGTGAAGCCGGGGGTGCGACGCGCAATGCTCTCGAGAGACAGCTCTTCCTTGAGTTTCTTGTTCCGGCAGTGCACTTCGAGGATCGAAAGCCGGCCCTTGATGTCCGGTGCATCGACGGTCACCTGGCGATCGAAGCGGCCAGGACGCATCAGAGCGGAATCCAGAACATCCGGGCGGTTGGTGGCCGCGATGATGATGATGCCGCTGTTGCCCTCGAAACCATCCATTTCGGTGAGCAGCTGATTGAGGGTCTGCTCGCGCTCATCGTTGCCGCCGCCGATGCCGGCACCCCGCTGACGGCCGACGGCATCGATCTCATCGATGAAGATCAGGCAGGGGCTGTTTTCCTTGGCTTTCTTGAACAGATCCCTGACACGACTGGCACCGACACCGACGAACATCTCGACGAATTCGGAACCTGACAGAGAGAAGAACGGCACACCGGCCTCACCTGCGATCGCTTTGGCCAGAAGCGTCTTGCCGGTTCCCGGAGGTCCGACCAGCAGCATGCCGCGGGGAATCTGTGCACCGACGGAGGTGAAACGTTCCGGCTGCTTGAGGAAGGTGACGACCTCTTCAAGCTCCTGTTTTGCCTCATTCACACCGGCGACGTCGTCGAACATCACTCCGGTTTCGGCCTCCATCATGAAGCGGGCCTTGCTTTTGCCGAACTGCATCGCCTGACCGGGGCCACCGGGCATACCGCTGTTGCGTCGGGCCAGGAAGATGAGAGAGCCGATCAGGAGCAGTGGGAACAGCAGGTTGCCCAGCAGACCGAGAGCCGGAGGTGCGGTGCGGGGAGGATGAATGTCGAAGCTGATGCCCTCGCTCTTGAGGGTGTTGATCAGTTCTGGGGCCAGCCCGGGAAGATCCACTCTCAGCCGTTGGACGCGATTGTCGAGATCGGGATCGACGGCTTCAACCACGGCATTGCGACCTCCGTCGTAGATGTCGACGGCTGTGACGCGACCTGCCTCGACGTAGTCAAGGAAGCGTCCGTAGCTCATCCTCGCGACGGCGGCATTCCGGGGTGCCACGGTCGGGCCGCTGGGGCCCACTCCGTTGACGCCGCCGTTGCTCACGACCTGCCAGCCGATCAGCAGGACCACGGCGATCGGCAGGAGCCAGAGAACAAGGAGGCGCCAGCGCTGATTCATGATCCTGAGAAATGATGAACGACTGTAAAGCAGTTGGACCGCTCTCTGACGCGTCGTTCAGAGACTTCTGAGGGCCACGATCGGATCCAGCCTTGCAGCTCGGCGGGCCGGAACGACGCCGAAGAACAGCCCGATCGAACCGGAGAGCCCCACCGTGATCAGCACCATGCCGGTGCCGATGGTCGCCGGCAGCGGCGTCGCGGCCGCCACAAGCGCAACGGTGCCGAGGCCTGCCGCCGTGCCGATGGCGCCGCCGAGGCTGGACAGCACAAGGGATTCGACCAGGAACTGCTGCAGAACGTCGCTGCTTCGAGCCCCCAGAGCCTTGCGGAGTCCGATTTCCTCGGTTCGCTCACTGACGGAGACGAGCATGATGTTCATGATTCCGATGCCTCCCACCAGCAGGGAGATGCCGCCGATGGCAGCAAGCATCAGCGTCAGCCCTCCGGTGATGGTTCCCACGATGCTGAGGGCATCCTTCTGGGATCGGACGGCGAAGTCGTCATCGCGCAGGATCCGATGCCGCTGCCGCAGCAGATTGGTGATCTGGAACTTGGCCGCGCCGGTGCTCGCCTCATCCCGAGCTTCCACGCTGATGAAACTGAGACTGATGCCGTAGGTGGGATCCCGACCCGTCAGCCTTGTCACCATCGTGCTGAGCGGGATGTAGGCATTCTCATCCTGGTTGCTGCCGAACACGGCTCCCTTCGGTGCCATCACACCGACCACCTCGAACGCCTGGCTCCCGATCCGGATCTGCTGCCCCAGAGCGTTGCCGGTGGGGAAGAGTTTCAGACGCAGATCCGGGCCGATCGCCACGACGTTGCGGGCAGCCTTGTTGTCCTCGGCGGTGATGAACCGCCCCCGAGCAACCTCGAAGCTGCGCACGGGGAGAAACTCGGGCGTGACGCCGGAGATCGAGCTGGTGGCGCTGCGGGCTCCCGTCTGGACCACCTGGCTGCTGGTGATCTGCGGAGCCACACGACTGACGCTTGGCACCTGCTCGGCGATCGCTTCGGCATCCTCCAGAACCAGTGTTCTCGGGAAGGCGACTCCTCGGCGACGGGTGTCGTTGTTCCCTGGAACCACAAACAGAACGTTGGCTCCGAGGTTGCTCAGCTGTTCCTCGGCCAGGCCCTGCGCACCGCGCCCGACTCCGACAAGGGTGATCACCGAGGCATTGCCGATGACAATGCCCACCATCGTGAGCAGGCTGCGAAGCCGGTTGCTCCGCAGGGTGGTGAGGGCCATCCTCACCGTCTCCGTTGGCGGCATCCGCCGGGTCATGGCTGCTCAGGCAGGTGGGTGCTTCAGATCATGTTGACCGCTGACTCCTCGGAACTGACGATTCCAACCTTGAGCAGATCGGTGGAACCCGAGACGCCTGTGTGCGTGCCCGCGGTCTGCACCACCAGATCCCCCTCATTGAGCAGTCCCAGCGACTTCGCCTTGTTCATGGCCGCCAGGAAGGTGTGGGTGGTCCGTTCATGCTGCGGAATCACCAGAGGCTTCACGCCCCACACGAGCTGCAGCCGGCAGGCGACGGTGGGATCCGGGGTGATGGCCAGAATCGGTGCGGCTGGACGGAATTTGCTCACGTTCTTGGCGGTGGCACCGCTTTTGGTGAGCGGCAGAATCGCCGACGCATTCAGCTGACTGGCGATGGAACTCACCGCCAGGCTGAGGGCGTTGGGAATCGTGCTGGGCAGATGACTGTCAATGGCCCGCCGGGGGTAGTCCTTCTCGATGCGGCAAGCGATGGTCGCCATCGTCTGAACCGCCTCCACGGGAAAATCGCCGACAGCGGTTTCGTTGGACAGCATCACGGCATCGGTGCCGTCGAGGATGGCATTGGCGACATCGCTCACTTCCGCGCGGGTCGGCCGCGGGCTGGAGGCCATGGAATCCAGCATCTGGGTCGCTGTGATGATCGGGATGCCGAGGCTGTTCGCCTTGCTGATCAGTTCCTTCTGCAGCAACGGCACCTCCTCTGCCGGCATCTCAACCCCCAGGTCTCCCCTGGCCACCATCACTCCGTCACAGAGCGGCAGGATCGCGTCGATCTGATCGATGGCCTCGAATTTCTCGATCTTGGCCACCACGGGTGTGGAATGGCCGTGCTGGCGGATCAGGTCACGGATCTCCTCCATGTCGGAGGGATTTCGGACGAAGCTGAGCGCCACCCAGTCCACCTGCTGGGACAGCCCGAATTCCAGGTCCACCTTGTCCTTATCGGTCAGCGCCCGGACGGACAGCTGCACATCGGGGAAGTTCACTCCCTTGTTATTCGACAGAACCCCGCCGACGGTGACGCTGCAGTGCAGGGTCTGCTCGGCCTGATCAACCTGTTCGACCTTCATCTCGACGCGTCCGTCGTCGAGAAGGATGCGGCTGCCAGCGGTCACTTCATCCGCCAGCTTGTCGTAGGTGACGGTGGCGATGGTCTGGTCGCAGCTCACCGGTCTGGAGGTGAGGGAGAACCGGTCGCCGTTGGCCAGGGTGATCGGACCATCAGCAAAGCGACCCAGACGGATTTTCGGCCCCTGCAGGTCCTGAAGGATGCCGATGTTGATGCCCAGTTCGTTGGAAACCTCCCGGATGGTCGCGATCCGTGCCGCATGCTCGCTGTGATCGCCGTGCGAGAAGTTCAGGCGGAAGGTGGTTGCTCCAGCCTGAACAAGTTCCTTGATCCGCTCGGCGCTTTCCGTGGCGGGGCCGATGGTGGCCACGATCTTGGTCCGACGGTTCTGATCGAACTGGCCCATACCGAGGCTAAAAACCTTGCGGAAACTACCATCCAGTCGTTGGGAAGCCGGCGTCCGCCGGTGGGAGGCAGCCATCGACATCAATGCTTATCAGGCCGCTGCCCGCCGCACTGCCGCTTATCCCGACGTGGGCGCCAACCCCGTCTATCCGACGCTGGGTCTCAGCGGCGAGGCCGGAGAGGTGGCGGACAAGGTCAAGAAGGTGCTTCGGGACCGCGGCGGTGTCTTCGACGACCCAACCCGGGAGGCGATCAAGCTCGAGCTGGGCGATGTGCTCTGGTACGTGGCGCAGCTCGCGTCAGAGCTCGGTTATGACCTCGAGGAGGTTGCCACCGCCAACCTCGACAAGCTCGCCAGCCGTGCCGCCCGTGGTCGCATCGGCGGCAGCGGTGACCATCGCTGATCGCTGCCATGTCCCGTCGTCTGCTTGCGCTCCTCACCAGCCTGCTGATCCTGCTTGGATCAGCGGCTCCAGCCAGGGCTGCGGATCTGAAGCTCTCCGCCATCCAGTTGCTTCCCTGCACTGAGGAGGATCCGGGAAATCAACCGGATGTCGGACGCCCGATGGGAGCCAGTTGCTTCGTGCTCAGCGGCGAGGTCGACAACCCCGGTCGTCGTCCGGTCGTGGACACGGATGTCTATGCCCGCATCCTGGATGCCAGCGGAGAACCTGCTCTGCAGAACCGCACCCGAGTGGGATCCATCGGTGATGTGGCCCCAGGGACACATCCGTTCGCCCTGCGGATCGCCGTTCCGGCAGGAACACCAGGTCCCTTTGATGTCCGGAACGCCAAAGCCAGGGGGTTTTCAGCTCCGGTGCGCAGCCGCGTCGACGAGGGTGATGATCTTCTGCCTCTGGAGCAGGAGATTCAGTAGCTCAGACCGCCGGCATAGAAATAGAAGCTGGCGTTGAGCAGCAGTTGCTGAAGCAGGTTCAGCGCCACGAAGGCCAGGATGGCGGAGAGGTCGATGCCACCCAGGGGAGGAATCAATCCGCGGAAGGCGTTCAGGTATGGATCGGTGATCGAACTCACCGTGCTCAGCACAGGATTGCCCCAGTCCAGATTGGGGAACCAGCTCAGCAGCACCCGGACGATCAACACCAGGGAATAGATCTGAAGGGTCTGGGCCAGAACCTGAAGGATGGTGACGGAGAGACTCGCCATGGCTGGAGCTGTTGTACTTCGACTCTATGCAGGCTCCGTTGTTTCGGACGTTCCAAGATCCGGGAGCACTGAAAAGGTGCGATGGAACTTCTCCGAAAGCGTCAGCCAGTAGGAACGGCCTTCACTCTGCCGTCGGCGTTCGATGAAGTCCTGGGCGAGCAGTTCCTTGATGTGGTCGTAGGCACCGGAGCCACGCAGATCAACCAGCTCCGACTGAAGGATGCGCTTCTTCAGCGCGATGGTGGCCAGGGTGCGCAGGGTGGCCGTGGACAGGTTCACCGGAAGAAGATCGCGGACCAGATCTCCGAGTCCGGCTCGCAGTTGCAGCCCGTAGCGTCCGTTCTGGCTGACGATTTCGAGGGCTGTTTCGCGCTGCGAGTAGCTCGTGCTCAGTTCAAGGAGCGCCTGCTCCACCTCCGATCGCGGAACACCGGCCAGCTCCGACAGTTCACCCACCGCAATCGGCCGCCCCTTGAGATAGAGAATCGCCTCCAGTCGGGTGGCCAGTGACGGCTCCGTCATCTCTACCCCGCAGGATGAGTCAAGGTACCGCCTGATCCCTTACAGGAACAGGGCATAGGCGGGATTCGTCGTTTCCTCCCAGCATCGGTACCCGAGGTCGTCCAGGAAGGCCCTCCAGCCATCCATGCCATCGACGGGCACAAGAACTCCCACCACGATGCGACCGACGTCGGCACCGTGATTCCTGTAATGAAAAATGCTGATGCTCCAGCCGGGGTGAAGGGCATTCACGAAGTTCATCAGGGCGCCGGGGCGCTCCGGGAACTCGAAGCGATACAGCAGTTCGCGGCAATCACCGGCGCAGGCCTGTCGGGCTGAGGAGGGCAGTCGCCCGCCCACCATGTGGCGAAGGTGATTCTTGGCGAATTCGTTGTCGCTGAGGTCATGGCAGGGGAATCCGGCGGCGCCGAGTGCGCTCACCAGAGCGCTGCGGTCCCGTTCGTCCTGCACCTGCACACCGATGAAGATCTGTGCCCGGGAGCCTTCCGTCATCCGGTAGCTGAATTCCGTGAGGCTGCGGCGTTTGAGCTGCTCGCAGAGATCGCGCAGGCTTCCAGGTCGCTCCGGGATCTCCACAGCGAGCATCGCTTCGCGCTCTTCCCCGAGTTCAGCCCGTTCGGAGATGAAGCGAAGCCGATCGAAATTCATGTTGGCGCCGCAGGCCACGGCGATCAGACGGCGACCGGTCAGCTGCCGATCGATCACGTCCCGCTTCATCCCCGCCACGGCGAGGGCACCGGCGGGTTCCAGAATCGACCGGGTGTCCTCGAACACATCCTTGATGGCTGCACAGATGGCATCCGTGTCGACCGTGACCATGCGGTCCACGTGCCGTTTCGCCAGTTCAAACGTGTGTTCCCCGACCCGGCGCACGGCGACACCATCAGCGAACAGCCCCACCTGGTCGAGCTCAATGCGCTCGCCAGCCTCCAGAGAGCGAGTCATCGCTGCGGCATCCTGCGGTTCGACGCCGATGATCTCGATCTCGGGCCAGAGCGCTTTCACATAGGCAGCAATCCCACCGATCAGGCCACCTCCGCCGACGGCGACATAGATCGCCTGGGGTGGTTCCTCGCTCTGCCGCATGATTTCCAGCGCGATCGTGCCCTGGCCGGCGATCACCTCCGGATCATCGAAGGGGTGGATGTAGGTGAGCCCTTCGGCACTGCAGCGGCGTCGCGCTTCTGCGGAACATTCGTCGTAGGTCTCCCCGTGCAGGACCACCTCTCCACCGAGCGCCCGCACCGCCCGCACCTTCACTTCGGGCGTCGTGCTGGGCATCACGATCACCGCACGGCAGTTCAGGCGACGGGCACTGAGAGCGACACCCTGGGCGTGATTGCCGGCGCTGGAGGCGATCACGCCACGCTGCAGCTCATCCGTGGTCAGCTGCGACATCCGGTTGTAGGCGCCCCGCAACTTGAACGAGAACACCGGTTGAAGGTCCTCACGCTTGAGCCAGACGCGGTTCTGCAGACGGCGACTGAGATTTGGGGCGGGTTCGAGCGGAGTCTCGTGGGCGACGTCATAGACGCGGGCCCGCAGTATCCGCTGCAGATAGTCGGTCATCACACCATTCTCTCCAGAGCCCGCAGCCTCTGGTCAACGGAAGGGACCCCGTAGATTGCATGGATTGCAGTGGGCTGTGCATGCATCTCGGAGATCTGAAGCATCCGAATGAGCTGCACGGACTCAGCGTCGCTGAGCTTGAGGATGTCGGTCGTCAGATCCGTGAACGCCATCTCGAGGTGGTGTCCACCAGTGGTGGCCATCTCGGCCCGGGGCTCGGTGTTGTTGAGCTCACGCTTGCTCTGTATCAGACCCTCGATCTCGACCACGACCGTGTGATCTGGGATGTGGGCCATCAGGCCTATCCCCACAAGTTGATCACCGGCCGGTACAACGACTTCGGAACGCTCCGTCAGCAGCACGGGGTGGCCGGCTATCTCAAGCGGTCGGAGAGTCGTTTCGATCATTTCGGTGCCGGTCATGCCAGCACCTCCATTTCCGCAGCCCTCGGAATGGCCCTGGCGAGGGACAACCGCGGCGAAAGCTTCAAATGCGTTGCCGTGATCGGCGACGGGGCCATGACCGGTGGCATGGCTCTCGAAGCGATCAACCACGCCGGTCACCTGCCGGAGACCCCCTTGCTGGTGGTGCTGAACGACAACGACATGTCGATCTCACCGCCGGTCGGGGCTCTCTCCAATGCACTCAACCGGGCACGACTCAGCCCACCGATGCAGTTCCTTTCCGGCAGTGTCGAGGAAAGCGTCCGTCATCTGCCCTTCATGGGCGGCGAACTGCCGGCGGAACTGAACCGTCTCAAGGGAAGCATGCGCCGACTGGCGGTGCCGAAGGTGGGGGCGGTGTTCGAGGAACTCGGTTTCACCTACATGGGGCCGATCGACGGCCACGACATCGGTGAGATGATCCGAACCTTCCAGGCGGCCCATCGTTCCCACGGTCCGGTTCTGGTGCATGTGGTCACCACCAAGGGCAAGGGCTATCCCTATGCCGAGGCTGATCAGGTCGGGTACCACGCCCAGTCCGCCTTCGACCTGAGCACCGGCAAGGCGATTCCCTCCAAGAAGCCGAAGCCTCCCAGTTACAGCAAGGTGTTCGGGCAGACCCTGGTGAAGCTGTGCGAACAGAACAGCCGCGTGATCGGTATCACCGCCGCCATGGCCACAGGAACCGGTCTGGATCTGCTGCAGAAGGCTGTTCCCAAGCAGTACGTCGATGTCGGAATCGCCGAACAGCATGCGGTGACGCTGGCCGCCGGGATGGCCTGCGAGGGTCTGCGACCGGTGGTGGCGATCTACAGCACCTTCCTTCAGCGGGCTTACGACCAGCTCATTCACGACGTGGGCATCCAGAAACTGCCGGTCACGTTTGTGCTCGATCGTGCCGGCATCGTCGGAGCCGATGGCCCGACGCATCAGGGGCAGTACGACATCAGCTACCTGAGATCGGTGCCCAACTTCACCGTGATGGCTCCCAAGGATGAAGCCGAGCTTCAGAGGATGCTGGTCACCTGCCTTGCACACCCTGGCCCCACGGCGCTTCGGATCCCACGGGGCTCCGGTGTGGGCGTCACGCTGATGGAGGAGGGATGGGAGCCGCTGCCGGTCGGCTGCGGTGAGGTTCTGCGAGAGGGCGATGACCTGCTGATCGTTGCTTACGGCGCCATGGTCAAACCGGCGCTTGACACAGCAACACTTCTGGAAGAAGCCGGGTTCTCGGCCACTGTGGTGAACGCGCGATTCCTGCGGCCGCTCGATGAAGCGCTGATCCACCCCCTGGCCCGACGCATCGGCAGGGTGGTGACCATGGAGGAAGGGGCTCTTCCCGGTGGTTTCGGTGCCGCCGTTCTCGAGTCTCTCAACGATCGCGACATCAACCCCTCCCTGCTGCGTATCGGTATCCCCGATCAGCTGGTGGATCACGCCACACCCCAGCAGAGCAAGGAATCCCTGCAGCTGACCCCCCCACAGATGGCCAAGCGCATCCTCGACAGGTTCCCTCTGTCATCCCGTGCCGACTTCATCGAAACCTCACCCGTCGGCGCGGTCCAGTCCTGAGCTCTCCAGGGCACTGAAGCGATGACGGTTCTCGTCGCCGGCGCCGGACCTGCCGGAGCGCGCCTGGCGATCCGTCTCGCCCAGGCCGGGGAGCAGGTGATGTTGGTGGATCCCCTGAGCGACCCCCACCGCAACGCCTATTCCAGTGCTGCCGTTCCGATGCGGGACGTTCTCCAACTCGGGATTCCGAACGATTGCTGGGGCAGTCGCTGGAACGGTTGGCAGCTGCACGATCCAGAGGGCATGACTCACCAGTGGTGGGCAAACGATGCTCTTGGTGTCGTGCTCGATTTCGGTCGCCTTCGGGCCGCACTGTGGGAGCAGGCCTGCCGTGCGGGGGTCCATTTGATCAGCGGCTGCAGGGTTGCGCTGGAACAGCTGCAGGACGATTGCGCCACGGTGGAGCTGCGCTCCGGTCGCAGCGCCTCAGAGCGCCGGACCGTCCGATGGCTGGTGGATGCCACGGGCTCTCAGCGGATTCTGTTGCGTCAGGCGGGGGTGCCCGTGGAGACCCGGGAGGATCCGCTGCTGAAGGGTGAGGGCGTCGAATGGCTGCTTCAGGCGGATGACCGCCGTTCGGCTCCGTGGCGGGATCGGCTCAGCTTCTTTCTCGGCTCACGCTGGGTTTCTCACGGCTACGGCTGGGTGTTCCCCATGGATCAGCATCGTCTGAAGGTGGGAATCTGCCGGTTGCCACCTCCCTTGTCAGGCCGGGGCGATGCCCTCGGTTCCAGTCTTCGGCGCCTGATTCAGCACTGTGACCTCGACAGCCTGCCGGTGCTGGATCGCCACGGCGGCTTGGTCTCCAGCACAGTCCGTCGCGACCAGAGCATGGGACGTGGTGCTCTGATCGCGGTCGGTGATGCGGCAGGAACCTGCAACCTTCTCGGTGGCGAGGGACTTCGTCACGCTCTTCGGAGTTCCGATCTGCTGGCGGACGTCATGAGCGATGAGAGGGCTCATCCTCAGAAGCGGGATGCCTTGATCTCCCACTACTCCTCTCGCTTGCGCCAACGTCTGGGCTGGCGTTGGGGCATCAGTGGACGTCTGGCTCGACGCACCTGGTGGGGTTTGGATGCTCCCCGTGCGGATCGGCGGATGCTTCGTCTGATCGAGGGACTCTCCAGACAGGCAGGCGCAGAAGACCTGTCGCAGCTTCTGTTCGACTACAGGTTCGAACGCTACGGGCCGCGTCTGCTTCCTTATCTGATCTGAGGGAGTGCCGGTGGGGGCAGCTCCCTCAGGACGGTCTGTTCCGAATCAGAGAACGCCGCGGGCAGCAAGACCCTGGATGGCGCCGATGCCCATCACGTGGCCAAGGCTGGTGGTGGCCAGCAGGGCAGCGCGGCCCATGCCGCCGAAGAAGGCGGGATTGGGGAGTTGAGCACCTTCGTTCGGGTGCTTGATTGTTGCCTTGCCGATCGCGATGGCAATCACGTTGCAGGCAATCATCACCAGGGCAACCTTGGGAGACCAGGAGACGGTTGCAGGGGCGATAGCGAGGAGAGGGGTCAGCATGCAAGGCGTGGAGCGACGCTCCATCATCCGAGGTCATCACTGTTGTGAACTGCACTCTTAAGAGTTGTTCACCCTTGATGCCGCTGGATCAGCCCGATCACCAGAACGGCGTTTCCGAGTGTGAGAAAAGCTTCCGCGCCCCCGTGGAGGGCATCGATCTCCACGAGTTCCGCGTTGCAGCAACGCAGCGCCACAATCGCCGCCCCGATCGTCACCAGCACGAAGAGCAGGGTGAGCCGGAAGCCCCAGAGAGCCAGAGGAGGCAGTGCGTCGCTTTGTCGCAGCCAGTGCAGAAACAGCAGGTAGGGCGGCAGAGACAGGGCGAAAAGGGGAGCGGGATCGAGGTCCATGGGCATCAGGTCGCCGCGCGACGCTTCAGCTGCAGAGCGGCCAGTGCCAGAACAACGTTGCCCAGCAATGTCAGGCTGGCCTGAAGCAGCACGAGGCCGCGCAGAGCTTCGCTGTTATCGAACAGGTGCCAGGTGCAGGCGGCCATGGCGCTCACCAGGGCGGGAAGCATGGCCAGGGCCAGTCCGTTCAGGCCCCGCCGCTGGATCAGAACGATCGCCAGGATCCACTCGATCACTGAAGCGATGTGAATCCACCAGGTTCCGAAGGAAAGCTCATGCATGGCGACACCCTAATGATGGGAACTGCCGGATAATGAGCCTGTTTGCAGGGCGATGACCGTGGCTGGGACCGGCACGCGCACCCTGCTTCTGTGCGGTTACTACGGGGAGAACAACCTCGGGGATGATGCCCTGCTGCTGGTGCTGCTTCAGCAGATCCCTGCCGGCTTCAGCCTGCTGATCACTGCGAACGATCAGGAGGCGTTGCGGGCCCTGGCGCCGATGGCGGACGGCGTGGCCCGTCGATCGCTGGGCTCCGTGCTCGCGGCCGTGGGCCGGGCCGATGCTCTGATTCTCGGCGGCGGAAGCCTGCTGCAGGACAGCACCAGCCTGCGGAGCCTGATCTATTACCTGCTGCTGATCGTGACGGCACGGATTCAGCGCCGCCCGATTCTGCTCTGGGGTCAGGGGCTAGGCCCCTTGAACAGACCGACCAGTCGGTGGCTGGTGCGGCAGGTGCTGCCTCTGTGCACAGCCGCCAGTTGGCGTGATCGGAGTTCCCTGGAGCGTTCCAGGCGCTGGGCTCCCCGACTGCCGGCGCAGATGGCCCCTGATCCGGTCTGGCAGATGCCCCCGCAGTCCTGGTCTGGAGGCGTTTCGATCGTCGTCTGCTGGAGACCGACATCCCTGCTGGATGACTCCGGCTGGTCCGTGCTCCTCTCGGCTCTCGATGATCTGGCGGAACAGCTGCAGGCCCCTGTGCGCTGGCTCGCGTTTCACCAGCATCAGGATGCCGTGCTGTTTGATGCGCTGAAGGAGCGTGGTCTGATCCCTGCGTCTCTGGCGGCCCGCAGCTCAACGATCGTGCCGCGCAGCGTTGAAACTGTTTTCGCGACCGTGCGCAAGGCGAGGCTGGTGGTGCCCATGCGCCTGCATGCGCTGATTCTCGCCAGGCTGACCGGTTGCCCCATGGCGGCCCTCAGTTACGACCCGAAAGTGGAAGCGGCTGCGGAGATGGCCGATGTGCCCTGGCTGAAGCTGGACAAGCTGCCGACGGCGGCAAGCATCCTCAGCCAGTGGCTGGCCGCAGCCGATGCACCCGCCGATCCTCAGACCATCGAGCAGATCCGAACCCAGGCTTCGGCCCATGGCCGCATGCTGGAACAGTTTCTTCAACGGTGAGCGGATGTTTTGTGTTGATCGAAACTGCGATCGATGGCCTGGCCGATGGTCAGCCCCACCGGTAGATCACCACCGAAGCTTGTGCCGAGAATGTGGCGATACAACTTTGCGTCCACGAGCCGGTAGGTGGAATCCGGGAGGGGGATGTAGTTGCTGCTGTTCACCAGTGAGCTGATGTTGCGCAGGTAGTAGCTCACGAACTGACGGAAGTTTTTGTTCTTTCTCAAGGCCTGATCGTTGACGTACAGAAACAGTGGCCTTGCCAGTGGTTGATACTTTTCGTTCTGGACTGACTGCCTGGAAGGCGCAGTAGCCTGCCCTTCAGGATTGATGATTTTAACAGACTTGAGACTCTTGGCATTATTCTTGAAGTAGGCGTAGCCGAAATAAGCCAGAGCATCTTTGTTCTCCATCACGCACCTGACAAGAACGTTGTCGTCTTCACTGGAGGTGTAATCAGTTCGGGAGTTTGTCTTCGAGCCATTCACTGTCTTGTTGAAGACGTCAAACGTTCCTGAATCCATGCCAGGGCCGCATAGCTTGATGCCGACATCAGGAAAATCAAGATTTACTTGATTCCATTTGCTGATCTTCCCCTGAGCCTGCTTGCTCCAGAGCCTTGAGAGTTCATTGATGGTGAGGCTGTTCGCCCAGCTGTTGGCAGGATTGACGACAACTGTGATGGCATCAAAGGCAATCGGTAATTCGATGAAACTGATGTTATTGGTCTTGCAAGACCTCAATTCTTTGGCGGAAATCGGACGCGAAGCGTTGGCAAGAACGATGGTCCCACTGCAGAACTGACGGAACCCGGCTGATGATCCTGTTTCGCTGAGTTTGAAGTTGCTCGTCGCACCAGCAGCAGTGGACTTGAATTCACGGATTGCTGATCGCGTGATCGGGTGAACGGTGCTGGATCCGCTGATCCTGATGGTGTCTGAGCTTTGCGCTGTTGCTGCGGTCAGTCCCACTGCTGCACTGACGCCCGCAAGAAGAATTACTGGGCGGATGGCTGCCGATGAACCCATCGTCGAACAGGGATGCTTCTCAATGATGGGGACGGAAGTTGACCGCCGGGTTAAGCAACGGTTATTGCTCCTGACAGATGCTCACCATGCATGGATTGGATGGGATGCCAAAGGATGGAAATCATCAGAAATGGTCAATATTGATGATTTTACTTCTCTGTTTCTATTGCAAACTTTGCCCGGAATGAATCAGCTTGTTGATCGTTGTTGTTGAGATTATGGAGAGTTGAAACTGATGGTTGTGCCTGTGTTGTCTTGCTTCCATGCCTGAGCTGCAGGCCCTGAAGGCTCTGACCGATGACAATCAACAAGGTCTGGATCAGAAGGCAGATCAGAACGTCACTGCGTTGTCTCCAGAGTGCGGACGTCATCACCGGACTGCATCGACATTTATTTCAGCGACTTCGGCTGATCCAGGACGTGTCGCAGCGCACCGCTGGATCAGGCCATTCGAGTTCCGCTGCCGTCCAGAAACCGGTGCTCATCGGAGCTGTTCCACGACACCCTGAGATCGTCGCCAGGCTCAACCGTGCCGTCGCACAGCATGCGCAGCGTTCCAGCGCTGCACTCCAGAAGCAGCTGCTGCCCGGCCCCCAGCCATTCCCGGCCGATCAGACGGCAGGGGAGGCCTTCGCGATCGAGTCGCAGATGCTCAGGTCTGATCCCCACGATCAATCCCGTCTCCCGATGCAGCAGGTTCATCTGTGGTCGTCCGATGAACTGTGCGACAAACAGGGTCGCCGGGCGTTCGTACAACTCCCTGGGCGTTCCGATCTGTTCGATCCTGCCGTTGCGAAGCACGGCAATCCGGTCTGCCAGCGCCATCGCCTCCTGCTGGTCGTGGGTCACGTACACCACCGGCTGTGGACCCTGCAGGACGAGTCGCTTGAGCTCAGGCCTCAGCTCCTCCCTGAGCTGGGCGTCGAGATTGCTCATCGGTTCATCCAGCAGATACACAAGCGGATCCCGCAGCAACGCCCGTGCCAGGGCAACCCTCTGCCGTTGCCCTCCCGACAGCTCCGAAGGCCGTCGTTCCGCGAGCGATCCCAGCTGCATCACCTCGAGGATCGACGCCACCCTGCGGCGCTGATCATCGGGGGACACCCCACGGATGCGAAGTCCGAGATTCAGATTCTCCCGGATGCAGAGATGGGGGAAGAGGGCATAGCTCTGGAAGACCATGGCCACCCGTCGCCGATCCGGCGGCACGCCGTTCATGACCTCGCCATTGATCCGGATGCTGCCTTCATCGGGCGTGTCAAGGCCGGCGATCAGACGCAGGGCTGTGCTCTTGCCACAACCGCTCGGGCCGAGCAGCGCGAGGCATTCCCCTGAACCGACCTCGAGGTCAAGGTTCTGAAGGATCCATGTGTCGCCGTAACGGCGGCCGACCGATTGCAGAGTCAGGCTCATCCCTTCACCGCGCCGTTGGTGAGGCCGGAGACGATCTGGCGCTGAAACAGCAACACGAGCAAGAGCAGAGGCAAAGCTCCGAGCACTGTGGCAGCCGCGTAAGCGCCGTAGGGAACGGAATACACCGAGGAGCCGGCGATGCGGGCCATCGCCACCGGCAAGGTGAGCTGTTCACTGCGGCTCAGCCAGGTGAGGGCGATCGGATATTCATTCCAGGCGAACAGGAAGACGAGAATCGCCGTGCTGGCCGTCGCCGGTGCGATCAGGGGAATCAGAACCCATCGCAGCCGCTGCACCAGGCTCATTCCTTCCAGTTTTGCCGCGTCATCGAGATCCTTCGGAAGCCCTTCGAAGGCTGCCGTCAGCAGCAGCAGGGCCAGTGGGAGGGAAAGGGCTGAATACGGAATGGCCAGGGCGAGAAGACTGTTGCCCAGATTCAGGCTGCGGGCCAGTTCCAGCAGGGCCAGAAACAGGAGCACATAAGGAAAGAGGGCGGCACCGGCGATCAAGGCCCGACTGACGCGCAACCACCGTTGGGGCAGTCGCACCAGTCCGTAGGCGGCGGGGATGGCCAGGGCGATGGTGAGCACGGTGGACGCCGAGGCCAGCACGGTGCTGTTCAGCAGAAATCTCCAGAAGGGTGGATCGCTGCTCAGCAACTGGCGGTAGTGGATCAGGGTCCAGCGCTGAAGGAACGGGACCCCACCATCCACCAGTGCCGCCGTGGTGGTGAAGGAGCTGATCAGCTGCCAGAGCATCGGAGCCAGTGACCAGAGCAACAGCAGGCTGATCCAGAGTTGTCGTCGGTTCATGGCTGCAACGGTCGCAGCGCGCCGGAGAGCCGCAGCGCCAGGGCACCCAGCAGGATCGAGAGACTCAGCAGCAGGAACCCACCCAGCATGACCGTGGCGCTGTAACCGAAGTCGAGGAAACGCATGGCGTTGAAATAGGCATACAACGCGAGGCTCTCCGTGCTCCCGGCCGGTCCGCCTCCCGTGAGGACCTGAATCAGGTCGAACACTCCGAAGGCCTGGGCCAGCCGGAACAGCAGGCTCAGCAGGATGTACGGCAGCAGCAGCGGCAGGGTGATGTCCCGCAGTGCCTGGATGGAGCGGCCTCCTTCCAGACGGAAGGCTGCGTAGAGATCGGCCGGAATCGTCTGCAGGCCAGCCAGAAGGATCAACGTGATGAAGGGAGTTGTCTTCCAGACATCGGCCACCACCGTGGCCAGCCAGGTCCACTGCGGTGATGCCATCAGATTCAGCGGACCCAGCCCCACGAACCCGGCGACTGCTTCCAGGGGGCCATAGGGGGTGTTGAAGATCCAACGCCAGCCCAGAGCCATCATCGTGGTGGGCAGAGCCCAGGGCAGAAGCGTGAGAGCTCTCACGGCACCGCGCCCCCTCCAACGCTGATCGAGCAGCAGGGCGATCAGAAGGGCGAGGAACAGCTCGGCTGTCACGGACACCAGAGCGAAGCGGCTCGTCTGCAGCACGTCCTGCCAGAAACGGTCGTCGGCCAGCAGCCGCATCCAGTTGGCACCGCCGTTGGCCACCGGCACCAGGCCCGTCAGGACCGAGTTGGCGTGGAAGCTGAGCCAGGCATAACGCAGCATCGGCCATCCGAAGATGAGAGCCATCAGCAGCAGCGCCGGCGTCAGCAGCAACCAGGTCACGAGGCGCCTCCCGCGGCTTCGACGATCGTCATGCTGTTGATCTGTGCCTTGTTCATCGCCTGGTCAACCGCCAGATCATCTGTGAGCACGCCACTGAGCTGACGCTGCAGCACATCACTGAGCTGGGCGTAGAGCGGCGTGGGAGGTCGCGGAACAGCGTGGGTGAGGGCCTGCTCCAGGTCCGGCAGGATCGGGGAGAGTTCCAGCATCTCGGGATCCCGGAACAGGGACCGGTCGGTGGGGGTGTAGCCCTGATTGCGGAATCGCTCCCTCTGCGCGTCGGGAGATGTGAGGAATCGAATCGCCTCGATCACGGCCTGTGGATGATCCGAGCCCTTCAGCAGGCTCAGCCCCCAGCTCCCGAGCGTGGCTGCGGGCTGATGCCCCGCGTTGTGGACCATCAGCGTCACCCCGACCTGTCCCCGCACAGCACTGTCAGGCTTCTGAAGCTCCGCCCAGGCGTACGGCCAGTTCCGCATCAGGGCGGCATCTCCTGCCTTGAAGGCCTGCAGCGACTCGGATTCGGAATAGTTGGTCACAGCCTTCGGACTGATGCCATCACGGATCAGGCTCCGCATCCATCCGACGGCCTCAAGCGCCTCGGATGAGTTGAGCGAGGGTTCACCGGTCTGTGGGTTCAGCCAGTTGCCACCGAAGGCACTGAGCATCTCAACGAAATCACAGCTCAATCCCTCGTACTGACGCCCCTGCCAGACGAATCCACTGTTCACCGCACCGTCATCCATCAGCCGGCGGCCGACACTGCTCAGCTGGTCCGGAGTGCGCGGTGGTGCCTCCATCAGGTCTTTGCGCCAGTAGAGCAGACCCACGTCGGCGATCAGGGGCCAGCGGTAAAGAACGCCGTCGTAGTGATTGCCAAGCCGGGCTCCCGCGACCAGTGCATCGATCTCCTGAGGTTCAAAGTAGGAATCAAGCGGTTCAAGCCACCCGGCGGCGGCGTACTTGGCCAGCCAGGTGACATCCATCAGCAGGGCATCGAAGGGGGGACTGCCCAGCAGAAGACTGCTGATGGCCAGGTCGGAGATCGACTCGGTGTCGCGGGGGCCGCGGGTCACTCTGAGGGCGATGCTCCCGCGATGGTCACGATTGAACCGCTGCACCAGCTCTGCCGTGGCATCCGCGAAGGGAGCCGGCATCAGGATGTTGACCCGCTGAATCTGTCGTTGTCCGGACCAGGCCAGCCCGAAGCTGAACAGCAGGGTGAGGCCGAGCAGAGCGGCCAGCGTGCGCCGGCCGATGGTCATGCAACGACAGCCTGAGGGAAACCGGCCAGCTGCTCTTCAGCCCAGTCTTTGACGGTGTAGTTCTCGACTGCCTCCGTCATCCGACTCATCCGATCCCGCTGCTCCTCCTCCGGCATGACCAGTGCCGTCTCGATGGTTTCATCCATGCGTCGGTTGGAGTACGGGTTGGTCAGCACCGCTCCATCAAGCACCACAGAGGCGCCTGTGAATTCCGACAGAACCAGGACTCCCCCACGGTTCCGGCGGGCTGCGGCATATTCCTTGGCGACCAGATTCAGCCCGTCCCGAAGTGGCGTGATCCAGCAGACATCGGCGTGGCAGAACCAGGCGATCATCTCCTCGTAAGGGATCCTTCGGGTGGAGAAACGCACCGGAACCCAGTCAATCTGGCTGAAGCGACCATTGATGCGACCGGCCATTTCTTCGATCGACCGCTGTGTGTCCTCGTAGATCTTCATGCCGCTCGCAGCTGCAACACAGGCCAGCATCAGCACAACGTCACCGTGAAGATCAGGACGTCGCTCCAGCAGGCGTTCATAGGCAAGCAGCAGTTCTTCGTTTCCCTTGGTGTAATCAACCCGGCTTGCGGAAAGAATCAGCTTGCGTCCCTTCTTGGTGTCCTGAACGATCAGTTCACCGTGATTTTCGACAGCAGCACTCCAGGAGAGCTCCTGAATCACATCCGGCGATGTTCCCACCGGTGAACTCAGCAACTGAACACAGCGGCCGTTGTGCTCCAGATGACTGGTGACGGTGCCTTCTGACAGGGCTGTCCCGACCGTGATGAATTTCTTGTCGACCGGCACCTTCGGTCCGCGGTTGGCTCCAACAAGAGTGCTGGCAGCTCTGGCGAAGTTCTCGGTGTATCGGGGGATGTGAAAACCCACAACATCACAGCAGAGCAGACTCTCGAGGATCTGCTCACGCCAGGGAAGAATCGCGAAAACATCATTCCCCGGGAAAGGAGTGTGGTGAAAAAACGCGATTTTCAGATCTGGACGTCGTTCCCGGATGTATCCGGGTGCGAGCCAGAGGTTGTAGTCGTGCACCCAGACGGTCGCGCCCTCAGCAGCTTCCTCACAGGCTGCCTCAGCAAATCTCAGATTCACTTCTTCGAAGATGGACCAATCGGCGTTATTGACGTTGAAGTGTGTTGGAAATGTATGCAGAATCGGCCAGAAGGACTCCTTGGATGTGATGTGATAAAAACTGGTTATCTGAGTATCATGGAGCGGAATTCTGCAGAGCGTGAATGGTGATGGATCCTGCATTCCGATCCGCTCAATGTCACCGGATTCGGGATTCTCGACCCTTCTCCAGGCAATCCAGGTTCCGTCATCGCAGTCTCTGAATATATTTCTCAGGGTTGGAATGATGCCGTTCGGGCTTTTCTGGTCCACCCATATTCGATTTCCCTGCTCATCAGTTCCTTCGTCAAAAGGTGTGCGGTGGTAGAGAATGATGAAACTACTGCTGCCCATGTTCACAACATCGCGCATGAATTTGATAACCACCTTTCATCAAGGTGGCGAATTTGTCAAACAGACGTGTTGTTCTGAAGATTCAGAAGAGAATCCAGCACTTCCTTCGCGTGACCGTTCGGGCGTACGGCGACCCACCGCTCGCGCAGAACGCCGTTGGGGTCGATCAGGAAGGTGTGACGCAGCGAGTAGGGAGCCATCCACGACCCGTAGGCCTTGCTCACGGTTCCGTCGGGGTCGGAGAGCAGTGGAAAGCTCAGCTCCTCGCTGTCACAGAAGGATGTGTGGTCATCGACGCTGTCGGCACTGATGCCCACCACCTGAGCCCCCGCGTCCCGGAAGCTCTGATGCATGGTCTGGAAGCCGCGGGCCTCCAGCGTGCAGCCCCCGGTGAAATCCCGGGGATAGAAGTACAAGGCCAGCCACTGGCCCTGGAAATCGGAGAGAGACCACAGGGAACGATCTTTATCGGAGCGACTGGATCCAGGCAGCTGGAAGGTCGGCACGGCCTCGCCGATGGAGAGCTGGGTGCCTCCCAGAGCGCTCACACTTCTCGGGCCAAGACTCACCGCCGCCATCAGCAGACCGGTGCGTATCAGCAGATCCCTGCGCTGCATCGGAGCGGCTTCAGAGCTTGGCGAGATTGATGCCGAGGGACTTGGCATAGGCACCAAGTCCCTTCTTCTGGATGGTCTTCAGGGCGCGAGTCGTGATGCGCAGGTTCACCCAACGCTTTCCTTCGGCCCACCACAGACGACGCTGCTGCAGATTGGCCTGCTGCAACTTCTTGGTACGGATGTGGGAATGGCTCACGGCCATGCCGTTGTTGGCGCGAGTACCCGTGAGCTGACACACCCGTGACATGACGACGTCCTTCTGACTTGAGGTTGCTCGATCCCGATCAGACGGAATCAAACAACAACCCTATCAAAGACTGGCTGCTAGAGGCCTCTCTGCATCAGGTCACCCATCAGGGTTGCGCTGCGGGTCTGGAATCCGGCCAGTTCGTTGGGTTCCAGCCCGCCGACCCCGAGTCGTGCCATGTCGTAGAGGTGAATCGCCAGATCGCGGGATAGCCGCTCAGTGGGGGACGACTCCGCCGAACCCACGAGAACGGAGCCGGATTTGAGTTTCAGAAGCCCCTCCACGAGGGGATGGCGGCGATTCACCAGCAGAACATGGTGATCCGGCAGTCCTGGAAGTCTCTGCTCCATCAGGGCTCCCATGTCATTCAGCCGCCGCATCTGCTCCGGCAGAAGAATCATGGCCGGGGGTGCGCCCTCACTCTTGAGCGCCTGCACCTGAACGGTGACCTTGTCGTTGGCCAGAGCGTCCTTGATCAGACTGCGAAGGGTTTCAGACTGGGTGTTGCCATCCTGATCCGCCAGCTCGGAGTCGTCGTCCTTGAGGCTTTCATCCAGCTCGGAATCAACCCGCTGGAACTTCAGATCGTCATGTCGCTGCTCCATCCAGGGGATGAACTGCGTGTCGATCACCGTTTCGAGTTTCAGGACCTCGGCTCCCTGAGCGATCCACAGATTCAGAGCGCCCGCCTGAGCCACATCATCCGTGCTGTAGAGAATGCGGGTGCTGTTGTCGGATGGAAGTCTGCTGCGGTATCCGGCGAGCGTTGTGTAGCAGTTGCCGTTTGCACCCACAGGATCTGCCTCGTCGCCTGTCCCTGCGGGCGCTGATGTTCCGAACAGAATCAGTTCGGACACCTGATCAGCGAACTTTTCATCCTCCATCGCGCCGATCTTCACGAACGGGGCAAGTGATTCCCAGGCTTCTGCGTAGGCAGAGGGGTCGTCCTGTTTGAGGCTGCGAAGTCGATCGGCCACTTTCTTGGCGACGAAACTGCCGATGGAGCGGACTCTCCGATCTGTCTGCAGGGCACTGCGGCTCAC
The DNA here is from genome assembly GCF_045559935.1 of Parasynechococcus sp. Classification (NCBI taxonomy): domain Bacteria; kingdom Bacillati; phylum Cyanobacteriota; class Cyanophyceae; order Synechococcales; family Prochlorococcaceae; genus Parasynechococcus; species Parasynechococcus sp. The sequence goes on from NZ_JBJLJL010000010.1 coordinate 96,491, forward strand.
ATTCAGGGGAATATCCGGTGAATCGATCACCCCTCGCAACGGCAACAGATAGCGCGGAACAACTTCCTTGATCGAGTCGCTGACGAAAACCTGATTGCAGTACAACTTGATTTCTCCCTTCTCCCAGTCGGCGCGACCAGTCTGTTTCGGGAAGAAAAGAATTCCCTGAAGGTTGTAGGGATAATCCGTATTGAGATGAACCCACAGCAGGGGATCACCCTGGAAGGGATAGAGATAGTTGTAGAGATCGATGTAATCCTGATCTGTCAGGTCACGAGCACTCTTTCTCCAGGGTGCTTCCCTCTTGTTGATGGTCTCGCCTTCGAGTTGCACCGGTACTGCCATGAAATCGCAGTAGGTGTTGATCAAGGTCCGGATTCTTGCCGGCTCAAGGTATTCAAGTTCCTCCTCCATCAGATGGAGAATCACATCGGTCCCGGCCGACTCGCGTTCTGCCGCGACGATGCTGAAATTCGGAGATCCATCGCAGCTCCATCGAACCGCTTCACTGTCAGGTCGGGCTGATCGCGTCACCAGCTCGACGCGCTGAGCCACCATGAAGCTCGAGTAGAAGCCAAGGCCGAAGTGGCCGATGATTGCGTCGTCCTCCTGTTTGTATTTCTGGAGGAAATCCTCAGCGCTTGAGAAGGCGACCTGGTTGATGTAGCGCTTCACCTCATCAGCCGTCATTCCGATCCCGTTGTCGGAAATGGTGACGGTTTTGGCTTCACGGTCGACGCAGATCCGGATGGCGCCCTCATCGCCCTCGCTGCAGTCGCCAGCCATGGCGGCCATCCGCCTCTTGCTGATGGCGTCGACCCCATTGCTCACCAGTTCTCTGAGGAACACCTCGTGGCCTGAATAAACGGCCTTCTTGATGATCGGAAAGATGTTCTCGGTGTGGATCTGAATCTGACCCTGTTCTTCCATCACCGACATGAGGATCTGAGAGAAAAACCGACCCTACAAATCGACCCAGACCTCCCTCAAGAGCCACCCTTGGTGGTTCTCCGTACTGATGGGCTCATCCGGGGCAGAACGCAGCTTCAGAATTCGGCTTTGAGCTCCGTGCCATGAAGGTTGACGGCCCGAGAATCACTGTTTGGGTCAGCGGTCTGATCCTTCTCTCACTGGCCGTCTTCCTGATGCAGGCCGGGTGGAGTGCGGCCTCCATCAAGACAGGCATCGATGCCACCGGTCGCAGCTCCCTGCTTCTGTTCTCGATCGCCTTCACAGCCTCCAGTCTCCAGAGTCTCTGGAGAACACCTCTCACCATCTGGATCCTGCGCAACAGGCGTTGGATCGGTCTGAGCTTTGCAGCGTCCCACTTCGTTCATCTGGCTCTGATCCTGGCGATCTCCCTCTGCTTCCCGGAACCATTTCTCAGTGATCAGTCAAAGGCGCAGTGGGTGTTCGGGGGGCTCGGCTACCTGTTCGTCGCTCTGATGGCTTTGACGTCCACGGATCAGGCCCAGAAATGGATGGGTCTGCAGAACTGGAAGCGGCTTCACTTCATCGGCAGTCACTGGTTGTGGGCTGTGTTCGCACTCACCTATGTCGAGCACACGAAGAAGGGTCCGCTCTGGCTTTACGCCCCGCTGCTTGTGTTCACTCTGGCTCTGATACCGGTTCGCATGGCGAAGCACCAGCCACCCGGAGCGCTTCACGGAACCACGAACTGAGGGAACGTGGTTCAGCTCACCTTCTGCAGGTCCGGTCGCTCCTCGGCCAGGATCGCCCCCTCCACAGGGCAGACCTGCAGACAGATCCCGCAGTCGATGCAGGTGTCGAAGTTGATCCAGTAGAAGTCGGTTCCCTTGCTGTTCTTGCCGCCCCCCTGATCGATGCAGGCGACCGGACAGGCATCGACGCAGTCGGCGACGCCTTCGCACACATCGCTCACGATGGTGTGGGGCATGACGGGAATCAAATGGGACCCGGACTTTAGGGAGTGATCCAGTCCAGCTGCAGCCCGCCTCGCTCCCTGGCCATCGCCTCCGCCTGGGTTCGATCAGCCACCGGTTTCAACTCCACCACCGCGCGTGTTCCCTGTTGATGCCAGGACAGCTGTCTTTGCAGTGCATCCTCCAGGCCGGTTCCGGCTGAATAGGCCACCAGAACAGCCGGTTCAGCGGCTTGCCCCGCGCTGGATTCGCTGAGCAATTCTCGGATCGGATCGATCGCCAGGCTGAACCCGACACCGGCCGCATCCATCCCCGTCGCCCCGCAGCGTCGAACCAGATCGTCGTAACGACCTCCACGGGCAATCACGACAGGTGCTGCCTTCCCCTGGCACACCAACTGGAACACAAGACCTGTGTAGAGCTCGAAGATCGGCTGGAAGGTGGCATCCAGCTGAACTGAGACACCCTGGGCGTCAGCCGCCGGCGTGAGCAGGTCCGTGAGACGCTTCAGATCCGCGAACACCGGCTGCGGGCCGAACCGTTCCTCCAGCTCCCGCAACTGCAGGTCAGGTCTGCCTCGGCTGTCGAGATGCCGAAGCAGCCCGTCACGATCGACCTGCGGCAGATCCATCGCTTCGATGGCCAGGCGGTCGTATCGGGTGAGAGCTGTGCGGATGGCGTCCTTTCGGACTCCGTCATACGGAGAGAGCACCAGATCCATCAGGGCGGTGTGACCGATCAACAGCTGCGGTTGATGCCCTGCCCCCAGATCGAGGGTCGACACCGAAGCGATGAGCAGGGCCAGCAGTTCCATCTCCGCTTCCACTCCCTGGACGCCGAACAGCTCCACTCCGCTCTGGAGGTTCTCCTCGATGCACATGCCGCCTTCATCAGCAGAACGGCTCTGGAAGACCGTGCCAGAGGCCCAGAGGCGCAGAGGTCGAGGCCGACTTGCCAGCCGCGTGCTGGCTGCGCGAGCGATCGAGGCGGTCATCTCGGGGCGAAGCCCGAGTGGGTCGTCCGAAACCAGCCTGACGACATCACCGCTGTCGATGGCACCCCCTGCCATCAGGGTGTCCAGCCGCTCGACCCGGGGAGGAGACACCTCGTCGTATCCCCAGAGTCTGTAGACGGCGGCAAGCCGTTCACTGAGCAGGCGATTGCTCTCCACCTGCCGCGGGTTGAGATCCCGGGCGCCAGCTGCGGGTTGCAGCGCCATGTCCGAAGTCGTCGGCGACGCTTCAGGATCCCACGGCCGTGATCCCCGGCGCACCGAAACAGGCACCGCTGAGTGGCTCCACCTGGTTCAGTTCGTCCACCATGGGCTGATGCAGCCCGGGGGCACAGGCCAGGACGCGTCCGCTGCCGATGTCGAAGCGCTCTCCCCTGTAATCGCTGACCTGTCCGCCGGCGATCTCCACCAGAGCAACGCCAGCCGCGAGATCCCAGGGCGCGAGACCCCGTTCCCAGTAACCGTCGAGACGCCCCGCTGCGACAAAGGCCAGATCGACCGCAGCAGCTCCGCCACGACGCACGCCGCGGGTGCGATGGGTGAACCAGCAGAACTCCGCGTAGTTGTTGTCGAGCCGTGTGTGACGGTCATAGGCGAAGCCCGTCACCAGAAGCGCGTCCGCCAGGTCGTTGCAAGAACTCACCTGCATCGGTGATGTGTTGAGAAAGCTGCCGAGGCCCGGAGCTCCCCAGAAGGTCTCGTTCAGAAACGGCACGGCGATCGCCCCGAGCACGGGCTGTTGTCGCCACGTCAATCCGATCGATGTGGCGAAGAAGGGATACCCGTGAGCGAAGTTGGTGGTTCCGTCGAGCGGATCGACACACCAGCGCAGGCCGTCCTGTTCACCTCTGGCCCCGCTCTCCTCAGCCAGAACGGCGATATCGGGCGTTCGTTCCCTCAGCGCCTCCAGCACTCTGGCTTCCGCAGCGAGATCTGCGTTGGTGACCAGATCCCCGATGCGACCTTTGTTCTCGATGCTGGAGAGACGTCCGTAGTGACGCATCAGCTCAGCACCGCCGAGTTCGGCCACCTCCCTGGCCACGTCTGCCAGGTGACGCAGAGCCGCCTGATTCAGACCAGCCTGCTCAGCGGCCTGCGCACACAGGTTTGATGTCATCGTTCAGTCCTCCTCCAGAGGGAGTCCGGCCCGTACGGAACCGCGACCGAAGTGGCGACCGAACTGGAGCTCATAGACCTCGTCCTCATCCTGGGTCTCCGCTTCAAGCGGGCCCGTCGCCCTGGCGACACACAACAGTCCATAGCCTCGGGCACGCAATTCCTTCGACAGTCCCATCGCCTCCCGTTGATCGAGTTCTCCTTCCAGCACCCGGACGGCGCAGCTCGTGCAGCATCCGTTCCGACAGGAAAAGGGCAGCGGATCGCCCTGCAGCTCGAAGCTGCGCAGGATGTAATCACCCTCAGCCACCTCATGGGTGATGGTTCGGTTCTGCTGGCGCCAGTGCACCGTGATCCTGTGCTGCGGCCGCATGCAGCCCTCTGGAAAAGGCCCTGCTACATTGGCATCTGCCCCACATAAGCCGGTGGAGAGCTGGCCGAGTGGTCGAAGGCGCAGCACTGGAAATGCTGTATAGGGGCAACTCTATCGAGGGTTCGAATCCCTCGCTCTCCGCTTCTCCGGTCCGTCAGGACCGGATTTTTTTTGCCTGGCTTCCACATCAGCAGCGCGCATAAAAACAGGGTGGCTGTGACACCACCCTGTTCCGCTGGTTGATGACACCCCCTGGAACTGATCAGCCGAAACGGCCCGAAACGTAATCCTGAGTGGCCTGTTGCTGGGGGGAGTTGAAGATCTTCTCGGTGTCACTGAATTCCACCAGATACCCCACCTTGCCGGTTCCACCCTCAACGGCCTCGGCGTTGTAGAAGGCGGTCATGTCACTGACGCGAACGGCCTGCTGCATGTTGTGCGTCACGATCACGATGGTGAAGCTCTTCTTGAGCTCATGCATGGTTTCCTCGATCTTCAGGGTGGAGATCGGGTCAAGCGCTGAACAGGGCTCGTCCATCAGGATCACCTCCGGCTGAATGGCGATGGTCCGTGCGATGCAGAGACGCTGCTGCTGACCACCTGAGAGGGAGTATCCGCTTTCCTTGAGCTTGTCTTTGCACTCGTCCCAGACCGCTGCCTGCCTTAAGGAGCGTTCCACAAGCTCGTCCATGTCACCGGTGAAGCCATTGATGCGAGCACCGAAGGCGATGTTCTCGTAGATACTTTTGGGGAAGGGATTCGGCTGCTGGAACACCATTCCGATGCGCCGCCGCACCTCAACAGGGTCCACCTGCGCACCGTAAAGATCAACACCATCGAAGAGAACACGCCCCTTCAGAGAACAACCTTCGATGAGATCGTTCATGCGGTTGAGGGCACGCAGAACGGTTGATTTTCCGCAGCCAGAGGGTCCGATGAACGCCGTCACCTTGCCGCGCGGAACATCGCAGTAGACGTTCTTCACGGCTTCGTAGGAGCCGTAGCTGATGGTGACGTTCTGAATCGAGATGGCGGTATCTTCCGACACCTGCTGCTGTTCAGTGTGGAGCTGGGAGGTGGTCATGGCTCTGTAGGGGAGCGATGGGGAAGAGGAACGGTTGGAAGAAGTCAGTCAGTCGATCACCTGGAAGCGAAACGACCGAGCCAGCGGGAGAAGAGATTGAGCATCAGGATCACGGCCACGAGAATGAATGAAGCGGCCCAGGCCAGTTCGTTCTGAATCTCGTAGGGCATGATCGCGAAGTTGTAGATCAGCACGGAAAGCGTTGCGATCGGTGCAAAGATCCCGTCGGACCAGAAGGGTGAAAACAGGGCTGTGAAGATCAGGGGAGCAGTTTCACCCGCTGCTCGGGCGATGGCCAGAACGACACCTGTGGCGATCGGGGTGAACGCGGTCGGAAGCGTGATCCGCACGATCGTGACGAAGCGGGAGGCGCCAACACCCAGGGCGCCGCGTCTCAGATCATCCGAGACGAGTTTGAGGCCCTCGTCGGTGGTCTTGATCACCGTGGGCAGCATCAGGATCGAAAGGGCGATGCCACCGGCTAGAGCGCTGTAGGCATTGCCGAAAACGATGCGGCTGGTGACGATCGTTCCGTAGATGAAAACGCCGGCGATGATCGAGGGAACTCCCGCCAGCACGTTGGTGCCGAAGCGGATGAACTGAGAGAAGGAACCAGACCGGGAATATTCAGCCAGGTAGATCCCGCCTCCGACGCCAACCGGAATCGCCACAAGCCCGGCGATGATCGTCACCACGAAGGTCCCGATGATCGCGTTGCCGATGCCGCCACCCTCAAGACCGGGAGGAGGGGGCAGCTCGGTCAGCAGACTGATGCTGATCTTCGAAGCTCCCCGGATCAGCACGTAGCCCAGAACGAGAATCAGCGGAAGAACAGCAATGCCCGCAAACAGACCGGCGATGATCGTGAGAATGCGGCTGCCGATGTTGCGGCCCAGTGCAGGCTTGTAGGAAAGATCGGGAAGCCCGTCAGCAGTTTTGATTGAAGTGGAATAAGTCATCTCAATACTTCAGGCTGAGTCGTTTTACGATCCACTGAGCGAAGATGTTCACCGCAAGGGTCATGATGATCAGAACGAAGGCCGCATACATCAAGGAGGAGACCTGAGAACCATCAGCTTCACCGAACTGATTGGCGAGCATCGAGGCAATCGTGTTACCGGGTGCCAGCAGTGAGACGCTGAAGTTGTTTGAGTTACCAATGATCATCGTCACGGCCATCGTCTCTCCCATGGCACGGCCGAGTGCGAGCATCACGCCTCCCACGATTCCGGAAACGGCTGCTGGAAGCATCACGTTCATGATCGCTCCCCAGCGAGTTGTTCCAACTCCATAAGCAGCCTGACGGAGTTTCATCGGCACCTGATTCAGAGAATCACGCGCGATGGCCGTGATGATCGGAAGAATCATCACCACCAGAATCAGAACCGCAGGCAGAGTGCCTGGACCCATCGGAGGTGTGCTGAAGAAGGGCAACCAACTGAACAGCGTGTAGAGCAACTCCAGCAACGGACGGATGAATGGCTCCATCACGAAGATGGCCCAGAGGCCGAGCACAACGGAAGGAATGGCTGCCAATAACTCGACCATCACCCCGATCACATTTCTGATATAGCGGGGGATGATGTTTTCCGTGATGAAGATTGCTGTGCCCACGCCAAGTGGAACTGCAATCAGGAGAGAAAGCAGCGACGTGACAAGTGTTCCGTAAATGGCTGCTCCGGCTCCGTACTCGTCGTCGACTGGATTCCAGTTGGATGTGACCAGGAATTTCCAGCCGTATCGACCCATGGATTCGAGACCTCCCCAGAACACCACCACAAGAATGGAGAGGAGAACGATCGCCACCATCGAAGCCAGAACGACTGCGAGATTCCTAAAGCCGACATCGACAAGTTTTTCTTGTGGAGGACGCCTGCGGAGAAGATATTGAGTGTCTGTTTCGGGGGACATTCTCCTGTAAATCTCACTTCGATAAGTTATCGGCGACTTCACTGCACGTCACTAAGAACGTCTTAACGGGGCGTTGGCTTTTGGTCGAGGCTCGCGACCTCGCTCTGGATGCGGTCGGTAGCGTGGGGATCGAACGCGTGGGGTTATGGGCCGGATCGTCGGAATCGACCTGGGGACAACCAACTCGGTCGTTGCCGTCCTCGAAGCCGGCAGGCCTCTCGTGATCGCGAATGCCGAGGGGAGTCGAACCACGCCCTCGGTGGTGGGCTACAGCAAGGATCGGGAGCTGTTGGTCGGTCAGATGGCCCGGCGACAGCTGGTCCTCAGCCCACGCAACACCTTTTCCAATCTGAAGCGATTCGTCGGTCGTGACTGGGAGGAGCTTGAGGATGGCAGCCTCTCTGTCCCTTACACGGTCCGGGCCAATGACGTCGGCCAGGTCCGTGTGCCCTGTCCGGTGACGGAGCGGGAATACGCGCCGGAGGAACTCGTGGCCAGCATCATCCGCAAGCTTGTGGATGACGCGGCCGTTTATCTCGGTGAGAGCGTCGAGGCCGCGGTCGTCACCGTGCCGGCCTACTTCAACGATGCTCAGCGCCAGGCAACCCGGGATGCTGGCCGTCTGGCCGGTATCTCCGTCGAGAGAATCCTGAACGAACCCACCGCTGCCGCTCTTGCCTACGGCTTTGATCGCAGCGCCGTCCGGCGTGTTCTGGTCTTCGATCTGGGTGGTGGAACCTTTGACGTGTCGCTGCTTCGCATCGCCAACGGTGTTTTCGATGTGAAAGCGACCAACGGCGACACGCAGCTGGGGGGAAATGATTTCGATCAGCGCATCGTCGACTGGCTCGCCGATGCCTTCCAGTCCGAACACGGCATCGATCTCCGCCGTGACCGCCAGGCACTGCAACGACTGATCGAAGCTTCCGAGAAGGCCAAGCAGGAGCTCTCCGGCGTACTGAGCACGCCGATTTCCCTACCGTTCATCGCCACCGGAACCGAGGGACCTCTGCATATCGAGACCTCTCTCGACCGATCCACCTTCGAATCCCTCTGCCCCGATCTGCTCGACCGTCTGTTGAATCCCGTGCAGTGTTCCCTGCGGGATTCCGGCTGGGCGGCTGAGGACATCGATGACGTGGTTCTGGTCGGCGGAGCCACGCGCATGCCGATGGTTCAGCAGCTGGTGCGCACCCTCGTGCCCATCGATCCCTGTCAGTCGGTGAACCCCGATGAGGTGGTGGCGATCGGCGCAGCCGTGCAGGCGGGCATCCTCACCGGCGAGCTCCGGGACCTCCTGCTGAACGACGTCACGCCTTTATCGCTCGGACTGGAGACGGTTGGAGGCCTGATGAAGGTGCTCATTCCAAGGAACACGCCAATTCCCGTGCGTCAGTCCGACGTGTTCAGCACCTCGGAGGCGAACCAGTCCTCGGTCGAGATTCATGTCTGGCAGGGGGAGCGTCAGATGGCCGCTGATAACAAGTCACTGGGTCGATTCCGACTCTCGGGGATCCCACCCGCCCCTCGCGGTGTCCCGCAGGTGCAGGTGGCCTTCGACATCGATGCCAACGGTCTTCTGCAGGTCAGTGCCACCGATCGCACCACCGGCCGCAAGCAGTCCGTTTCGATTCAGGGAGGTTCCAATCTCAATGAGGACGAACTTCAGGCACTCCTGGCGGAGGCGGAGGAGCGCGCGGATGACGACCGGCGTCGTCGCAGTCAGGTGGAGCGTCGCAACCGTGCCCAGACCCTTGTGGCTCAGGCCGAACGTCGCCTCCGGGATGCTGCGCTCGAACTTGGGCCGTACGGAGCGGATCGCCAGCAGAGGGCGGTCGAGATGGCCATCCGTGATGTCCAGGACTGTCTGGCTCAGGATGATCTTCAGGAACTCGATCTCACCGTGAGCGGCCTGGAGGAGGCCCTGTTCGGCCTCAACCGGCGCCTCTCCATGGAGCGCCAAGGGGATGGCAATCCCCTCCAGGGTCTCCGCAACACGCTTGGATCCCTGAAGGATGAACTGTTCTCCGATGACTGGGAGGATGACCCCTGGGGCTCCCCCAGCCGTCCTCCCTCGCGAAGCCGTGGACTAGGCCAGCGGGGTTCCGATCCCTGGGACGATGACTTCTATCGCTGATCCTGATTACTGGTCGCTGCTCGGACTCGAACCGGGCAGCAGCCAGGACCAGCTCAAGCGCGCCTTCCGCCAGGAAGCCCGCCGATGGCACCCCGATCTCAACGGCAATGACCCTGTTGCGGAAGAGCGCTTCAAGCTGGTCAATGAGGCTTATGCGGTGCTCAGCGACCCGCGTCGCCGGCAGAGCTGGGAAGCCGGTGATCGCGCATCGGAGACCAGCCACGATCCCTTCGCCAGCGGATTTCCCCATTTCGAGGATTACCTCGAGGTGGTTCTCGGTATTCCGACGACGGCCGTGCAGGACGAACCTGCGAGAGATCGCGGGGATTCACCGGTCTCCGCACCGCCGCCGCCGCCGCCGGTTCAGGTCAGGGAAGACCTGGAATCCACCATCGAGCTCACCCCTGATCAGGCGTTGTTCGGCACCCGCGTGGAGCTTGCCCTGGAGGATGGAACGCTGGTGGAGCTCGACACCCCTCCCTTCGCCGGAGACGGCTGGAGACTCAGGCTGGAGGGGGTTGCCGCCGGTGGGCGTGATCATTTTCTGCAGCTGCGTGTGGTGACACCGGAAGGACTTCGCATCGATGGGCTGAGGGTTCTGTACAGGCTGGAGCTCTTCCCGCCCGATGCCGCTCTCGGATGCGCGGTGGATGTTCCCACCCTCGACGGCCCCGTGACACTGCAGGTCCCTCCTGGTTCCTCCAGCGGCCGCCTGCTTCGTCTTCGTGGTCGTGGGCTGACCATCGACGACCGTCGAGGTGATCAGCTCGTTGAGATCGTGATCGTCATTCCCGCCGATCTCGGAGATGCGGAACGGGCGCTGTACCGCCGCCTGCAGGAGCTGGCTCTCGATCCGGATGCCAGCTGAGCGAGGATCGGTGAGAGACTCCTGCCCTCTTCCGGTGATGTGACCGACGCAATGCGCGTGCACGTGCTCCTTTTCGATGCAGGCACTGACAGCGAGGGAATCCATTCCCTTGAGATCGGGGGGCGCACGGTGGTTCTCCTGTTCGAGAATCCCGATGACGCCGAGCGGTACGCCGGTTTGCTCGAAGCACAGGACTTTCCTGTGCCGAGCATCGAAGCCCTGGATCGCGTGGAAGTGGAGGCGTTCTGCAGCGAGGCGGGATATGAACCGCGCTTCATCGAGACCGGTTTCCTGCCGGGCAGTGACGAAGAGAGACTGTTCATCTCCCCTCCGGAATCCAATCGCGATGTCTCCCGCTGGAAAGAGGAGATCGACACCGATGATGAAAGTGCCCGTGACGCTGCCAGTGACGGTGAGAGTGACAGTGCGGTGAGGTCCTCCCCGGAGCTGGATGAACTGCGTCAGCGGCTGGAGGGTCTCCTCTGATCCATGGCTGAGTTTCAGCGTGACCTGCAGCCCTCGGATGACCGCGGGCATCTGCTCACGGAGCAGAGCAACAGCCTCAGCCGTGACCTCGATCAGTTGCCGACCCAGGAGCTGGTGGACCTGTTCGTGGCCGAGGACCGTCGCCCTCAACAGGCGGTCGAGGCTGCCGCCACAGAGATCAGTCATGCCGTGGACCGCATTGCTGAACGACTGAGGACGGGAGGCCGGCTTTTTTATCTGGGAGCGGGGACTTCCGGACGGCTGGGTGTTCTCGACGCTGCCGAATGTCCCCCCACCTTCTGCAGTGATCCCGAGATGGTGCAGGGTGTGCTCGCGGGTGGGGCACCGGCACTGCTGCGCAGCTCCGAAGGTCTGGAAGATCTTGAGCAGGCCGGCCGCTCCGATCTGGAGCAGCGGGGCTTCTGTTCCAGGGATTGTCTGATCGGCATCGCTGCAGGTGGCACCACCCCCTATGTCAGGGGAGGTCTCCGCCATGCACTCGAGCTCGGGGCTCTGGCGATCGCCATGGCCTGCGTGCCCGCTGAGCAGGCACCACTCCCCTGTGATCTCGACATCCGGCTGCTCACCGGCCCGGAACTGCTCACCGGTTCAACCCGCCTGAAGGCGGGCACCGCCACGAAGATGGCGCTCAACATCCTGTCGACCGGCGTGATGGTGCGTCTCGGCAAGGTGTACGGCAACCGCATGGTTGATGTGGCTGCCAGCAACAGCAAACTGGTGGACCGGTCCCTGCGCATCCTGCGCGATCTGGCCGGACTCGATCGGGAGAGTGGCCTTGCGCTTCTCGAACAGACAGGCGGTTCGGTGAAGCTCGCGCTGATGATGGCGGCCACAGGTCTGGATCGTTCCGCAGCAACCGAGCGACTGCAGGAGCACAGACAGCAGTTGCGTGCGGCGCTCGAAGCCAGTGGTGTCAGCCTGCTTCAGGCCTGATCAAAGGATCCCCAGTAGGGAGCTGTGAACAGATCAAGCCGTCGCCTGGTCTCCGTTGGGACCCTCTCCTTCCGGGTGAAGAGAGCATCCGCGAGCGCGGTGTGGGCCGCGGACACAGGCCGCGTCGCTTGCAGCTGATCCATCACCCGGCTCAGGATCGGTGCGGTGGCCTCCGCATTGGCCTTCAGATTGCCCAGCACCAGTTCGACGCTGACAGCGTCCTGGTCCCGTTGCCAGCAGTCGAAGTCGGTCACCATGCTGAGGGAGCTGTAAGCGATCTCAGCCTCGCGGGCGAGCCGTGCTTCGGTGTGATTCGTCATTCCGATCACCGCACATCCCCAGCTGCGGTAGAGCTCGCTCTCGGCACGGGTGGAGAAGGCAGGACCTTCCATGCACAGATAGGTTCCGCCGCGATGCAGATGATGACCGGCGGGGATCGCCTGCTCGGCAGCATCAGCCAGCAGGTCATTGAGGATCGGGCAGGTCGGATCGGCCAGGCTCACATGAGCAACACAGCCGTCACCGAAGAACGACTGCGGGCGTTGATGGGTGCGATCGATGAACTGATCGGGCACCACCATGTCGCGCGGGCGGAGATGTTCCTTCAGGGATCCGACGGCGGACACGGAGATCAGCCAGCGCACGCCGAGACTCCGCATCGCCCAGATGTTCGCCGTGTATGGAACTTCCATCGGCATCAGATGGTGGTCACGGCCGTGACGGGCCAGAAAGACCACCTCCATTCCTCCCAGCCGTCCGAGACGCATCACATCCGACGGACTCCCGAACGGGGTCTCCACGGAGTGTTCCTCCAGCTGCTCGAGTCCGGGCATGGCATAGAGACCGCTGCCGCCGATCACACCGACACGGGCATGGCTCAGATCCATGGGCTCAGTCATCCCTGCACAGCTCCCTACACTCCAGTTTTGCTCGCGGCACCATGACCAAGGCTCTGATGGAGACGGAGGCGGGCCCGATCGAGCTCGAGCTGTTCGAGGCGGACGCACCCAACACCGTGGCCAATTTCGTCAAGCTGGCGAAGGATGGCTTTTACGACGGTCTGGCTTTCCACAGGGTCATTCCAGGTTTCATGGCCCAGGGAGGCTGTCCGAACTCCCGTGAAGGATCCAAGGGCATGCCCGGCACCGGTGGCCCTGGCTACCAGATCGACTGTGAGATCAATGCCAAGAAACACCAGGCAGGCACGCTGGCGATGGCTCACGCCGGCAAGAACACCGGCGGCTCGCAGTTCTACATCTGCCATGAGGCTCAGCCTCATCTCGATGGCGTGCACACCGTGTTCGGTCTCACCGGGAACATGGACACCGTGCTGAAGCTGGGCAACGGATCCCGTATCACCAAGGTCACCATCCAGGACTGATCAGTCCGTGGTCCAGTGCAGCAGGGACGGTTCGGAAGGCAGCGGTCCGTCCCCCTGCCCATCAACCAGGTCGTTCAGGCCAAGCTCGGTCCGCTCCAGCGTGTGGGGCGGATGCAGTGCCATCCGGTCGGTTGCTGCCTTCAACAGACCGAGTCGACGTGTCTCCGGCCATTGCGCCATCAGACGCAGCAGGGGGAGAGGATCCTCCTGACCCGGACGAAGCGTCCAGACGAACTGGGGGCGCTCCCAAAGGGCCAGCAGGCGGGGGGTCTGGACGGCTTCCAGCTGGAAGCCGTGGTCCGAGGCCGCCGACTCGGCTCGTCGACGGATCTGAGGCCACTGGTCCGTGGCGGCGTCGACGGCCAGCGCCAGCACGGTGCAGGGTCCCTGTTCTGCCATCAGATGACCGAGCTTGTCGCGTTTCGTGGCCAGATACTCGGCGTTGTGATCCCCGGCATCCATCACAAGCGGAACGCGTTCCTCCACCTTCAGTCCATAGCCACCGAGGCCGGCGATCTTGCGCGGGTTGTTGGTCAGAAGCCGCAGATGGTGGATGCCGAGGTCGGAAAGAATTTGAGCTCCGACCCCGTAATTGCGCAGGTCGGCCGGAAACCCCAGGCGCTCGTTGGCTTCCACCGTGTCCAGCCCCCCATCCTGGAGGCTGTAGGCCTTGAGCTTGTTGATCAGTCCGATCCCCCGGCCTTCCTGCCGCAGATAAACGACGACGCCTTCCCCCTCCTGTTCGATCCTTCGCAGCGCTGTCTCCAGCTGGGAACGGCAATCGCAGCGAAGTGAACCGAAGGCATCGCCGGTGAGGCATTCCGAATGCATGCGCACGAGCACCGGTTCCTTCAGGGCTGCAGGATCTCCCTTGATCAGGGCGACGTGCTCGGAACCGTCGAGTTCATTGCGATATCCGATCGCCTGAAAGTCGCCGAACTGGCTGGGCATGCTCGCCTGGGCCTGTCGTCTGACGAACCGCTCGTTTTCCAGTCGGTATCGGATCAGATCCGCGATGTTGATCAGCTTCAAACCCCAGCGGGTGGCGTACTCCCGCAGCTGCGCCAGCCGAGCCATCGAGCCATCGGTGTTCTGGATCTCGCAGATCACACCGGCTGGTGCCAGTCCGGACAGCTGGGCGAGGTCAACCGCGGCTTCGGTGTGCCCTGCCCTCTTCAGAACCCCACCCGGACGGGCCCGCAGGGGGAAGATGTGGCCGGGGCGCCGCAGATCGGCCGGTCGCGTGGACGGGTTGAGGGCCACCTGGATCGTTCGGGCCCTGTCCTCAGCGGAAATCCCCGTGCTGACGCCATGCTCACGGCCGGCATCGATGCTGACGGTGAAGGCGGTCTCATTCACGTCGGTGTTGCGATCCACCATCAGGGGCAGATCGAGGGCATCCAGACGACTCCCCTCCATTGCCAGGCAGATCAGTCCACGGGCTTCGGTGGCCATGAAATTGATCGCTTCAGGGGTGGCGAACTGCGCGGCGCAGATGAGATCCCCTTCGTTTTCACGCTGTTCGTCGTCGACCACCACGACGCAGGCCCCGTTACGGATGGCCGCCAGGGCATCGGGAATGCTGTCGAATTCGATCTGATCTCCCAGGGTCCTGAAAACGATGGAATGAGTTGTCATTATCGATACCTGTACGATCAGCCGCGGTTTGATACCGCCCATGGACAGCAGTATCCCGTCGCCCCTGGCCGCGATGACGTCATCGGAGCCGTCCAGAGTCGCGGTGATCGGTGCCTCGGGTTACGGCGGGCTTCAGACGTTGCGGCTTCTGCTCGGGCATCCTCGCTTCGATGTCACCTTTCTGGGGGGAGAGCGCAGTGCCGGACAGCGCTGGAGTTCGGTCTGTCCATTCCTCCCCCTTCCCGACGATCCACAGGTCCAGTCGGCTGATCCCGACCGCGTAGCGGAGGCCGCTGACTACGCGGTGCTGAGCCTCCCGAACGGACTGGCCTGTCAGCTCGCACCCCGTCTTCTGGAGCGGGGTGTTCGCGTCATCGATCTGTCTGCCGATTTCCGTTACCGGTCGCTTGAGCAGTGGAATCAGGTCTACGCCCAGGAAGCCGCCCGTCTCAACAGGACCGATGCCGATCTCTGCCGAGATGCCGTCTATGGGCTGCCGGAATGGCATGGTCCGGCGATCGCCGAGGCCTCGCTGGTGGCGGCCCCAGGTTGTTTTCCCACCGCCAGCCTGTTGCCGCTGCTGCCCTTCCTGAAGCAGGGGCTGATCGACACCGACGGGATCATCATCGACGCGAAGACCGGTACCTCCGGGGGAGGACGTGTTCCCAAGGAGGCCATGCTGCTGGCTGAGGCCTCCGAATCGATCGCGCCCTACGGAGTCGTCGGCCATCGACACACCTCCGAGATCGAGCAGCTCGCACAGGAGGTTGCGGGGCAGTCCGTGCAACTGCAGTTCACACCCCATCTGGTGCCGATGGTGCGCGGATTGCTGTCCACCGTCTACGCGCGGCTTCGTGATCCGGGCTTGACCGCAGAGGACTGCACGACGGTGCTGGAGGCGGTCTATCGCCATCATCCCTGCGTGCAGGTGATGCCGGTGGGTACCTATCCGGCCACCAAGTGGGTGCGCCACACCAATCGCGCCATGCTCTCGGTGCAGGTCGATACCCGAACCGGGCAGCTGATCCTGATGAGTGCCATCGACAATCTGATCAAGGGACAGGCCGGTCAGGGCATTCAATGCCTGAATCTGATGGCTGGTCTCGAGCCGGAAACCGGACTTCCTCTGCAGGCCTTCTATCCCTGACGCCAGCGCAGTCCGGCCCTGAGAACGGCTTGAGGCAACACCCGATGCTCCTGGCGGCGGATGCGAGCCGACAGGCTGACGTGATCATCCGTTTCCAGCACTGGAACCGCCGCCTGGGCAAGGATCGGGCCGGCATCGAGCTCCTCGGTGACCAGGTGAACGGTGCAACCGCTGATGGTCACGCCAGAGGCCAGGGCCTGCCCGACAGCATCCAGACCCCGGAAGCTGGGGAGCAGTGAGGGATGAACGTTCAGCAACCGACCCGCAAACGCCTGAATCAGCACCGGTGTGACGATGCGCATCCAGCCGGCCATCACAATGCCTTCCACCTCCGCTTCCCGGAAGCGGCGCACCAGTTCACGATCGAGTTCAACGCGATCGCGCAGGACCCGGTGATCCAGCACGCTGCAGGGCACGCCGAGACGCTGCGCCCTCTGTTGCGCACCACATCCTGGGTTGTTGACCACCAGCAGAGGGATCTCCGCACGCAGCTCCCCCGCCGCGATCGATTCCACCAGGGCTTCGAAATTGGTCCCGTTTCCGGATGCCATCACGCCGAGTCGCAGCGGAGCACGCAGAGCGGCGCCCCGTTCTGCGTGGGGATGCATCAGGGCCTGGTCAGCCGGTTCACGCTGGCTAGGGTCTGAGAAAGCGGGCATCCGGATTCATGTCCCATCTCTCCATCCTGCCGACCGTCTTCACCCGCCTCGACCTGCTTGAGACCGCACTGGGGCTCGAAGGGTTCGACGTGATCCGCCATGGGGTCCTGCCTGATTTCGGTCGCGCCCCCCGATCCGTGGATCTGCTGGCGCTCCGCGACGGCTCCCGTCCCATGGGCTGGTGCATCGATGACCAGGGCGTGATCCGTCTGCACGGAGATCTTCAGCGGATTCCGGGGTTGTCCTCCCGTCTGCAGCGCCTCTCGCGTCGCTACGCCTTGTTGTCGGCGATCGACTCACTGCAGTCCCTCGATCTGCCGACCGCTGAGTTCAGCATCGGCCAGTGCTGAGGTGAGTTCCGCTGTCCGGATCCATCTCGACCTTCGCGAGCCTGAACGGCAGACGGTTCGGGTCAGCCTGAGCTGGTCTCCGGAGACTATGCACCAGTCCTGGCAGATGCCGGTCTGGACACCCGGGTCCTACACGGTTCGGGATCACGTGCAGCACCTTCACAGCCTGCGGCTCGAGTCTGAGGGCGGACCCGTCCCGTTCCGACGTGTCACACCATCGCGCTGGCAGGCCGATCTGCCCCATCTGGCTCCGCTCACGCTCAGTTACGCCGTGGAGGCGCGCAACCTGACCGTGCGCACCTGCCACCTGGATCCGGACCTCGCCTCCCTCTGCCTGGCGGGCCTGGCCATGGAAGTGGAGGGATGTCGCTGGAGCGCCCACCAACTGACCGTCAGCGCACCGGAGGACTGGTCCGTTCACGTTCCCCTTGATCACTCCGGCGAAGGCTGGATCGCCGCTGACTTCGATGCACTCGTCGACAGTCCGGTGCATGCCGGTTCCCTCGAAGTCCGTCACTTCCGCGTGCTGGATCATCAGCATCAGCTGCTTCTGATCGGAGCGCCCCCCGGAGGATGGCCCCCCAGCTTCCTCGACGATGTCATCGCCGTCTGCGAGGCCACCTGCCGCCTGATGGGAACACCACCGCCGGCGGCAGACCGCTACCAGCTGGTGCTGATTCTTCTGGAAAACGGTTACGGCGGGCTTGAGCATGATCACGGGGCAGTTCTGCACTACAGCTGGGCTGCACTGGAGAAACCGGAGGGATACCGGCAGCTGCTGCAGCTGATCGGTCATGAATACCTGCACCAGTGGAACGTCCGCCGTCTTCGCCCTGCGGAGTTGCGTCCCTACAACTACGGCTCCGCGGTGATCAGTGAGGGGCTTTGGTTCGCCGAGGGCATCACCAGTTATTTCGATCTGGCCCTGACGTTGCTCGCGGGCCGCAGTGACCGGCCGACCTTTCTTGCCGATCTCGGCGATGAGCTTTCAAGGGTGCAGCTCACGCCGGGACGTCGGGTGCAGAGCCTGTCCGACAGCGCCCGGGAGGCGTGGGTGAAGCTCTACAAGGCGACGGCGACCTCCCGCGACACGCAGGTGAGCTACTACCGCCTCGGAGCTGCAACGGCCTTCTGCCTGGATGTTCGCTTGCGCCGGCGCAACTCATCCCTGTCGTCTCTGCTGCGCCGGCTCTGGGGCAGCCACGGCAGAAGCGCCCGCGGGTTCCACCGCGGCGACATCCAGGCCCTGCTGGCGGAATCCGATCCGGCCCTCTCCGATGATCTCGCAACCTGGCTTGATCAGCCGGATTCCCTGCCGCTGGAAGCCTGCACGCAGGAGCTCGGCCTGCGCCTGGATCCGGTGATGCGTTCATCCCCCGATCCCGGCATGACTCTGCGGGACGAGGGTGGCGCGGTGCTCGTCAGCCGCGTCCGCCCTGGCGGCCCCGCTGCCACGGCGGCCCTGGTTCCAGATGATGAACTGATCGCCGTTCGGGGCCGGCGGCTGCGGCGGATGACCGACATCTCCGGACTACTCAAGGGTTCGACGCCTGTTCCGATCGTCTATGCGCGCCGCGGTTGCCTCGCTGAAACGCATCTGATTCCTGACGAAGCGGTAGACCGCTGGCTGCTCTCCTGGGACCCTGGGTCAAGCGCATCTCAGCGGGCCCTGCGGGATCAATGGTTCCAGATCCTCTGAATCGTCGCCTGTCCGGTGTTCTGAAGATGATCGGCAGGCATCCAGGTGCTCTCCTGAGTGCCCTGGCTGCGGGGGCCCTGACCCTGGTGCTGGTGACCTGGCTTGGAGGTGAACAGGGGGAACGCTCCCACGCCGGTGATCGCCCCTCTCTGCTTGAGCTGCTGGATCAGGTGAGCAAGGAGCGGGGCCGTCAGTTGGAGGATGCTCCCCTCGACACCGCGCCGCAGGCCCCCCGAGCTCGATCCTGGACCTCACCCCTGGCCCGCCAGTGTTCAGGCATCGATCCCGCGGTGAAGCAGCGCCTGGAAACGCTGATGAGCCAGGAAGCGTCCTGGCGGTCCGATCTCGCCATCGACGCCACGAACTTCGGTCGGCGGCACGAACGCGATGCCTTCGGACGCCGCCTGGACATCACCCCCCGGGTGGTGGTGATGCACGAGACGGTCTACTCGATGACCTCTGCGGTGAACACCTTCCTGACACCCCATCCCCGGGACGAGGATCAGGTCAGTTATCACACCCTCATCGGCAGGGATGGTCGTGTTCTCGACCTGGTGGACCCGTCCCTGCGTGCCTATGGCGCCGGCTACTCCGCCTTCCTGGGGGAGTGGGCCATCACCAACAAGCGCTTCAAGGGTTCGGTCAACAACTTCGCCCTGCACGTCAGCCTGGAGACCCCCAGCGAAGGGGCCAACAACAACCCACGCCACAGCGGCTACAGCTCGTCTCAGTACGACGCCCTCGCCCTTGTTCTGTCGGGCTGGATCCGCGATTTCAACCTGCCGCCGGCAGCGATCACCACCCATCGGCATGTGGATATCGGAGGCGAACGCAGTGACCCACGCAGTTTCGACTGGGCAGCTCTTCAGAGCCGGCTCGCTTCGCTCGGAGATCTGTGTGTCGCCAGGGCCCTGACCCCCTGAGTCAGATCAGCCAGTCCGCGCCGCCGTGCTGTTTGCTGTAGATCAGTCCGTGCAGCTCGGCGTCCTGCATGTAACGCAGAACCCGAGCCGGGTAATCGAGTTTGCCGTTGTGGAGATAGGTGAGTGTGGCGATCGCCTTGGCGTCGAGATAGGAGCGGCTCGCCTGAAGCATCGACTCAGCCGGCAGTCCAAGGGCACGTTTCAGCCGCTGCAGCTTGCCGGCGAGCAGTTCAACGTTGAAGGCAGGATCCAGAAGCTGTTCCCGTGCCCAGGCGATGTCGGTGTCGCTGGGATCCTCTGGTAGCCAGTTCTGATGAATCAGCTCAGAAATCCCGATCTGGGCGGGACCGTGGGTGCGGACCAGACCGGAGTGGGCGATGAAGGGCAGGGATTCCCCCGGTTTGGAATGCTGGATCTCATCGAACAGGATTGCCGTGAGCAGCATCGGGTTGACGCGATATCGCGCCGACTGGCGGTGGATATCGCTCTTCAACGAGCGCAGCTGATCCAGGGTGCGGGTCCGCAGCGGTTGAAGCTGGTCGACTCCGTTGGTGAACAACTGGGCGAGAGGTGTCTGAGGGCCGTGCACCCCGAAGCGGACCTGCAGCATCCGCAGTTCCTCCGCGGAGAAATCCGTCGGGTCCCCCTGCTGGGTGATGGTTTGTTGCGCGTTCTCGTCCGCAACGGTCTGTCGATGGTCCTTCCCAGACAGAAGCACAGCCGAACTGGTGACAAGTCCCAGGCATGCCAGCAGTGGCAGAGCGGATTGACGCAGGAACTCACCCATGAAGTGCAGAGCTGGACGGGAACAACACGGCACAGAAATTAGCCGTGGTGTCGCAGGCGATGGGCAGTCCGTTCGAAGATGGATAACTTCATCGTGAGTGCATCCTCAGGCCCTGATGAGTTTTCCGGATTTCAACGGTACCGATGCACAGATCCAGTGGCAGAGATTCTGTGATCTGATCTGGTACCACGACGATCTCGGACTCTGGCTTGATGTGAGCCGGATGCATCTCAACACCTCCCATCTCGATCAGCTGCAGCCTGGCTTCGACAAGGCCTTTGCGGCGATGCAGGAGCTGGAGGCCGGTGCGATCTCGAATGCCGATGAGCAGCGCCAGGTCGGTCACTACTGGTTGCGCCATCCCCAGCTGGCCCCCTCCGAGGAGGTGCGCGTTCATGTGTCCCGCGAGATCGATCAGATCGAATCGTTCGGCAAGGACGTGCTCAGCGGCACCATCAAGGCCCCCAACGGGGAACCGTTCACGGATGTGCTCTGGATCGGCATCGGCGGCAGCGGCCTCGGCCCGCTTCTGATGATCAGGGCACTCCAGCGCCATGGGGAAGGTCTGCCGTTTCACTTCTTCGACAACGTCGATCCCAACGGCATGAGCGCCGTGCTGGAAGCCCTCGGAGAGAAGCTCAAGACAACGCTGGTGGTGACGGTGAGCAAATCCGGTGGCACGCCGGAACCTCACCTGGGCATGGAACAGGCCCGTCACCGAGTCGAGGCCAACGGCGGCCAGTGGGCGGGTCAGGCCGTCGCGATCACCATGCTGGACAGCAAGCTCGACGTCGAGGCCCGGCAGCAGGGCTGGCTGCAGCGGTTCGACATGTTCGACTGGGTCGGCGGACGGACCAGCATCACCAGCGCCGTCGGCCTGCTCCCAGGAGCACTGATCGGATGCGATATCCGCGAGTTTCTGGGTGGTGCCGCCCAGATGGATGAAGCCACGCGGGTGGCCGATCTTCGTCGCAATCCTGCTGCGCTGATGGCAGCGTCCTGGTTCGTTGCCGGCGACGGCAAGGGCAAGCGCGACATGGTGGTGCTTCCATACCGCGATCGTCTCGAGGTGTTCAGCCGCTATCTGCAGCAGCTGGTGATGGAGTCCCTCGGCAAGCGTCTCGACCGCGACGGCAACGTGGTGCATCAGGGCATCGCGGTTTACGGCAACAAGGGATCCACCGACCAGCACGCTTACGTGCAGCAGCTGAGAGACGGAGTCGACAACTTCTTCGCCACCTTCATCGAGTGTCTCGAGGATGTTGAGGACATTCCCGAGATCAAGGAGGAGCGTCCAGGGGATTTCCTCGATGGATTCCTGCAGGGCACCCGATCGGCACTGACGGAAGGAGGTCGTCAGAACATGAGCATCACCATGCGCCGTTTCGATGCCCGCCGTCTCGGCGCGCTGATCGGACTGTTTGAACGGGCGGTCGGCTTCTACGGAGAGCTGGTGAACATCAATGCCTATCACCAGCCTGGGGTGGAAGCCGGCAAGAAAGCAGCTGCCGCCGTGCTGGATCTTCAGAGCCGTGTGGAGGGCGTGCTCAAGGACGGTGCATCCCGTTCCGTCACGGAGATCCGTCAGGCCCTCGGGGAGGGTTCCGACGAATCAGTCTTCTGGATCATGCGGCACCTCACCGGCAACAAGCGCGGGTACACCGCTGAAGGCGACTGGTCCAGTCCCGCCAGCATGCGATTCAGCAAGGTCTGAAACCACTGATTTGCAGCTGAGTGACTCAGGGCACCAGGTTCACCAACTTGCCCGGCACGACGATCACCCGGCGCGGCTCTGCTCCCTCGAGCCACTTCTGAGCCACCTCACTGCTGAGGGCGAGTTTCTCGAGGGTCTCCTTGTCCGCATCGGCGGGAACGCTGATGGATCCCCGCACCTTCCCCTTCACCTGAATCACCAGATCAACGCTGTCCTGCACCAGCGCTGAGGCATCCAGCTCCGGCCAGCTCTGCTGATGCACGCTCTCGCTCCCCCCGAGTTTCTGCCAGAACTCCTCGGCGAGATGAGGCGCGAACGGGGCCAGCAGACGCACGAGCACCGAAAGGGCTTCACGCAGCACGGCGACACGCAGGCCTGGGAGATCTGTGGCATTGATGGCATTGGACAGCTTCATCAGCTCGGAAATGGCCGTGTTGAGCTGGATGTCATCGCTGAGGTCCTCCGTGACGGCCTCGATGGCGGTGTGAACGGCCCGTCGCAGATCCGCTTCCTCCGGCGTGAGCTCAGCGGGACGATCCTCACCGGCGTCCTGCTGATCCAGCAGGGGCCGTGAGCTGTCGATCAGGCGCCAGAGCCGTTGCAGGAAGCGGTACTGGCCCTCAACGTCAGCGTCATCCCATTCGAGATCCTTCTCTGGAGGAGCTTTGAACAGGATGAACATTCGGGCGGTGTCGGCGCCGTAACGGTCGATGACAGCCGCAGGATCGACCCCGTTGTACTTCGATTTCGACATCTTCTCGAACAGCACCTCAAGGGCATCACCCGTCACGGGATCCCTGGGATCTGCGGGATCGACGACGTCGGCCGGTGCCACGTATTTGCCCGTGACCGGATTGCGGTAGGTGGTGCCCTGCACCATGCCCTGGGTCAGCAGACGCTGAAAGGGCTCACCGACATCGATCAGGCCTCGATCCCTGAGGGCCTTGGTGAAGAACCGGGAATAGAGCAGGTGAAGAATCGCGTGCTCGATGCCGCCCACGTACTGCTGAACGGGCAACCAGCGATTCACCGCTTCCCTGCTGAAGGGTGTTTCGCTGTTGTGCGGGTCCGCGAAGCGCAGGAAATACCAGGAGGAGCACATGAAGGTGTCCATCGTGTCGGTCTCACGTCTGGCCGGTTCACCGCAGGACGGGCAGGGGACATTCACCCAGTCCTCCTGCTGGGCCAGAGGCGAACCGCCCTTCCCGGAGAGGTCGATCCCCCTTGGCAGCTCGACCGGCAGATCCTCTCGAGGCACAGCCACCGCACCACAACTCGGACAGTGGATGACCGGAATCGGACACCCCCAGTACCGCTGGCGGGAGATCAACCAATCCCGCAGGCGGTAGGTGACCTTGGCCTGGGCCCAACCCTCTGCGCTGCCATGGCTGGTGATCGCCGTCTTGGCAGCGCTGGAATCCAGACCATCGAAACGGCCGGAGTTGATCAACTGCCCCGGCTCCGTCCATGCCTGCCCTGCCGCGATCGCATCGGCTGCGCCGTCGGCTTCGATCACCTGGCGAACAGCCAGTTTGTTGCTGGTTGCGAAGGCCATGTCCCGCTGATCGTGAGCGGGCACGCCCATGACAGCGCCGGTGCCGTAGTCGGCCAGCACGTAGTCAGCGATCCAGACCGGCAGCTCCTCTCCCGTGAGTGGATTGATCACACCGGCGCCGATGGGGACACCCCGCTTGGGTCCGTCGTCGCTGGTGCGTTCCAGGTTGCTGAGTCGTGCGACCTCCTTCTGAAAGCGACGCACGGAATCCGTGTGATCAGCATCGAGGAGCTGATCCACCAGCGGATGTTCCGGAGCCAGCACCACGTAACTGGCTCCGGCCAACGTGTCCGGCCGGGTGGTGAACACCGTGAGGGTGGTGGCTGGATCAGCGGTGACCGCAAAGGTGATCTCGGCCCCCTCCGATCGGCCGATCCAGTTGGCCTGCATGGTGCGGACACGCTCGGGCCAGCCGTCGAGCTGATCCAGGTCCTTGAGCAGTGCCTCGGCGTAGTCGGTGATGCGCAGAAACCACTGATTCAGCTGCCGCTGCTCCACCAGGGCCCCGGAACGCCAGGATCGGCCGTCGGCATCCACCTGTTCGTTCGCCAGCACCGTCTGGTCGACGGGATCCCAGTTGACCGTCGCGTTCTTGCGGTACGCCAGCCCACCGTCAAAGAGTTCAAGGAACAACCACTGGGTCCAGCGGTAGTAATCGCTGTGGCAGGTCGCCTGTTCGCGATCCCAGTCGATGGACAGTCCGAGACGGTCGAGCTGGCCGCGCATCTGTTCGATGTTTCGGTCCGTCCATTCGCCGGGGTCGACATTCCGTTCGATCGCTGCGTTCTCTGCAGGAAGGCCGAAGGCATCCCATCCCATCGGATGAAGAACGGCATGGCCGCGCATCCGTTGCACCCTCGCGATCACATCCGTGATCACGTAGTTGCGCACGTGACCCATGTGCAGAGTTCCCGAGGGATACGGGAACATCGACAGCGCGTAGAAAACCGGTCTTGTCGGATCCTCTGGGGTTCTGTCCGTCCCAAGGTCACGCCAACTCGACTGCCAGCGCTGCTCCAGTTCGGAGGGCTCGTAGCGGCTGTTCACGGGCGACCGGTCGACGGCAAGGCTGCGATCGTGCCACAGCCTGCAGTTTCAGCCGAGTGGACGGATCACGCAGATCTGCCGGCGCCCGATCAGCACCGGGCGTTGCGCTCCCGGCCGTTCGATCGCCAGAAATTCCGGGTCCTGCCAGACCAGCCGTCCTTCCAGTCGCTCCGCGCCGAGCACTTCGATGGAGAGCGGACAGCGTTCCCGGATCCAGGACTGCAGCAATCGGACGCCGGGAAGGCTCGAGTCCAGTGGGGTGGTCTCCATAGGATTCGGACAGTTCCCCAGCGGTCATGCTGCACTTCAGCAAATATCAGGGACTTGGCAACGACTTCCTGATCCTCGAGGGACGCAGAGGTCAGCTCCCTGCTGAAATCGTTGACCCCTCTGAGGAATGGGTGAGGCGGGTCTGCGACCGACGCTTCGGAGTGGGCGGTGATGGAGTGATCCTGGCCCTGCCTCCGGAGGGAGCAGCGGATCTGCGCATGCGCATCTTCAATGCCGACGGCACGGAGGCGGAGATGTGCGGCAATGGCATCCGTTGTCTGGCCCGCTTTCTGGCCGACAGTGACGGCTCCCCTGTCGGCATCCGCTGGTCGATCGAGACCCCGGCAGGTCTGATCTGCCCGGAGCTTCAGGGGGACGGTCAGCTGAAGGTCGATATGGGAGCACCCTTCCTGCTGTCCGATCAGGTGCCCACGGGCTTGGCCGTATCGGACCGTGGTCTTCCGGAAGGCGTCATCGATCTGGATGGTGTGGAGATGGCGGTGGCTGCCGTCGGCATGGGCAATCCCCATGTGGTCGTGCCGGTCGAGGATCTCGAGGCCATCCCCTTCGACACCTGGGGCGCTGCTCTGGAACGGCATCCGATGTTCCCTGCACGCACGAACGTCCACTTTCTGCGGGTGCACGACCGCCGCTCCCTGGAGATCCGCGTCTGGGAGCGCGGGGCCGGACCGACCCTTGCCTGTGGCACCGGTGCCTGCGCGACGCTCGTTGCCGCCAGTCTGCTCGGACTCAGTGATGACCAGGCGGAGGTGCTGCTGCCTGGCGGACCGCTGCAGATCGCCTGGAGCGGACGTGAGGGATCCGTTCTGATGACCGGGCCAGCCGAAGCCGTCTTCGATGGGGTGCTGTCACCGGATCTGATTCCGAGCATGGCCCCGGCCATGCAGGCCAGCATCGGGACGGCCGAGCCCAACCCTGACCTGTTCGACTGTGCAAAGGACTGTTCGGAAGCCTGTCTCCGGCCAGACAACTGCCTCCGTGATGAAGCGCAGCAGAAAGTCCAGGCCTTCCTGAACAACACCTCGCTGGATTCCATGCTCAATCTTGCGAGTGAGTCTCTGGAACAACGGATCCGCAGTCGGTATGAGCGAAGCGAAGGCTGACATCTACCTGGATGCGGCGGCGACGACCCCTCCGTCGGCCGACGTGATCGAACGGATCCGCGTTGTCCAGGCCGACACCTGGGCCAACCCCAGCAGCCTTCATGGTCCGGGTATCCGGGCTGCCGACTGCCTGGAACGGTCCCGTCAGTCGATTGCCAGCGCCCTCGGGGCGGAACGCGACCAGCTCACCTTCACCTCCGGCGCCACGGAATCGGTGCATCTGGCTCTGCTGGGCACGGCGCTCAAAAGGGACCCTGCCCGTCTGGTGATCTCCGCCGTGGAGCATCCCGCCGTGGTGGCAGCGGCACGGCGGCTGGAGCGGCAGGGCTGGCAGCTCCTGCACTGGCCTGTGGACGGCGATGGACTGATCCGGCTCGAGCTGCTCGAGACGATGCTCGCCCCACCGACACAGCTTGTGTCGATGATCTGGGGGCAGAGCGAGGTCGGAGCTCTGCAACCGGTTCTGAAGGTCGCGCAGGCCTGCCGGCAGCGCGGAATCACCTTCCACACCGACGCCACTCAGGTGATCCCCCAGGGTTTGATCCGCTGGCACGACCATCCCATCGATCTGCTGAGTCTCTCCGCCCACAAGCTGCGGGGCCCCCGTGGTGTCGGCTTGCTGCTGCACCGAAGCGATTCGGTCCCCGATCCGCTCCTGGGCGGAGGTGGACAGGAAGGGGGCATCCGTTCCGGCACCGAGCCCGTGGCGTTGATCGCTGGCATGGCGGAAGCGATGCGGGGTCTGCCCCGCTTCGATCCAACGGTGCATCCTGTGCCGCCGGGTGATCCGTCGGTTCGGATCCAGAGGGACCGTCTTCTGGAGAGGTTGTTGCGCATGGACGGTGTGCATCTGCTGGGTCCTGAGCTCCAGGCGCGGCTGCCTCACCACATCTCCCTCCTGATCGGCGACCGCCAGGACAGACCCCTGTCCGCTCGTGCCGTCGTCCGGGCGATGGCACGGGATGGACTCGCCTGCAGCAGCGGCAGTGCCTGCCATGCAGGCCGGACGGAGGACAGTCCAGTGCTCGCCGCGATGGGGACGGCTCCGGCCTGGCGCCGTTCGGGATTGCGGCTCACCCTGGGCACGTGGCTGAGCGATGCGGATCTGGCCACGGTCCCGGATCGCCTGGATGCAGCCCGCCAGTCGTGCACCTGAGATGCTGGTCCAATGAGCACATCCACTCCCGTACCGGACCATCTCCCTGCTGATCTGGCCACCGCGGAGCTGGATCTTCAGAGGGCTGTGCTCGACGCGATCGGTGCTGTTCCCAGTCGCCGTCTGGCCGCATCTCTGCTCTTTGAGGGTCTTCGGCTGCTTCCCATCGCCCTGCGGCTGGGGAGTGCACTGAAGCAAGCAGGGCTTCAACCGACACTGCTCTGGCCGGATGCGGGTGCTGCCGCCTTGGCCCGCCGGGAAGCACCGGAGCTGCAGACATTCATCAAGGACTTCAACCAGTGGTCGGCAGGAACCGAGGCGGGTGACCGCACGGATCTGATCCTGGCCATCTCCCCACAACCCTCCGACTACGAGGATTTCCAGGAGATCTGCGAAGCCCATGCCGGCATGGTGGTCATGCTCAACGGCCGGCTCGAGGACGCTGCCGTCGGCATCGGCAGTGTCGCCCGGGAACGACGGCGCGGATTCGTTGCGTCCTGGACCGCCTGCTACTGGTTGCAGCCACTCGATGCCGGAGCCCTGATGCGGATCCATCCGGATGACTGGCGGGTCTTCAGACAGGACCCGGACGGTTACCGGTTGGCCGGAACTCTCAGCTCCCGGCCTGATTCCGAAGATCTTGCCGAGCTGCTGTCAACGGACGGAACCCAGGGCATCGCAGCGCAGCTGAACACCGTCGACCGATTCCTCGACGGACTTCGGAACTGATCCGAATCGCTTGATCCATCAGCGAACAATCCGTATGGTTCGGGTCCAATCGTGCGATCGATGCAGCGTCCTTCGTGGTTGCGCCAGCTCACTCCGTTGGACGGACTGGCTGCTCTGATCGCTCTGTCGGCCCTCGCTGGTGCCGTGTGGTCACCGAAGCTGACCAATGCCGTCGCCCAGGCGACGGGGGCGATCCAACCCATCCGCGTGAGCGTCGATGTCCGCCATCTGGTGGCCGCCGATCCGGAAGGCCTGATGAATGCGATCCGGGAGGAAGGAGAGGTGAGCCTCGTCATCCGCAACCAACCGGCTGGTCGCCTGAAGCTGATCGGAGTCGAACAGTTCACGAATCGCCTGATCTCGGTTCTTCCTGATGGGGATGTCGTCCAGGCGGACAATCCCAATCCCGCCCTTCCCGTCCATGCCCGCTTCCTGCTGGAAGCCAGAGGGGAAGCGAAGTCGTCCGGTGTTGTGGTCGGCGGAACCAAGCTGAAGATCGGCACACCGATCGAGCTGGAGGGCCGTCTTTACCGGGTGAACGGCACCGTCAGTGGAGTGCAGCTCCTGTGATGGGCGTGATGCGTCGCTGCGCGATGGTCAGCATCAGCTTGCTGACGGCGTCTGTTCCAGCTCTGGCGCAGACCGGTGAAATCCCGTCCGCCCTGCTCTCGCCCCCGGCGCCGCAACATCAGCAGGGACGTCCATCGCTGCAACTGCAACCGGGACGCCTGTGTGAGGCCCTGCAGCAGACGATCCGTTCGGTGCTCGGACCTCAGATCGGGGCCTGGAGCATCACCGTGCTCGATGAGAACGGCGCCTTGCTGGCCGATGTGAACGGCACAGTGCCCCGGGTTCCGGCCTCCAACCAGAAGCTGATCAGCACTGCTTTTGCGCTGGATCGTCTGGGAACAGATTTCCGCCTGCGCACCAGGCTGCTGCGTCACCCCGATGGCTCTCTGGAAATCGTGGGCGAGGGAGATCCGGACCTGAGCATCGCTGAAATCCAGCGGTTCGCGATGGTGGCCCTTGGCGAGGGGGGCTCCCGAAGCACCAGCACTCCGGAAACACCGATCCGGCTGTTGGTTCGTGAAGAGCCGAAACGCCGCTGGTGGCCCAGCGACTGGCAACAGGCGGATCGAACCTATGCCTACGGGGCACCGATCACGCGACTGGCGCTCACCAGCAATGCACTGAGCAGTGCGGTGATGAATCCCGCTGCCAGGTTGCAGCGCATTCTCGACAGCACGGCACGCCAGCAGGGGGGGCGACTGAGCATGGTGATGGTCGACCACGAACAGCGTGAGAGAGGGGCTCCGATCGCCGGTGACGACACGGTGGTGCTGCACAGCGAGGACTCGGCACCGATGCACGCCTTGCTGAGTCTGGCCAACACCGAAAGCCACAATTTCACGGCTGAGGTGCTGCTGCGTGAAGCCGCGGACGACTGGGACGTGAACCGAGCCGCTCTCGCCAACACCCGCTGGTTGCAGTCGCAGGGGATCTCGACTGCCGGGCTTCGAATTCGTGATGGCAGCGGGCTCTCCCGAGGCAATCGCGTCACCAGCCGGACGCTGGCTGAATTGCTGCTCCGCATGGGGCAGCATCCGATGGCCTCGTACTACCAGGCCTCGATGGCGATCGCCGGACAGCGAGGCACATTGAGACGTCTTTATCGCGGTACGCCCCTCGAGGGACGTTTCTGGGGCAAAACCGGAACACTGCGCGGGGTGCGGACTCTTTCAGGAATCCTGGAAACAGCCGATGGACCGCGCTACGTGAGCATGATCTCCAACGGAGGATCGACCCCCAACACCGTGATGGGCAAGGTGCTGAGGGCCAGCCAACGCCTCAGCCGGTGCGCTTGACGGAACGAACCCGGCCTGCACCACGCCGGGCCCGCGTGATCGGCACGGTGTTGGCCTCCGAGGAACCATTCACCTCCTCATGGGTGCGGATGGTCTGGATCTTCACCAGTTCCTGGCGTCCGGCCATCACCACCTGGGCCATCTCCTTGAGGCGGACCTCCAGTTCTCCAAGGGTCTGCTCCGCATAGCGATTGGCACCGTCCTGAACACTGGCAGCCTCCTGACGACTGCGTTGAATCAGGGATTCACACTGCTGCTGCGTCTGCTGACGGAACTGGAGGGCATCGTTGTGAACCCTTTCCGCTTCGTCACGGCTTTCCTTCTGGAGACGCAGCCCCTCCCGGCGGATCGTCTCGAGATCCTGCAGAGCCTGCTGACGGTTGGCTTCGTGCTGCTCGGCGTACTGGCGCTTGATCTCCGTAGCCTCCTGCTCGAGCTGCTGACGACGCTCCAGCCCCTCCTGTTCCAGCTGCTGCCTGCGGGCTGCGAACTGTTGCTCCTGCTGAGCCGTCTTCGCCTGCATCTCCTGCTCGAGCTTGGCGTTCTGCTGGCGTGTGTTCTGAAGAACCTGCTCACACTGCTGGCGGGTCTGTTCGCGCAGTTCGTTCACCTGACGCTCCGCCTCCTGTCGGATCGCGGCATTGTTCACCAGCTGTTCACGCTGGCGCTGAGCCTGCTGAACGATCTCCTCCGCCTGCTGACGGGCCGTGTTGATGAACTCATCGCGGCGGTCGAGCAGTTGTCCGGCCCGCTCCACCTCCTTGGGCATCGCCTCGCGGATGGCATCAAGCACCTCGACCGCATCCCCTTCATTGACAAGCCGGCCACCGGTGAAGGGAAGGCGACTTCCCTCCAGCACGATTTCTTCCAGTTGATCGAGTTGATCGAGGACGGTGAACCGGGCGTCACTCATGTCACCGGAGGTGTGAAAGCCGAATTGAAATGCCTGTTCAGGTCGGACGCAACCTCGCAGGGGACCATGTGCTCCACCGGCCCACCGAAACGGGCCACCTCCTTGACCACAGAGCTGCTCAGAAAGCTGTGTCGGGCTGATGTGGCGAGGAAAACGGTCTCCAGATCCTCCGCCAGCGAACGGTTCGTGTGGGCGATCTGAAGCTCGTATTCGAAATCACTCATCGCCCGCAGTCCCCGCAGGATCAGATCGGCACGATGGGCCTCCGCGCAATGCACGGTCAGTCCGTCGAAGCTGATCACTTCAATGCGCTCCAGGTGCGCCGTTGAGACCCGGATCTGAGCGATCCGCTCCTCGACGGTGAACAGCGGTTTCTTGCTGGGGTTCGACAGCACAGCCACGATCACCTCGCCGAACAGCGCAGACGCCCGTTCGATCAGATCCATGTGACCGTTCGTGAGCGGATCGAAGCTGCCGGGATAGAGCGCCCTCATGGCTGTGCAGACCGTGGTCGGATCCTATGCAGAAGGGCTCTGCCTAGATTTCAGGGAACGACTCCCATCTCGATGCCCCTCGACGCTGACGCGAAGAAGGTTCTCCTGCGCAAGATCCCTCACGGCCTGTTCGTCTGCGGAGTGCGGGAAGGGGATGAGGTCAACGGTTTCACAGCCAGCTGGGTGACTCAGGGCTCCTTTGAACCGCCTCTGGTGGTGATGGGTGTTCGTGCCGACAGCACCAGCCACGGCATCATCGAGCGCACCGGGCGCTTCTCACTCAACGTGATGCGCGCTGATCAGAAGGATCTGGTCGCGGTGTTCTTCAAACCGCAGAAGGCGATGGGAGGTCGATTCGAAGCTGCTCCCTTCCGTGAGGGAGAGCTCGGACTGCCACTGCTGGAGGAGGCGATCGGCGGAGTGGAATGCGAACTGGTGGGCCAGGTCAAGCATGGCGATCACACCGTGTTCGTCGGCGAAGTGAAGTCTGCCCAGCTGCTCGCTGACGGCGAGGCACTCACCCTGGCAAGCACCGGCTGGAATTACGGCGGCTGAAACGGTTTGGACGAGTCCACGTCGGTGGCACCTCTGCTCACCCGGCCTCAGGTGCTGGAGAGCCGGCTCCGGGACATTCCCGCTGAGCCGGGTTGCTACCTGATGCGAGACGGGGACGACCGGATCCTCTACGTCGGCAAGTCCAAGAGCCTGCGCAGCCGGGTCCGCAGCTATTTCCGCAGCCGTCATGACCTGTCGCCGCGCATCCGTCTGATGACGCGACAGGTCTGTGAGATCGAATTCATCGTCACCGACAGCGAAGCCGAGGCCCTTGCCCTTGAGTCGAATCTGATCAAGAACCATCAGCCGCACTTCAATGTGCTGCTGAAGGACGACAAGAAATATCCCTATCTGTGCATCACCTGGAGCGAGGCCTATCCACGGATCTTCATCACCCGTCGACGGCGGTTCCGTAGCCCGCTCGATCGCTTCTACGGCCCCTATGTGGATGTCGGGCTGCTGCGACGCACCCTCTTTCTCGTGAAACGGGTGTTCCCGCTTCGGCAGCGTCCACGCCCGCTGCATCCGGATCGCACCTGTCTCAACTTCAGCATCGGACGCTGCCCCGGTGTCTGCCAGGAAATGATCACCTCGCAGGACTATCACCGCACCCTGCGCAAGGTGGCGATGGTGTTCCAGGGCCGCAGCGATGAGCTTCAGAAGCTGCTCGAGCAGCAGATGGAGCGGTATGCCGAGCGTCTCGATTTCGAATCAGCTGCACGGGTTCGCGATCAGCTTCAAGGGCTGGATCAGTTGACGGCGGATCAGAAGATGAGCCTCCCGGACTCCTCGGTGAGTCGGGATGTGCTGGCCCTCGCCAGTGATGAGCGTGTCGCGGCCGTTCAGCTGTTTCAGATGCGGGCGGGAAAGCTTGTCGGACGGCTCGGGTACACGGCGGATGCTTCAGGACTGGAGCCGGGGGTGATTCTCCAGCGCGTGATCGAGGAGCATTACAGCCAGGTGGATTCGGTCGAGATTCCTCCGGAACTTCTTGTGCAGCACTCCTTGCCGCAACAGGATCTGCTGGAGGAATGGCTGACGGAGCAGCGAGAACGCAAAGTCCAGATTCACTGGCCCCAGCGACGGCAGAAGGCTGATCTGATCGAGCTGGTGCAACGCAATGCCGAGTTCGAGCTGCTCCGCGCCAAGCAGGGCCAGGAACAGCAGGCACTGGCCATGGAGGATCTTGCGCAGCTTCTGGAACTGTCGGGTTCACCGCGGCGCATCGAGGGCTACGACATCAGCCACATCCAGGGGAGTGATGCGGTCGCCTCCCAGGTGGTGTTCATCGATGGTCTTCCGGCAAAGCAGCATTACCGGAAATACAAAATCCGCAGCAGCAGCATCCGTTCCGGCCACAGCGACGATTTCATGGCCATGGCCGAGGTGATCAGGCGTCGCTTCCGTCGCTGGGCGAGGGCCAAGGCGGAGGGGGCGGATCTGGCGGCACTCCGCCGGCGGGGTGGCAGTGCGCTGCAGACCGACGGGCTGAATGACTGGCCGGATGTGGTGATGATCGATGGGGGGAAAGGTCAGCTCTCAGCTGTGATGGAGGCTCTGCGCGAACTGGACCTGCAGGAGGAGCTGCAGGTCTGCTCCCTGGCCAAGCAACGGGAAGAGGTCTTTCTGCCCGGTGAGAGCCAGCCGCTCGACAGTGAACCGGACCAGCTGGGTGTGGCTCTGCTGCGTCGTCTCCGGGATGAAGCCCATCGATTCGCGGTCAGCTTCCATCGTCAGCAACGTGGGGAACGGATGAAGCGGTCACGCCTCTCCGATATTCCTGGTCTCGGTCCCAAACGCGTGAAAGAGCTCCTGGCCCATTTCCATTCGATCGACGCGATCCAGCTGGCAAGCATCGAAAGGCTTTCCCAGGCTCCAGGGGTCGGATCGTCCCTGGCCCGGGAGATTCACGGCTTCTTTCATCCGGATGCGTCCGAGCGGAGCGATGACACCCGGGAGCAAAGCGCATGATCCGTCGGCTGTTCCCGTTCAGGGCACTGTTGATCCTGCTCGGCGTGCTGTGGTTCACCATCGCGGGCGTCGTCGAGGCCGCGCCGGGGCTCTGCACGGGCCCTGTGTGTGCGGATGGCATCACCCGCAGCGCGAAGAACCACTGGCAACTGGTTCTTCGCCTCAATGACCAGCAGGGCCATCGCGAAAAGGTGGTGATGGACTGCAGGGCCGGTGTTCTCAGTCCGCGTGTCGGACAGGTGGATCGAGGCTTCGCCACGGCCCTCGGTCGGCGCGCCTGCCGGCTTGCCGGTGAGCCTGTCTGAGATGGAGATCACCATCGTTTTTCCGCATCAGCTGTTCGCTGAGCATCCGGCGATCACGGCCGGGCGACCTGTGGCGCTGATCGAGGATCCGCTGTTCTTCGGCACGGATCCCCGTTGGCCGATGCGTGTCCATCGTCAGCGTCTTTTGCTGCACCGTGCAGCGCTGAAGGCCTATGGCGACGACCTCCGTGGCAGGGGGCTGACCGTTCTGCACCAGCGCCATGATCAGGCTGCCGACACCGCTGGGCATCTTGGGCTGCTGCATGCAGCCGGCTACCGAAGCTTCCATCTGGCCGACCCCGTCGATGACGTGCTGCACCGGCGCCTGCGGGGTTTCGTCCGGCGAGCCGGATCTGAGCTCACCATCAGCCCCACACCGCTGCTGCTGACGCCGACCGACCTGCTGGATGAGCATTTCAGTGGCGGACGGAAACCGCTGATGGCACGCTTCTACGAGATGCAGCGCCGCAGGCTCGATCTGCTGATCGATGCCGATGGCGGGCCCCTTGGAGGGCGCTGGAGTTACGACGCCGACAACCGCAAGAAGCTGCCCAAAACGGTTCTTGTTCCCCCGGAGCCGCGTCAGGTCGGCGGCCGGCACGTGGACCTGGCGCGTCGGGAGCTGATCCAGGAGTCATTGCCGGGGATCGGGGCCTGGGAGGACTTCGCCTATCCCATCACCCATGCCGATGCGAGCCGATGGCTGGATGATTTTCTGGAGCATCGCCTGCAGCAGTTCGGGGCCTACGAAGACGCGATCAGCACCCGGCATCGGGTGATGTGGCACGGGGTGCTGACACCGATGCTGAACTGCGGCCTGCTCACGCCGCAGCAGGTGATCAACCGGACGATGGACAGAGCCGGGGAGGGGGATATCCCGATCAATTCCCTCGAGGGATTCCTGCGTCAGATCATCGGCTGGAGGGAGTTCATGGCAGCGATGTACCGCCTCCATGGCGTGACGATGCGCAACGGCAACTTCTGGGACTTCGAGGACCGGCCGATCCCATCAGCGTTCTATGAGGGCACCACGGGCCTTCCCCCCATCGATGACGCCATCCACCATGCCCTGAGCACCGGTTACTGCCATCACATCGAACGACTGATGCTGCTGGGCAACGTGATGCTGCTCTGCGGTTTTCACCCGACCCGCATCTACACCTGGTTCATGGAGCTGTTTGTGGATGCTTACGACTGGGTGATGGTCCCCAATGTCTACGGCATGAGCCAGTTCGCGGACGGAGGCATCTTCACCACCAAGCCCTACCTCTCCGGATCCAACTACGTGCGGAAGATGTCGGACTACCGCAAGGGTGACTGGTGCGAGATCTGGGACGGTCTGTTCTGGTCGTTCATCAAACGCCACGACGCCTTTTTCCGCAGTCAGTACCGGTTGGCGATGATGGCCCGGAATCTGGATCGCATGGCCCCGGAGGTGTTGATCGCCCATCAGCGTCGGGCCGGCGACTTTCTTGACGGCCTCACCTGAGCACTGCGTATGGTCCTTCCAGTGCGGTTGCGGTGATGTCGCTTCCTCCTGAGGCTTACCTCTGGTTCAAGACTCTCCACATCGTCGGTGTGGTGGTCTGGTTCGCTGGCCTCTTCTACCTCGTTCGGCTGTTCATCTATCACGTTGAGGCTGATGAGCTGGCTCCCGAGCTGCAGCAACCGTTCCGGGCGCAATACGAACTGATGGAGAGGCGACTGGCCAACATCATCACCACCCCGGGAATGGTCGTCGCGGTGGCGATGGCGATCGGTCTGCTGCTGCTTCAACCCGGCTGGCTTCATGAGAGCTGGATGCACGCCAAGCTGGGCTTCGTGGCCGCACTGCTCGCCTATCACCTGCTCTGCTACAGGCTGATGGGACAGTTGAAGACGGGCGGCTGTCAGTGGAGCGGGCGTCAGTTGCGCGCGTTCAACGAACTGCCCACCCTGCTGCTGGTGCTGGTTGTGATGCTGGTGGTCTTCAAGAACCAGTTCCCGACCAGCGCCGCGACCTGGTTCATCGTCGGACTGGTGGTGTTCATGGCCGCGTCGATCCAGTTCTACGCGCGCTGGCGTCGTCTGCGCGCCGAAGCGGCAGCGGAGGCCTGAGATGCCAACGCGCACTGATCACCCTCTGAGCACGGTGCTGGAGCAGGTCGGATCCTCCAGTTGCCCCGGGACGCTGAACTTCCACTGCCACACCATCTGCAGCGATGGAAGTCTGACCCCTGAGGAACTGATCACCCAGGCAACGGAGCGGGGCCTGACGCACCTGGCGGTGACCGATCACCACAGCTCCCATGCGCATCCCGCCATGCGTGACTGGTTGTCCCGGCAGCGGGACTCGGGCCGGACCGTGCCCACCCTGTGGAGCGGCATGGAGATCAGCGCCCTGCTCAAGGGTTGTCTGGTCCACGTGCTGGCGCTCGGCTTCGAGCTGAATCACCGGGATCTGCAGCCCTACAACCGTGGTGATGCCGTGGTCGGTGAAGCATTGCGAGCCGAGAGCGTCGTCCGGGCGATCCACGCGGCGGGCGGGCTTGCCGTGCTGGCCCATCCGGCCCGCTACCGACTCGGCCATGACCTGCTCATCGAGGAGGCCGCCCGTCTGGGATTCGATGGAGGTGAAGCCTGGTACGACTACGAGATGCAGCCCCACTGGCGACCAAGCCCTTTGATCTGCGAAACGATCGACCGGCAGCTCCGTGAACTTGGCCTTTTGCGTACGTGTGGCACCGACAGTCACGGAATGGACCTGAGCGGCCGCTAAGTTCGACGCAAGTCAGATCCACTCGGCATGGGTTTATTTGATCGAGTCAAGAGCTTCGTCAACAGTGGCTCCGAAGACTCCAAGCCGATTAAGCCGAGACCTGAGAAGGCCGAAAAGGCGGAAGCCTTCTTCCTCGATTCCGACTCCTCCTCCTCCCTGGGGGACC
Organism: Parasynechococcus sp.; assembly: GCF_045559935.1. NCBI lineage: Bacteria > Bacillati > Cyanobacteriota > Cyanophyceae > Synechococcales > Prochlorococcaceae > Parasynechococcus > Parasynechococcus sp. The sequence continues at coordinate 133,542 of NZ_JBJLJL010000010.1, forward strand.
GCGACTACATGCGCGAATCGAAGACGATCCGCCGCACCTTCCCTGGTACGGCCGATTCCCCCGGCACGAAGGAACGGGTGAGTGTGGTGGCAGCGGAGACCGAACAGGTGACCCGCCGCAGTGACGGCCTCGGTGGTGTCGTGAAGAAGGAGGAGGAACCGGTCAGTCCTGTCGGCGGTGTCCCGAAGCCTGTCAAGAAGACCTTTGCCGAACAGGTCAGCACCGCCGAGATGAAGCAGCGTCTCAAGGGTGCTGCCGTGACTGGAGTCAACGTGCCGTCGAGCGCGGACGCCGCTCCTGTCGGTCGCAAGGAATCTCTGAAGTCAGAGCCTGAGGTGACCAAGCCCGGCAACGCCGGAGGTCGGAGCCCCGCCGGCTCGATCGATCCGTTCCGTCAGATGGTCAGGGATCTCAACAAGTAGGTCCGCCCTGTTCGATGCAGGCCTCACTGCGGTGCACCAGATGGCTCAGCAGCTGCAGCTGCTGAGCCTGAGCTGATTGCCACAGACCGCGGTTGGACGCCTCGAGAAGACGTTCCGCCATGTCGCGCAGCACCCAGGGATTGCTCGACATCAGGAACTCAATGGTTCGATCATCCGCGAGCCATTGATCGCTGAGGGCTCCGTAGCACCAGTCCGGAACACGATCCGTGGCGGCGTCATAGGCGAACAGATAGTCAAGACTCGCCCCCATCTCGAAGGCCCCCTTGTATCCGTGCTGCTGCATTCCCTCGATCCAGCGGGGGTTGAGCAGACGGCTGCGCATCACCTTGTCGATCTCTTTCTCCAACCGGTGCAGGCGGGGTCTCTCCCGCCGGGAGTGGTCGCCGAACCACATCTGAGCGGGTTGCCCACGCTGGTGTTCCACCGCAGCAGCCAGCCCCCCGTGGAACTGGTAGTAATCATCGGAATCGAGCAGATCGTGTTCCCGGTTGTCCTGGTTGTGCAGCACCACCTGCACGCGACTCAGGGCTGATTCCAGGCCGGTGCGGTCTTTCACGCCCTCACCACCTTCGTCGTACCGCCACTGACTCCAGCTCAGAAAGGCCTCGGCCAGATCACCCCGGTCCTCCCAGGCACCGCTGTCGATCACTGCCTGCAATCCAGCGCCGTAGGCCCCCGGGGCCGATCCGAAGATCCGACCCTGGGGTCCCTCTCGCCGCGAGAGCTCCGCCAGGGGATTGGCCTCCCCCGGTTCGTCCTGTGCCGCCACAAGGCGCTGAGCGCGATCAACCCAGGCCACCAGCTGGGGGAAGGCATCACGGAATAACCCTGAGATGCGCAGCAGCACATCGACCCTCGGCCTTCCCAGCAGAGACAACGGGATCAGCTCCAGATCGACCATCCGACGGGTCGGTCCGTCCCAGACGGGACGAACCCCGATCAGAGCCAGCAACTGGGCGATGTCCTCGCCGCCGTTGCGCATGGTGGCCGTCCCCCACACAGACAGTGCCAGATGCCGCAGCGGTTCTCCTTCCTCCAGCAGGTGCAGATCCAGCAGCTGTTCAGCCGAGCGGCGACCCAGATCCCAGGCTGCCTCGGTGGGCAGGCCCCTCAGATCAACGGAGTAGAAATTGCGGCCGGTGGGAAGCACATCGGGCCGTCCTCGGGTCGGCGCTCCCGACGGTCCAGCCGGAACACGGCCTCCGGCGGCACCGCGCATCAGGGCGCGTCGTTCCTGGTCCGCACAACGGATGAGATCCGGCCACAGCCGGGTGAGCAATCGCTCCAGCACCGGATCCCGGGGGGTCCGTTCCGACCAGTCGTGGATCGGAGCGGACAGGTCGCTTCCGGATCCCTGGCCGACCAGCCGGCTCACCAGACCCATGGCCTGGTTCTCGAGCCAGGCCGTGCCATCCCCCACGCGGCGCGCACGCGTGCAACCGAGCTCTCCCAGAAGCTGCTGGTCCGCCGCTGACAGCGGTTCACCGTCTTCATCCGACCAGGGATCGAACGCAAGACCGACCACCCGAGCCAGCGCCTGGGTCAGGCCTGGACCCTCCCGACTCGGCGGCCGCGCCAGGGCGATCAGCAGTTCCAGTTCCGCCCCCGCAGACGGGCGGGTTCCGAGACGATGCAGACCGGTCCTGATCTGGGCTTCCTTCAGTTCGCAGAGATAGGTCTCGGCGGCATCCAAAGCGAGATCCAGTGCCGCTGAATCGGAATCGGCTTGCTCTGGATCCGGCAGACCGGGCCAGTCCAGATGCCGCAGCGTCTTGAGCACCTGCTGCTCCAGGTCGGCGCTTCGTGCGGCCCCCATCTGGCGAGCCTCCACCAGTTCATCCAGCAGCCCCTCAAGCCGCTGCAGAGGACCATGCAGGCCGGCCCGGCCCAGGGGAGGGGTCAGGTGATCCACAATCACGGCGTGGCCACGGCGTTTGGCCTGCGATCCCTCCCCCGGGTCATTGACGATGAAGGGGTAGAGATGCGGAATGGCCCCGAGCGCCAGCTGAGGCGCACAGCCAGCGCTCAGTCCAACGGATTTGCCCGGCAGCCATTCGGCGCTGCCATGTTTGCCCACGTGCAGCATCAGGTGCGTCCCATGCCGCTCCCTCAACCACAGGTACTGCGCGAGATAGCGATGGGGTGGTGGCAGATCCGGTGAGTGCAGATCCGCGATCTGATCCGCGTCGTAGCCGCGGTCCGGCTGAATCAGAACCACCACATGACCGAATCGGAGTCCGTGCACGGGAAAGCCGAGCCCGGGCTCCAGGTCACAGGCCCTGTCCGGCGGTCCCCAACGCTCCTCGATGCGTTGTCGGGCCTCGGGGGGGACGGACTCCCACCACCGCTGGTAATCGGAGAGGCTCAGATGATCCAGTGGCTGACGATTCAGGCTCTCCGGAGCATTGGTGCGACCAGCGAGCAGGCTCTGCATGAGTACCTCGCCATCGCAGGGGAGCGGTTCCCCACCAAGGGCCATTCCCTCCTGCTGAAGCCACTGCAGGATGGACAGACAGCTGGCGGGGGTGTCGAGTCCCACCCCGTTGGCCAGCCGACCGTCCCGCACCGGATAGTTCGCCAGCACCAGGGCCACCCGCCGTTGATTGGCGTCGGTCTCTCTCAGCCACACCCAACGGCGGGCATGATCCACGAGCCAGCGGATGCCGTCGTCATCGGGAACCACCCCCGGAATCGCGGTGGCGAGCCGGGGATCATCCGTGCGCAGATCACGGAAACCGCAGGGCCGCGTGCAGAGACGGGCATCCAGCTCCGGCATGACCACCTGGAGCGTGAGGTCCAGCGGTGTCAGTCCGCGGCTGCCCGCGAGCCATTCCTCCCGGCTTCGTCCGCTGATCAGCAGCTGAAGCACCGGCAGATCCAGGTCATCCCACAGCGGACTGCCGAACCCGGCATCCGCACTGCGCACGGATGCGAAGGCCGTGCCACAGATCACGACCTCAACCTGTTCGCGGCGCAGCAGGTCCTTCACTCCGCGCTGAACGGCGGCATCACGCAGGCTGCTCACCCACAGAAGACGTGGACAGAGGCCCTGAGATCGCAGAGCCGCGGTCAGGGCTTCCGCAAGACGCAGATCACCGCTCTGAAACAGCGCGCGATAGAGGACGACACCGATACGCGGCCCAGCGTCGGACTGCCAGTCCCAGGGCGATGGGTCGGGCATCGGGTGCACGCTGCCGGCATCCTCCGGCTGTGATTCGCCGTCCAGCAGACGCTGCAGAACCGCCAGCATCTGCAGCATGTTCCGCTCGCCGCCCTCGCGCAGACAGGCGGCCAGACGACCGGCCAGATCGGCATTGATCGAGCCCAGTTCGTGAAGATGAACGTCCTGATCAGCGGTACCGGCCAGGATCACCAGCTCGCGATCGGATGCGGCTGCGCACCAGCCCTGCAGCTGTTCAAGCCCGTAACTCCAGTGACCCCGACCACCGAGGAGGCGCACCACGATCGCCCTGGCCTTCGCGGCCGTGGTGCTCAGGTAGTGATCGAGCTGGGCCGGGTGGCCCAGACAGTCCAGAGCGAGCCCGCGAATCGTGGCTCGGAACACCGCTTCAGCGGCTGGACGTGCCAACGCCCGGGACAGACAGGTGAGATCGGTTCCGGCACTCGTCAGGAAGAGCACATCCGCCGGCGGCTGCTCCACCAGCACAACGTCCTCCGGTGGATCGACCCCGGGACAGGTGGCGAGACGATGCATGCGGACATTCTCCTGCCCGGTGGGTGAGAAGATTCAGCCATCGGGCTCCACAGTGATGCATCAGTTCCTGCCCTACGCCTGGTTCCAGGGACAGTGCGTGCCCTTCGAGGACGCCAGGATCTCCATCGCCACCCACGCCCTGCACTACGGCACTGGAGCGTTCGGCGGCATGCGGGCCATCCCCGACCCCACTCAGGCCGGCACGATGCTGCTGTTCCGGGCCGATCGCCATGCTCGCCGGCTCAGTCAGAGTGCCCGTCTGCTGCTCACAGAGCTCAGCGAGGAGACGATCCTCTCTGCACTGACCGCCATGCTGCAGGCGAACAAACCTCAGCAGCCGATCTATCTGCGGCCCTTCGTCTACACCAGCGATCTCGGCATCGCGCCCCGGCTGCATCAGATCGAGACCGACTTCCTCATCTATGGCCTGCCGCTCGGCGACTACCTCTCACCGGAGGGAGTCAGCTGTCGCATCAGCAGCTGGACACGCCAGGAGGATCGCTCCCTGCCCCTGCGGGGCAAGATCAGCGGCGCTTACATCACCAGCTCTCTGGCCAAGACCGAAGCAGTGCAGAGCGGGTTCGACGAAGCGCTGCTGCTCAACAGCCGCGGCAAGGTCAGCGAGGCCAGCGGCATGAACCTCTTCCTCGTGCGCGATGGCGAGCTGATCACGCCTGGCGTCGAACAGGACATCCTGGAGGGCATCACCCGGGCCAGCGTCATCGAACTGGCGGAAACCATGGGCATCCGGGTGATCCAGAGGCCTGTCGACAAGACGGAGCTGTTCATCGCCGACGAGGTGTTCCTCACCGGTACAGCCGCCAAGATCACTCCCATCCGCCAGATCGAATCCACCACCCTCGGCACCGACAGGCCCGTGATGGAGTCGCTCCGCACCCGACTGGTCGCGATCACCGAGGGACGGGATCCGGCCTTCGAGCACTGGGTGACCCGGATCAGCATCTGAGTTCGAGGGATGCTCGCCACGGACTTTTCTTAGAGTCGGCGACTACTGGAAGGGTTCCATGGCAGCGACGGTGACCACCACATCCGTGGCGAATTCCCGTTTTCTCAGCCACCTGAACGGTCCACGACGTCCCGTGCTCGTCTTCGACGGGGCCACCGGAACCAGCCTGCAGCAGATGGATCTGACGGCTGATGACTTCGGCGGTCTGGAACTGGAGGGTTGCAACGAGAACCTGGTGGTCACCCGGCCCGATGCCGTTCAGGCGGTGCATCGCCAGTTTCTGGAGGCGGGATGCGATGTGATCGAGACCGACACCTTCGGTGCCGCCTCGATCGTTCTGGCCGAATACGGCCTGGAGGATCACGCCCATGCCCTGAACAAGAAGGCGGCGGAACTCGCCCGGGAGATGGCGGATCAGTACAGCACCGCCGAGAAACCGCGCTTCGTGGCCGGTTCCATGGGACCCACCACCAAACTGCCCACCCTCGGCCACATCGATTTCGACACGATGCGCGCGTCCTTCCGGGAACAGGCGGAGGGCCTGATCGCCGGCGATGTCGATCTGTTCATCGTCGAGACCTGTCAGGACGTTCTCCAGATCAAGGCGGCACTGCAGGGAATCGAGGAGGCCTTCGAAGCCGCCGGTGAACGTCGTGCCCTGATGGTGTCGGTGACCATGGAGACCACCGGCACGATGCTGGTGGGGTCCGACATCGCCGCTGTGGTGTCGATCCTTGAGCCATTTCCCATCGACATCCTCGGGCTGAACTGCGCGACGGGACCGGAGCAGATGAAAGAGCACATCCGCTACCTCTCGGAGCATTCACCCTTCACCGTGAGCTGCATTCCCAATGCCGGGCTTCCGGAGAACATCGGCGGTGTGGCTCATTACCGTCTGACGCCGACGGAACTGAAGATGCAGCTGATGCACTTCGTGGAGGACCTGGGAGTGCAGGTGATCGGCGGTTGCTGCGGCACCACACCTGCCCACATCAGCGCACTCTCGGAGCTCTCCGCGGAACTGAAACCGGCGGAACGGAGCCGTCGCAGCAGTGAGCCGTCCGCGGCCTCGATCTACGGAATCACGCCGTATCACCAGGACAACTCCTTCCTGATCATCGGAGAGCGACTCAATGCCAGCGGCAGCCGCAAAGTGCGAGAGCTGCTGGCGGAGGAGGACTGGGACGGACTGGTCTCCGTGGCCCGCGGTCAGGTGAAGGAGAACGCCCACGTCCTGGACGTCAACGTCGACTACGTCGGACGCGACGGCGAGCGGGATATGCACGAACTGGTGAGCCGTCTGGTCACCAACGTCAACCTGCCGCTGATGCTTGACTCCACCGAGTGGCAGAAGATGGAAGCCGGCCTCAAGGTGGCCGGTGGCAAGTGCATCCTCAACTCCACCAACTACGAAGACGGGGATGAGCGCTTTTTCAAGGTGCTTGACCTTGCACGCCGCTATGGCGCCGGTGTCGTTGTCGGCACCATCGATGAAGACGGCATGGCCCGGACCGCTGAGCAGAAGTTCGCCATCGCCCAGCGCGCGTACCGCGATGCCCTGGAGTTCGGCATTCCTGCTGAGGAGATCTTCTATGACCCTCTGGCCCTGCCCATCTCCACCGGGATCGAGGAGGACCGACTCAACGGCAAGGCCACCGTCGACGCGATCCGGCTGATCCGCGAGAACCTCCCCGGCGTGCATGTGGTGCTGGGGGTGAGCAACGTCAGTTTCGGGCTCTCACCTGCCGCACGGATCACGCTCAACTCCGTTTTCCTTCACGACTGCTGCCAGGCCGGCATGGATGCCGCGATCGTCAGCCCAGCGAAGATCCTGCCGCTGATCAAGATCAGCGAAGACCATCAGACGGTGTGCCGTGATCTGATCAACGACAAGCGTCGCTTCGACGACGGCATCTGCGTTTACGACCCCCTCACCGAGCTCACCAAGCTGTTCGAGGGTGTGAGCGCCAAGGAAGCGCGGGCATCCGGACCATCCCTGGCCGACCTTCCGGTGGAAGAACGTCTCAAGCAGCACATCATTGATGGTGAGCGGATCGGCCTGGAAACGGCCCTGAAGGAAGGCCTGACCAGCTACAAGCCGCTGCACATCGTCAACACCTTCCTGCTGGACGGCATGAAGGTGGTGGGTGAGTTGTTCGGCAGCGGTCAGATGCAGCTGCCTTTCGTGCTCCAGAGCGCCGAGACGATGAAATCAGCGGTGGCCTTCCTGGAGCCGCACATGGAGAAGAGCGAGGGAGAGAGCAGCAGCAAGGGCAAGTTCCTCATCGCCACCGTCAAAGGCGATGTGCACGACATCGGCAAGAACCTGGTGGACATCATCCTCACCAACAATGGCTACGAGGTCGTCAATCTCGGCATCAAACAGAGCTGTGAAGCGATCATTGAGGCGCAGCACGAACACAAGGCCGACTGCATCGCGATGAGCGGCCTTCTGGTGAAGTCGACCGCTTTCATGAAGGACAACCTCAGCGCCTTCAATGAGGCGGGCATCGACGTTCCCGTGATTCTCGGAGGCGCTGCACTGACGCCTCGGTTCGTTCAGAAGGACTGCCGCGAGGTCTACAACGGCAAGGTGGTGTACGGACGGGATGCCTTCGCTGATCTGCGTTTCATGGATGCGCTGATGGAGGCGAAGGGGCAGGACGGCTGGAGCAACACCACCGGATTTCTGAACGGAGCACCGCAGGGTGTCGGGCTGGACGAGCCGGAAGCCGAGGAGACCAGCAGCAACGGCAGTTCAGCCCCGAAGGACACTCCCCAGCAGCCTCAGACCCCGGTGAGCACCGAACGCTCGGAGGCGGTGCCTGCCGAGCCGGCTGCGACGCCTCCCTTCCTGGGTTCGGCTCTGCTGGACGAGGGTCAGATCGCACTTGAAGAGGTGTTCCCGTACCTGGATCGCAATGCTCTGTTCGCCGGGCAGTGGCAGATCCGCAAAACCCAGCAGCAGAGCCGTGAGGAGTACGACGCGATGCTGGCTGAGAAGGCGGAGCCGGTCCTGGAGCAGTGGATGGCCCGTTGTCTGGATGAAAAGCTGCTCACACCGCGGGTCGCCTACGGCTATTTCCCCGTCGGAAGAGACGGCAACAGCCTGCGTGTCTTCGACGTGAACGGGGCCGAGGAGCTGGGGCGCTTCGATCTACCCCGTCAACGTTCTGGGAACCGTTACTGCATCGCTGACTTCTTCCAGGACCTCGGATCTGATGGCCGTCCGGCCGATGTTCTGCCGATGCAGGCGGTCACCATGGGGGAACGGGCCAGTGAAGTGGCCCAGGACCTGTTTCAGGGCGATCGCTACAGCGACTACCTCTATTTCCACGGTCTCGCCGTGCAGATGGCGGAAGCTCTGGCCGAGTGGGTGCATGCGCGGATCCGGACGGAACTCGGTTTTGCCGATCCCTCCGACATGCCTCTGCGGGATGTTCTGGCGCAGCGCTACCGCGGCAGTCGCTACTCCTTCGGATACCCCGCCTGTCCGAATGTGGCCGATTCAAGGCAGCAACTGGCCTGGCTCGATGCGGAGAGAATCGGTCTGACCATGGATGCCAGCGATCAGCTGGCACCGGAACAGAGCACGACCGCTCTCGTGACGATCCACAGCCAGGCGCGCTATTTCAGCGCATAACCTGAATCGCCTCTTTTCCAAAACCATGGCGATTGCCGGACCCGACGGCGTGGATGCCGCCATCCAGGCGGGCGTTGATCTCGACGGCAGCCCCATCCCCCAGGAGATGCTCAGTCTCTACAACGAGGTGATGGATCTGGAGAGCCAGCGTGCCCGCAGCGGTGTGCTCAAGTCCATGCGCAACCGCGTGGTCAAGACCGGCGCCAAGCATTTCGATCAGGCTGCTCTCAATCAGCGACTGATCGAGGCCGGCTGGGACGGCCTCAAGGCCAAGGAGATCGCCTTCTACTTCAGCTGAAGGCTCCCTTCGAGCTCGGTTGCATCAGTCCTGGCAGAGCTTCTCCATGGTGTCGATCACTTCCTGCTGAAACTCGTCGAGGGCATTCGATTCGCTCAGATCGATGCCTTCGCCGGCAGCATTCTGAGCCAGATCCTGAAAATGAAACGCACCCTCCCCGTTGGCCAGGAACTCGATCGCCGAGCTCTCACCGCTCTCGCGAAAGGCGTCGCACAGCGCGAGAAAGGCGGCGTCTTCGGTGAACTCCCAATCCATCGAGTGGACATGACTGAACGACCTTTAACGCCTTCCCCCAGGGGTCCGTCAACCGTCTGACGTCGAAATGTGCCACTCCTTCGGCAGACTCCTTGCACCTGGACTGTTCGGATGACCAGCAGCAGCCCTGCAACTTCAACCACCAGAAACGTTCTCGGAGAGACCCTGGTGCAATGCGGCTGTCAGCCGATGACAGGCTGGTATCGCAACGGTTTCTGCGAAACCGATCCCACCGATCTCGGCCAGCACAGCATCTGCTGTGTGATGAACGAATCCTTCCTGACGTACAGCAAGGCGCAGGGAAATGACCTGTCCACCCCGGTGCCGGCCTTCCGATTCCCCGGGCTGAAGCCCGGAGATCACTGGTGCGTCTGCGCGCCGCGCTGGAAACAGGCTTACGACGACGGCATGGCCCCTCCTGTGCGACTCGAGGCAACGGAGGAGTCCGCATTGGCGGTGGTGAGCCTGGAGCAGCTCCAGGAACATGCTCACCAGGGGATGACCTGACCGTCCCAGGCAAGAAACTGCCCGGACTGCTCAGGGGTCTGCTGGAGCAGCAGGTCCACCAGATGGTCCGCTGACCGCTGAGGCGGGAACAGCTGCTCCGGCGGGACAAAACCATGAAAGGGCCGTGACAGGTCCGTGTCGGTGGTTCCGGGGTGGAACAGGCTGACGGTGGCCCGTGGCCAGCGCCTCGACCATTCGATGCTGAGGCAGCGCAGCAACTGATTCTGTGCTGCCTTTGCCGCCCTGTAGCCATACCAGCCGCCACTGCGGTTGTCCGTGATGCTTCCGACCCGGGCACTGAGACTGGCGAAGTGAAAGGGCTGATCGCGCCGGAGTAGGGGTTCCACGGCCTTGGCCAGCAGAACCGGAGCGATCGCATTGATGCCGAACTGTTCACTGAGTTGTCGGCGTTCAACCTGGCGGAGCCTCTTCTCCGGAGCCAGATCAGGGCCGTGCAGACGTCCGCTGCAGTTGAACACCAGCCGCAGCGGCAGTTCGGTCTCCGCCAGCTGTGAGGCCAGAGCATCCAGGGAATCGTCATCCTCCAGATCCAGACGCAGATCCTGAAGCGGGGGGCCACTGCGACCGGCGGTCAGCAGCGTGAGATCCGGACATCTGCGGCGGAGCGTGGAGGCCATCGCTGTTCCGATCCCCCCGGTCCCGACGACCAGGGCGAGGCCACGCCAAGAGGCAGGATCCGCTGTTGACACGATCGGTGCTCTGAATGCCCGTGTCGTCTAAGTGATTTCGGCGATGATTCGGGGGTCCAGCCTGGCTGCACCGTGCCGGTCTCCCCACAGCGCACCCTCATGCTCGCAGGGATCACTGGGGCGGTCCTTGCCGGGGCATGGTCGATGGGCCGCTCGGACAGTCCCTTCATCAAGCCCCGTGCATCCGCCGCAACGTCCGCACGGCTTCTGGACCTGCTGCAGGCCCCCCCGCGCCCTGCTGAACAACTCAACACGGCAGGGGACGCCTCCACGACGGCAACGCGACCACGCATCGTTCCGGAGATCCCGGAGCCCCAGGGCCCTGTGACGCTGCCCATCCGTGTGGCACTCCTCAGTCAGGCACCGATCCGATCCCTGACACCCATCGCAGGTTGCCGCTGCAGCCTTCCTGACGGACGCGTCCTCGACAGTCAGCAGCTCGAGATCGTCATCAGCACGGGGCAGACGGGCCAGTTCCACTGCCGGGGAGGGCGCCTGAGGATCAACAACAGGACGTACGGAGACGCCCTGCACCTGATCAACCGTGGGGAGGGCTGGCTGGCGGTGAACGAACTGGATCTGGAGGACTACATCGCCTCTGTGGTCGGTGGGGAAATGCCGGCCTACTGGGAGATGGAAGCACTCAAGGCCCAGGCTGTGGCCGCCCGCTCCTACGCGATGGCCCATCTCGCCCGCCCCGCTTCCTCTGATTACCACCTGGGTGACACGACACGGTGGCAGGTCTTTTCAGGAGATCAGAGCGTCAGCGAGCGCACGCTGAGGGCAGCCAGGGACACGCAGGGCATCATCCTCAGCTACGACGGAGGAATCGTGGAGAGCCTCTACGCCGCCAACAGCACCATCAGTGCCGAGGCCCACGGACATCTCGGAGCCAGCATGAGCCAGACGGGAGCGCAGGAGCTGGCCTCCAGGGGACTGAAGTACAACGAGATCCTCGGCAGCTATTACCAGGGCGCTTCTCTGGCCCGCTTACGGATCGATGGGAACTGAGCAGATCTGGGAACAGGCTCTGGCCTGCAGCGAGACGGCTCTGGCGGCATCAGCGCTGGTGCCGCTGCCCACCAGTGTCCACGCCCTGGCCGGGGCGGATGGCTTGGACTTCGAGCTGCGGCATCTCACCGGAACCACACCGAAGCACCTGCGGGCCGCGGGTCCGCGTCCGAATCCATTTCGACCGTGGGATCAACGGCTGGCGGTCCGTTCGGTCGGAGAGCACCACACCCTGATTCTCAACAAGTTTCCGGTCCAGATCGGTCACATGCTTCTGATCACATCCGAGTGGGCTCCTCAGTCGGGATGGCTGACGGAGCGGGACTGGCAGGCTCTTGCCTCCGTGGACAGCGACACGACCGGGCTCTGGTTCTTCAACAGTGGCCCGGATGCAGGGGCCAGTCAGCCGCATCGACATCTGCAGCTGTTGCCGAGGCATGTCGGCCAGGCCGTGTGTCCTCGGGACCGTTGGTACCGGATGCGCTCGTCACGTCCCTGCCGGTCGGATGGTGATCTGCTGGAACAGAGCTGCGCCGTGGCACCGATGGACGCGGCCGCCTGCAGCGGCGAACGACTCTCCGCCACGTACCGGAACCTCTGCGGAAGCCTGGGAATCGGCAGTCCCGAAGAGATGGACAGGCCCCGGCACCCCTACAACATCCTTCTCTGCAGGGACTGGATGGCTCTGGTGCGACGCTCGAGAGACGGTGTGCACGGCTTCAGCGTCAACGCCCTCGGCTTCGCCGGATATCTGCTGGCCACGGAGAGCTCTGATCGAGACTGGCTGAACGCGGTGGGACCGGAGGAGCTGTTGCGACAGGTGGCGCGGAACCATCCGTGATTTCAGAAACGTCCGTGGAATCACGGATGCGGCCTGACTGTCATTGAGACATCGCTGGAGGTAGGGAGTCGCCGACGACGTCCCGGATCCTTCGAAACAACCCACCATCAAGACATCAACAGCAATTCACAGGCGCAACCGGAGAGTGGAGGAGCATCTCCAGCTGGTCAGACCGATCGCTCTCAGCTTCGCCAGGCGCAGCGGCCAATGCGGCGAGGATCTCACCCAGGTGGGGATGCTCGGGCTGATCAAGGCCTCGTCGGCCTATCAGGTCGGCGGCTCGGTTCCCTTCCAGGCCTTCGCTCGACCGCATATCCGCGGTGCGATCCTTCATTACCTGCGGGATCGATCAGCGCTGATAAGGCTTCCGCGTCGTGTCGAGGAGCAGGCTCAGCGGCTCTGCCGGCAACCGATCGATCAGCTGGATGCCAAAGAGCAGCTGATGGTGGCGCGGTATCGGAACAAATCCCGATGGTGTGACCTTGATGATGTTGCCGCTGATTCAGGTGAAGACCAACTGATTGATCTGGTTGCAGAGGATCGACGCAACCAGGTGCGCGAAGCTCTGAACGATCTTCCCGGACAGGAACGGGACGCGATCGTGCGGGTGGTCCTGCAGGGGGCCTCTCTGCGTGCAGTCGCCAGAGACAGCGGCGTTTCGGCGATGACGATTCAACGTCGCGTCAAACGCGGGCTCGGCAGCCTGTCGGCAGCGCTGAAGCAAAGTCAGCTATCAGACTGAGCGTCCCGATCGATCTGCCGCTGCAGGGTGTCCATCGCAGCGGTGACAGCAGCGAGCTGACGCTCCAGACCATCACGCCAGAAGGTCAGCATGGCCATCTTGCGGGACTGGTGATGGCGACGGCGGCTGGCCTGATCAACACCGGAATCGCAGCAGAGGGGCGGGAACATCTCAGAGGGAATCACCGTGATGATCCTGGCGGAAATGATCTGTGGATGCGTTCCGGACGCATGTGCTTGGCGAGGGATGTCAGGCGCATTACCTTTAGCCACTGTCGAGTGGGTTTCAGAGGAGGCCGGCATCAATCGGCAAGCCTCTGAGCACCTTGGTTCATGGCGATCAGGCGAGATTCACTGCTGGTTCTGATCCTGGCCACCGGTGCCGGCACGCTCCTGGAGGTGAGCCTGCCGACGCCCGCGCGGTCCTACGTCGCCCTGATGGCCGGTCAGCGGGCGAGAGCCCTCAACGGTCGGTTCAACAACGTGCCGGTTCTGCACTCCAATCAGCCCGAGATCGTCACGGGGCCTGGGATTCTTGTTGACACCGCGAAAGGGGCGGCCATCGCTGCGGAAACCAACCGACCGCTGCGCAATGCGGAATACACCTTCGAGGGTGAATTCGGCGTTCACATGCACCACAAGTATTACCCGGACGACAAGAACAAGCTGGGCGGCCGTCGAAAGCGCGGGCTGCTCACACTGGCCCTGATCGCCTCCAATCCCGGCAAACGTCCCGTCACCCTCCGTTTCGATCGGGGCTCCGTCAAGAACAGCTTCGAGGCGCCGTATCACCCCAACAACCTGATGGGGGTCAAGCCCCTGGGCAAACGTCCATGGAACACAGGCCCCGGTGACGCCACGGCGGTCCAGATGCTTCGCAATGAACTGGATCGACGTCTTGAACGCAGCATCACGATTCCTGCCCGCGGTCGGGCAGTGGTGGTGAGCACAGTGCTGCCGGCACGGGGCATTGCCAATGGGTTGCTGCGTGGACGGAGCGACGGACCGTTCACGATGGCGGTCATCGCTGCTGAGGAAACCAAGCTGGACGCTGAACTGATCGCGGTGCTCGATGCAGGTCGCCTCGCACCCGGACGGGTGTATCTCGATCGGGTCCGGGAGATTCAGCAACGGAAAATCTTCTCGCGCGTCGCCGGAGTCGCACTCGGGGATTCCTATCAGGCATCGATCAAGCACGATCTGCGACGCGGATCTCTGCATGTGCCGCTCACCAGCACGGAGCGTCACAACTTCGGAACCCGTGATGTGCAGGTCAACCAGTTGACGACACGCATGCTCGATTCCGCTCTCGACAACGTCGGGACCTACGGCGTCCGCTACGACGTCTCCCTGAACCTGTCCGGATCAGGACAACATCAACTGGTGATGAGCCATCCGGTGGTCTCAGGCAAGAAGCCCTTCACGGCCTTCAGAGGGTCCATCCGCATTGAATCGGATCAGGGTGCCAAGGAGGTGCATGTCGGCCTGAAATCAGGGGAAAGTCTCGCTCTCACTGACCTGCGCCTGAAAGAGGGGCAGGTCAATCCGGTGAAAGTGAGCCTGGTCTACCCCGCCGATGCGACACCGGGTCACCTGCTCAGCGTGGTTCCTGTGCAGCAACTGGCGATGCTGCACAGACGGCAGGAACAGCAGCGTGCCGCACAGAAGAAGCTTGAGGAGCAGAAAGCACGCAAGGTGAACCCGAAGGCACCTCCCCCGAATCTGACGACACCGACCAAGACGGCTGGCCAATCGAAACCGAAACCCACGACCAAGAGGACTCAGCCGTTGCCACCGCCGCCGCCGCCGCCACCGATCCCGGCGATCGTGCCTTCGGTTGATGCGATGCAGTCGGATGCGATCCGCACACAGCAGCAATGGCTGCGGACCCTGCAGGGTCGATAACCTTCCGGCAGCAGTGTCGTCTGATTGGCTGACGAGGAGTCCGCGAAACGACAGATCACATTGATGCTGGCCGGACGGTACGTCGACGTCCTCGACCGGTTGAAGAAGGAGTTCGGGGTGCGTTCCCGCGGCAAGGTGCTGGAAACTCTGCTGGAGGATCTCGTCTGCAGTGCGGACGCCGAAGACGCCGATCCGGTTCCGCAGCCGAGCGAACCATCGACCAGCGACGATCCTCAGGATTCATCCGATGCCAGCAGCCTGGTTCTCATCGGCCGAACGGCTGATGCGAACGAAACGTCGGAGCCTTCGCTGCCATCGTCGGCGTCTCCAGGTGCCAGTGCGTCAGTCGGTATTGACCTGCCCGGTTTCGTGCGTCGCCGCACGACACAGCTGAAGGAGTCCCTGTCCGATCCCAGACCGTCTGGACGTTCTCAGGCGGACCCTCTGCTCTCGCCGGTCAGCCATGACGATCTGATCGCGGCCGGTGGGGCGGCTGAGGAACATTGGCGATCTCTGTACGGCCAGGATCCCGGCGAGACCGTCGTGGAAGCAGCGATGCTCTGGCTGGGCCGAGACCTCTGGCCAAGCGTTGATGCCAGCGACGGGCGACCGTTCACCTGGACAGCGGCCAACGCGGCGATTCAGGAGCTCTGCCCCGAATGGAACCTTGCGGAACCGTCCCTCGCTCGTGTGATGGTCGTCGCCGGTGCCCTGGAGGATCCCTTTGCAACGGCGTTCCTGGCGGAGCGCATGCCAACGCTGGTTCGGCGTTTCGTGAATCGCTTCCGGCGCAGTCGACAGGTGACCTCCTTCGAGACTCTGGAGTCGACCATGACCGTGCATGGGGCTTTGAAACTCCTTGGCCTGTCAACGCAGGCTGGAGCTTCGGTGACGCTGAACTCGATCCGAGAGGCCTACAAGACCCGCGCCCTCGATGAGCATCCGGACGCCGGTGGCTCAACCGAATCGATGCGCCGACTGAATGAGGCCTACCGCCTGCTCCGGGAGCTATACCGCCAGAGGTAGATCATGCGTCTCATCTGCGACGCATGGCAAGTCTCGGCGAGCGCCTCTTGCGAGACGGCCGAGACTGAATTGATTCCGTTTCCGAGTGGCTGCGAACGATCAACCAGGCGCTGAGAGCGAGCATGGCGACGCAGCCACAGAGCGCCAGGAGTTCCAGAGAGTTGTTGACCTCGAAGTCGATCATCTTCTTGAAAGCGGAAACAATCAGAGCCACAACAATCACGTTGGTGAGATTGTGCTTCAGGCTTTCCAGGCTGCTGACCGAGAGCAGATTGGCGTGCTGCTCATCATCACCTTCATGGCGGGGGTCCAGGTCTGAAATCACGAGCTCATAGATGCCATATCCAAAAATCAGCAAAGCGATACCGATCACGAAGTAATCCACACCTCCGACCATCTGAGCAATCGATTTGGCCTGCAACGACGAACTGCCGATCGGGTGACTCAGCAAACGCCAGAACGCCGAGAGCACCTCGCTGGCACCAATCGCAAAGCAACCAATGCTTCCAAGCAGACTCAGCAGCACTGGCACAATGCTGATCAGCCGGAAGCGCCAGATCATGCGCTCGAAACGTCGTTCAAGGAGTGTGGTCGGCACGAACCGGATCAAAGCTCAGCGAAGACTAGTGAAGCGCCAGCGCTAAGCCATCGCAGCACTCCTGCCCTAGTCCCGTCATGAGACCATGTAAGAGTCTCATGCGAGATTCTCGAGTAAGAATGAACAATGGTTTTTGCATAATTTCACCCGCATCAACCTGTCAATCCTCGACAACAACAGTCGCCCTCAGAAAATTCTGATTGTGATGCTTAATAGCAGCGTCCACGTCCGGTCCAGAGATTGAACGGCCGCTCTGGAACCCAGTGACGAAGGGCATCAGACGGCTTGCGTACCTGCTGTAGACACAGATACGCAAGCCTGAAATCACCAAAAGCGACCAATCACGCCCATCATGCGTCGCATCCAGGACCAGACATAAGTCTTAGGCCGAGTCTTGCCAGGGAATCGCAAGCAAGCCTGGCAATCCCATAAAAAAAGCCCTGGACGCATCATGCGACCAGGGCCGTGTCTCGACTGAGACGGGGGAGATGAATCAGGTGGAGGTCTGCATCCCCTGGATCAGAAAATCGAAGTACGGACCAGCCACCATGCTCTGCTGCTCAGAAAGAAGTGACAGGGCTGCGGCCTTCATCGTTTTCATCGCTTCCACCATTCCGGGCATGGGGACCCCGAGGCTGTTGTACATCTCACGGGCACCGACCAGACCGATGTCCTGGATCATTTCAGTGCTGCCGGCGAGGACGCCGTAGGTCACCAGACGCAGGTACCAGCTGTAATCACGCAGACACTGTGCACGCTGACGCTGGCCGTAGGCGTTGCCGCCGGGTGCCACGTACTCAGGCTTGCGCAGAAAGAGCTGTTTGGCGGCTTCATCCACGATCTTCTTCTCGTTGTCGGTCAGCACCCTGACCACCGAGATGCGCATGGCACCCTGGCCGAGAAAGTCGACCATCGAGCGGAGTTCTCCGCTGGTCGGATACCGCAGATCCTCATCTGCCTGAAGGATGAGATCCCGGACGACGCTCATGGAACAGAACAGGCTCAGTGGAGTTTAGTGGTCTCACGTGGGTCCTCCGCTGATGCAGAGCCCGGTGTTACGCCATTGCAATGCCTGACTGCGACGGACACGATCAGGACCCGCAGGTTCCCCGTCCCGGTCTGATCGTCGATCTCGAGGCAATCGACCTTGACCGTGAAGGTCGTGGATTGGCCCGTTGGAACTCCTGGGTCGTGGTGGTCCCGGATCTGCTTCCCGGAGAGCGGGCCAGGGTTCAGCTGCAACAACGTCAGAAGGCTCAGTGGCTCAGTCGTCGACTGGAGTTGCAGCACCATTCCCCCGAACGGCGATCCAGTCCATGCATCCTGGCGAAGGACTGCGGAGGCTGCACTCTTCAGCACTGGCAGGACGACGCTCAGACGCAGTGGAAACAACGATCACTCGAGCAGACCCTTCAGCGCGTCGGGTCGCTCTCCCACGAGCCCGAAGCCGTGCTGGTGAATCGTGACCGTTGTCTCGGCTATCGCAACCGGGCACTGATTCCGCTGCGACGGGAACCGGATGGACGTCTGCGCATGGGGTATTTCCGTCGCGGCAGCCATCGGATTGTCAATCTGAATCGCTGTCCGGTGCTTGATGCACGGCTGGACCCTCTGCTGGAGCCGCTCAAACGGGATCTGGAGCGCAGCGCTCTTCCCGCTGATCATGATCTTCAGGGCCGTGATGGCCTGCGCCATCTGGGCCTGCGCATCGGTCATCACACCGGGGAGGTGCTGATCAGCCTGATCAGCAGCCGCGAGGATCTGCCCGGACTCCGGGAACTGGCAACCCGCTGGCTGAGCCGCTGGCCGAGCGTGCGTGGGGTGACCCTGAACCTGCAACCGAAACGCAGCAACCTGATCCTCGGAGCGGAGACACGGTTGCTCGGCGGTAGCCCCTGCATCGAAGAACGCTTCTGCGGGCTGAGCCTCTCCCTGGGCACCACCACCTTCTTCCAGATCAACACCCCCCAGGCCGAGCGGATCGTCGGCCTCATCCGCGATTGGTTCGCCGCTGAACTCGACTCGGGATGTCTTGTTGACGCCTACTGCGGCATCGGCACCATCAGCCTCCCTCTCGCTGCAGCCGGATTTGATCTGGTGGGGGTGGAACTGAATCCGGATTCGATCGAACAGGCCCGCAGCAACGCGCGGATGAACGGGCTGCACGACCGGTGCCGGTTCGTCGCCGGGGATGTCGCTGACCATCTCGGCCAGGCACTGGCCGGCTGTGATGGCCTCGTGCTGGACCCACCGCGACGTGGGCTGGACGATCGAGTGATCGAAGCGATCCTCGGATCTCCACCACCGCTGCTGGCCTATCTCAGTTGTGATGCCGCCACGCAGGCCAGGGATCTGCGCCGGCTGGTCGGGCCGTCCGGTTGCTACCGGCTGGAACGTCTCCAACCCATTGACTTCTTCCCGCAGACCAGCCACCTGGAAAGCCTGGCGCTGCTGAAACGCATCAGCTCCTGAGCTCAGCCCCGAACTGCTTCTCCAGGGCCTTCCGGATCTTGTCGTGCACCGGCTGCACCTCCTCGTCCTTGAGCGTTGACTTGCCGCGGTAGCGCAGACGGAATGCCTGGCTCGCCTTGCCGGCTCCCAGTTGATCGCCTTCAAAGCGGTCGATGAGCTCCACCTGTTCCAGCAACGGCTTTCCGGCTTTGCGGATGGCCTGCATCAGATCGGACGATGGACACTGTTGATCGACCACCAACGCCAGATCCCGTTCGCTGAAGGGCACCGTCGGGAATGGACGGAACCCTGTCACCCAGCGGTTGCTGCGGGTCGCAGCCTCGAGAACGCGGCTGAGATCCAGTTCGAACAGGTAGGTGGCCTCCGGCAGATCATGGGCTTCGGCCAGAGCGGGATGCAGCTGCCCGAAGCATCCGAACGGTCGACCTTCAAGGATCAGCGTCGCCGCACGGCCGGGGTGCAGACGGGCGTCGCTGTCGAGTCGACGGTCACTGATCTCCAGCTTCAGCGCCTGCATCACCTCGCCCAGGACGCCACGTGCCTCGAAATAATCGAGGTGCACGGGTTTACCGCTGCTGGACCAGCGTTCCAGTCGACGTTCGCCGCAGATCATGCCGCTGAGAGAAGCGGACTGGTCGACGGCATCGGCTCGGCCGCTGAAGGTGTGACCGAGCTCGAAAATCCAGCAACCCGTCTGGGACGCCTTCAGATTGCGAACGCAGACCTGAAGGTGTTCTTCCCAGAGGTTGGTGCGCAGGTGGCTGGTTTCCGCCAGCAGAGGATTCGTGAGCGGGATCCGGTGTTCCGTTTCACTGGGACCGACCAGCGACAGCGTGGTGATCTCCTGAAGACCACAGCCACTGAACAGACGACGCAGACGGCGTTCGGCCTGCTGGGTCGGTGTGAGGCGTCCCGGAACGATCGGATCAGGCAGATGGGAACCGAAGCGATCGAAGCCCACGAGACGGGCCACCTCCTCGATCAGGTCGACTTCGCGGCAGAGATCCTGTCTGCGTGAGGGTGGGGCGATCACCTGCCAGCCTTCATCCATCGCCGTGAGCTCACAGCCGAGGGCCGTCAGGCAGCGTTCGATCTCCGCATCCTCCAGATGCCGGACCTCCTCCTGCGACTCCAGTGATCCGAGCAGACGCTGCAGGGCTTCACGTCGCAGCAGAACAGGCTTCGACTCGGGCGACACATCGCCGCACACCCAGCGCCCCGTGACCCGGCAACGGAACAGATCCTCAAGCAGTTCAACGGCACGGACGCTGCAGGCCAGGGTGAGATCCTTCGGCAGTCCCTTCTCGAAACGGGCGCTGGCATCGGTGCGCAGGCCGACGGACCGGGCCGTTTCTCGAACGGAGGAGGGCGTGAACATCGCGGATTCCAGCCAGATGCGCCGGGTCGCCTCGGTGACGCCGCTCTCGCGACTGCCGATGACCCCGGCCAGAGCCACCGGACGGTCGTGGCAGGTCACCACCTGTGCCCTCGGGTCGAGGACGAGCTCTCGGTCATCCAGTCCGGTGAACGCTTCGCCCTCACGGGCCTGTCGCAGTCCGAAGCTGGCGGCATCCACCGGCTGGCCGGTCAGCTGCTCCAGGGCATCAGCGTCAAAGGCATGCAGGGGCTGGCCCTGCTCGAGCATCACCACGTTGGTGACGTCGACCACGGCATTGACGCGATTGATGCCGGCGCGTTCCAGGCGATCCTTCACCCATGCGGGTGAACTGACGGAACCGTCGATGCCCTCGATCGAGGTCAGGCCATAGAGACCACCCCGTCGCATGGCCGCGTCACTGGCCTCGGAGGTGTTCAGCGACTGGTGATCCGGATTCAGCGTGAGGGCCGGAAGGTTGAGCGGAGCGCCGGTGAGGGCGGCGACCTCACGGGCGATGCCCACCATGGAAAGACCGTCGGGCCGGTTCGCGGTGATCGCGAGATCGAGCACGGTGTCATCCAGACCCAGCACAGAGGCCGCCGCAGCACCAGGCTCGAGCGTTGCCTCCACCAGATCATCCAGAACGGCGATGCCGTCGGAGTCGTTCTCCAGCCCCAGTTCCGACAGGGAGCAGATCATTCCGTTGCTGGCGACGCCACGCAGCTCACCGGCCTTGATGGTGAGATTGACTGCCGGCAGTACCGCTCCGACCCTGGCCACCGGAACATGGATCCCGGCGCGGACGTTGGCGGCACCGCAGACGATCTGGAGCGGCTCCGCTGCTCCGACATCAACACGGCAGACACTCAGTTTGTCGGCATCGGGATGTTTCTCCCGTTCGATCACCTTCCCGACCACAACCCCCCGGGCCCGGGCGCTCAGATCATCGATCTCGTCCACCTCGAACCCTGCCATGGAGAGACGTTCCGCCAGTGCATCGACGGAATCGTTCACCTGGACCAGTTGCTGTAACCAGGAGAGAGAGACCCGCATGGGGGAAGGCAGGAAGCGCGCGTGATCCTAAGAAGCGTCGGTGGGAGGTCCCAGCGGCATCAGCGGGTAAGCTCTTTGTTTGTCAATCCGCTTCGCACTGCGGCGCAACGTCCTTTATGGCCAAGAACAAGGGCGTCCGGATCGTGATCACTCTCGAGTGCACCGAATGCCGGTCCAATCCCGCCAAGCGTTCCCCTGGCGTGTCCCGTTACACGTCAGAGAAGAACCGCCGGAACACCACCGAACGGCTGGAGATCAAGAAGTTCTGTCCCCACTGCAACAAGATGACGCTCCACAAGGAGATCAAGTGATCTTGCAGGCCTGCCTTCCTTCCATCCGTTCCTGACTCATGTCCAGCTCCTTCTTCAAGAAGCGTCTTTCTCCGATCAAGCCAGGCGATCCCATCGATTACAAGGATGTGGATCTGCTCAAGAAATTCATCACCGAGCGGGGCAAGATCCTCCCTCGCCGTCTCACCGGTCTGACAGCCAAACAGCAGCGTGATCTCACCAATGCTGTGAAGCGTGCGCGGATCGTCGCGCTGCTGCCGTTCGTGAATCCCGAAGGCTGATCGGCCACCGTTGAAGCCAGCCATCCAGACAGACGCGATTGTCGGGCTCGTCCTCAGGGGACAGCCCCTGATCGGTCGTGTTCTGTCTTCCAGGGGCAGCCGAGCGAGTATCGGATTCGGCGGTCAGCGCCGCGACCAGGAACTGCCTCAGAGGGATCTGACGGTGATCGCAGGGCTGGAGCCGGCTGCATCACGGCAGCCCCTGCCGACGCCTGAAGCCATTCAGGACTGTGGCGTCAGTGCGCGAGCCGTGGCGGAAACCTGGTGGTTGCTGATCAGCGATCACAACGGTTCTGACGACGATCTGCCCTGCCTGTCCCTGGTGGAACTCGCCGATCTGGTGATGGCCTCCGTGACCCTGGCTTCCATCGCGGCGCTCTGGGACTGGTTGCATGGGCCGCAGCTGTGGTTCCGGCTGCGACGGGATCGTTCGCTGCAGGTGCGCCCACTCACGGAGATCCAGCGCCAGCGCGGCAGAAACAAGCAGCAGAGATTGCTGCTTCAACACCAGCAGCGGCAACTGGATCTGCTGCGTTCACCGCGACCGCTGACCGCCGATCTGCGCGAACAGCTTGATCCGGAGTGGCGCAGAACTCTTGAACGACTGCAGGAGCTGGCGCTTGGAGATGAACGCCAGTTGCTCGCCGATGCGGATGCCTGCGAACAGATGCAGCAACTCTCGATCGAGGCATCGCGTCGCAGCCTGAGGCAGTGGCTGATGCAACGGGACCTGCTCGATCCGGATCAACCGGCAGGGCTGCGGGGGAGTGTCTGGTCGGCAACGTTCGAACCGGAGCTGCTGGAAGCGGCAGAAGACCTGAAACGGTGTTCGGAACGCCCTCAACCGGGGGATCCCATGCGTCTGGATCTCACCGATCATCGGGTTTACACGCTGGATGACAGCGGCACACGCGAGATCGACGACGGCCTCTCCCTGATGCGCGATCCCCGGGGAGATTGGATCTGGATCCACATCGCTGATCCCGCACGGCTGATCGAAGCGGACAGCCCACTGGATCTGGAGGCAAGGCGCAGGGCCACAAGTCTCTATCTGGCGGAAGGGGTGCGACCGATGCTCCCTTTCAGCCTCGCCGCCGACGTGCTGAGCCTGCGGGCCGGTCAGAGATGCGCTGCCCTGAGTGCCGGCGTTCGGCTCGACGCAGAGGGTGCGGTGCAGGAGAGCAGGATCTGCCGAAGCTGGGTTCGACCTCGCTACGGCCTCAGCTACGACGATGGTGATGAACTGATCGAACTGGCCCCGCCCGGGGATGAGGATCTTGCCGATCTCTCGCTGCTGTTGCGTCGTCGCCAGCAGTGGCGCGAACGTCAGGGGGCGATCGGATTCGATCGACCGGAAGGGCGGTTCCGACGTCTGGAGGATGGTCCGGCACTCCAGGTGATCGAACCAACGGCCGCCAGACGGATGGTCAGCGAAGCGATGCTGCTGATGGGGGCCGTGGTGGCTGATTTCGGTGTGCGACACGATCTGGCACTGCCCTTCCGCAGTCAACCTCCGGCAGAGCTGCCTTCGCCGGCCGAGCTGCAGGCACTTCCCGAGGGGCCGGCCCGTGATGCTGCGATCAAGCGCTGTCTCAGCCGTGGCGTCCAGGGCACCACCCCAATGCCCCATTTCAGTCTCGGCCTGGCCAGTTACGTCCAGGCCACCTCCCCGATCCGGCGCTACGCGGATCTGCTCAGCCACAGACAGCTCATCGCCAGCCTTGAAGGCCAGACACCGCTCGACAAGGACCGGATCGGTGAGCTGATCGGGGATCTGGACTCACCGTTGCGACAGGGGATTCAGATCAGTCGGGAGGACCAGCGTCACTGGCAGCAGGTCTGGCTGAGCATGCATCGCGAGCAGACCTGGAGAGCGCTCTTCCTGCGCTGGCTGCGGCCCCAGGATCGATTGGCGCTGGTGCATGTCGCGGACCTGGCGATGGATCTGGTGGGTGTGGCGGAAGGGGTCGATCCCAACCCGGGGCAGTCTCTGCAGATGCGGATCCAGCATGTGGATGCGGATCAGGGCGAGCTGCGCATTCAGCTGGAGGCATCGAGCACCTGAATCACGCGCAGCCAGGGCCCCCATGGATTCTCGGCGGCGATCAGTTCCACGGGTTCAGCGTCGCGCATGGCCATCAACCGCTGATTCACCGCCGGTTCCAGGGTGATCAAGGTCTGATCCCCCTGGCCGCAACTGAGTCGAAGAGCGCCATCCGGGCCGTGAAACAACCTGCCCTTGAACCGTCTGGCAGGCCCGGGGCATGGGGCGCCGTCAGGCTGCGGACGCGACAGGTCGCTGACCTGTGCCGGGTGCAGGTTTCCCTGCTCATCGACGGCATCCGGATGGCAGAGGCCACGGCGCTGGGCCTGAGCCCAGTCCGGATGCCAGCTCGGCCATTCCCAAAGCGGAAGGACCGCCGCCGGAGCGACCGGATCCTCCAGAAGGGCGTGCTGAACGGCCTCCACCGGCAGTTCGGCCGGCACAGTGGCTCTGCGGATGGAAAGGGCTGCCGCCAGTCCGGCCGCCTGCCCGAGATTGAGCATCAGAGGTTGCAGGCGTGTGGCTCCGTTGGCCATGTGGCTGACGCTGAAGGCCTTGTCCGCCATCAGCAGGTTGGGCGCCGACCTGGACACCAGGGCAGCCAGCGGCACACAAAAGGGGGTTCCGGTCCAGCGGCCGCCCCAGCGGCAGCTCTTCGGAGCCAACGGCCAGTCCTCTCCTGGGTAGTGATGATCATTGGCATAGGTGCCCACGGCGATGCTGGTGCAACGCCCTGAGGCATCCAGAGGCAGGGGACCGCGCCGACCAGCCGCCACAGGCAGCAGGTCGCATTCGGTGACCACCGCATCGCCGACGAGGCGACGTCCCTCCCGCCAGTAGGGCATCAGCGCCAACTCGGGGGACGGACCAGGGAAGGCGGAGCCTGCCTCCAGCGCTCCGCCGGAGCAGGCCCGCAATGTGTCCAGGAAGGCGCGGCTATGACGCCGCATCGCGACGGCAAGGTCGTCTTTCTCCTTCGGATCTGGACTGATGCACCTGCCCAGATCGATGTGCCAGTCATTGCCCTGTTTCGGCCAGTTCAGCATCACCAGTCCCCCGGGCAGCCGGCCGTAGGTGAGGGTGCGTTCCAGTCCGAAGGTCTCGAGGCAGCCCCGGAAGGGCTCCTGGGGTTCAACCAACGGCTGCACGGGCAAACGAGCCTCTGTGAGCTGTCCCATCGCGACCCAGGTGGGCGACTGCACCGGCTGACGCCGGAAGAACGGATCGCTGGACAGCTGTTGCCGCGGTGGTGCACTCGGTTCGTTCCAGCATTCCCTGGGCTCCCAGCCCCAGCGGAACGGCACCTCCGCCCGTGCCATCAGATCACCGAGATCACTGCCATCGACAACGATCTCCGGAGTGAGGCTGATGCTCTCGTCGGCATACCGCACCGTCAGAGCATCGATACGATCCGCGCGGCGGCCCACATCCAGCAGAGTGGTTCCCGGCCACCAGGTCAGCAGCTCCTCGGCTGCAACCCACTCCTGAAGAACCGCTTCCGCCTGGTCAGGCCGGAATCCGAAGCAACTCACCCAGTTCTGATCGAGACCCTCCGGCACCCTCGGCTGCAGGTCACGGATCAGAGCGCCCCACAGGCCGGTCTGCCAGCAACTGAGTTCATGGCCATCGGGTGCACTGACGCCGGCGGCGCTCAGCATTCCACCCAACCAGTGACCTGGGGTCAGCAGCAAGGTGGAGGCCCCGGTCCGGGCACTCTGAACAGCGGCTGCGCAACCACCGGTTCCCCCTCCCCAGACAACGACATCCCAGGACATCACGCGTCGCCGCCTGGGTGGAGAGCGGCGAGCCCGGCCTGCAGGCTCCTGTCATCCAGTTCTGAGGAGCGCGTCATCAGGTGCTGCAGAGGATGGTCGTTAGGATCCGGCGTCGCTGCGGTGCAGCGGAGTTACCGCTTTCAAGATGCCCTACACCCTCACAACTCCGCTTTATTACGTCAACGACAAGCCCCATCTCGGCAGTACCTACACGACCATCGCCTGCGACGCCCTGGCCCGCTACCAGCGTTTGCGCAACGGTTCCGTGGTGTTCATCACCGGTGTTGATGAACATGGCCAGAAGATCCAGCGCACAGCGGAACGACAGGGGGTTTCACCCCAGGAACACTGCGATCGCATCAGTTCCACCTACCGCGACCTCTGGGCCCGCTGGGGAATCAGCCAGGACCGCTTCATCCGCACCACCGATCCGCGACACCTTGACCTGGTCCAGCAGTTCTTTGCACGGGTCGAGGCCTCCGGCGATGTGGTGACAGGACGCCAGACGGGCTGGTACTGCGTTGACTGCGAGGAATTCAAGGACGATCCGGCCGAAGCGGTTGACCCCGACTGCCCGATCCACCGCAAGCCATTGGAGTGGCGCGATGAGGAGAATCTCTTCTTCCGGTTGTCCCGTTACCAGAGCGCCATCGAGGAGCTCGTGAACCGGGACGATTTCATCGCCCCGGCCAGCCGTCGCCAGGAGGTGCGCAATTTCGTCGCCCAGGGGCTGCGGGACTTCTCGATCTCCAGGGTCAATGTGTCCTGGGGACTGCCGGTACCCGGCCATGACGGACACACCTTCTACGTCTGGTTTGATGCCTTGCTCGGCTACCTCACGGCCCTC
Organism: Parasynechococcus sp.; assembly: GCF_045559935.1. Taxonomy (NCBI): domain Bacteria; kingdom Bacillati; phylum Cyanobacteriota; class Cyanophyceae; order Synechococcales; family Prochlorococcaceae; genus Parasynechococcus; species Parasynechococcus sp. The sequence continues at coordinate 160,342 of NZ_JBJLJL010000010.1, forward strand.
CTCGATGACGGAGGCGATGTCGACCTCGACAGGCTTGAGCAGTCGGGCTGGCCTGCATCAGTGCACGTGATCGGCAAGGACATCCTCCGCTTCCATGCCGTGTTCTGGCCGGCCATGCTCATGTCGGCCGGATTGCCGTTGCCGCATCGGGTGTTCGGCCATGGATTCCTGACCCGTGAAGGGCAGAAGATGGGCAAATCCCTCGGAAACGTCCTTGATCCGGAGGTGCTGCTCGAACGCTGCGGGACGGACGCTGTGCGCTGGTACCTGTTGCGGGACATCCAGTTCGGAGACGACGGCGATTTCCAGCAGCAGCGGTTCGTCGATCTGATCAACAACGACCTGGCGAACACGATCGGCAATCTGCTGAACCGAACGTCGTCCATGGCACGCAAGTGGTTCGAGGAATCCGTTCCCCCCGGTCGCGATGGTGCCGGCGCGGATCACCCGCTTGCCGTGCAGGCTGCCGGGGCGGTGAGCACCTGTCTCGAGGGACTCGATCGGCTGGCGTTCAAGACGTCCTCAGAAGCCCTGTTGCAACTGGCGATCGCAGCGAACGGCCACCTGAATGACACCGCACCCTGGAGCCGAATGAAGCAACCGGGTCAGGAGTCAGTTGTGGCGATCGACCTCTATGCGGTCCTGGAAGCGGCCAGGATCGTCGGTGTGCTTCTGTCCCCGCTGCTGCCGGATCTGAGCGCAAGGATCCTCGAACAGCTGGGGAATCCCAGGGCAGCCGACCGCTGGGAGGATCAACTGGTCTGGGGGGGACTGACCCCGGGAACGCCGCTGCCTCAGCCCAGTCCTGTAATGCAGCGACTGGAGCTGGACGAACCGCTCTGATGGCGATGCTGCTTGGTCCCGTCGGTCGGCGCCTGATCCCGCTGCTTGCCGGCCTTGCCGTGATGACAGGCTGCCAGGAGAAGCCAGCGAGCAACCAGCAGGCACCTCCCTTCGTGCTGCGCTCCCTCAGCCTCAATCAGCTCAAGCCCGACGGCTCCCGGGACTGGGATCTCAGCAGTCCGGAGGCCCGCTACGACCTCGACAGCCGAACCGTGCGTGCCAAACGCCCCTCCGGCGTGCTGTACAAGGCTGATCGCCCCGGGTTCCGGATCACTGCTGATCTCGCCACTGTTCTCAATGACGGGGAACTGGTGGTTCTGGAAGGGAACGTGCGTCTGCAGCAGCTGAATCAGCGACGCCTCCTGATCCAGGGCCAACGACTGGTGTGGACGCCGGACCGATCGCAGATGGTTCTCGAGCAGCGACCGGTGGCGGTGGATGCGGAATCAAGACTCACCTCCCCGCGCCTGAACTACCGGACAGACACCGACAACCTGATCTTCGAGGGGCCTGCCCGCCTGCAGCGCTGGGACAAGGCGCGAACGGCGGACAAGCCTCCTGACACGCTCATCCAGGTTCAACGTGGCAGCTGGAATCTCGCCACCGGCCGTCTGGATGCCTCCGGTCCTGTGCTGGGCGAACGCCAGCCGGATCGTTCGCTCACAGCCAGCCGGCTGGAGGGCAACACCAAAGAGGGATATCTGGACCTGATGGAACCGGTGCAAGTTCGTCTCGGTGATTCAGAGGATGAGATCAAGGCCGGACGGACACGCTGGAACTATCAGCGACGGGAACTCCGTTCCAACAGACCATTCACAGCCACATTCGAGGCAGGTGAGGCCAGTGGCACTGGATTCATCATCGATGAGGAGGCCACCACGGTCACCATTGCAAGCGACTGCCGTCTGAACCAGCCGGGAGAGCAGCTGCGTGCCCAACGCTGTCGCTGGAACTGGAGCAATGAACGCGTCAGGGCAGAAGGGGACGTGGAAGTCCGGCGTGAAGCACTTGAACAGATCACCAGGGCTCCTGTTCTGGAGGGGGTGGTCGGGGAAGACGGCAACCTGCGGTTCAGTGGTGGGGGTGAGCGGGTTCGGTCCCGGATCAGACTGGGGGAACCGGCCCGTCAGCAACGGAATGGATCCCCTGCAGAGCTGTTCTGAGTCGGACGGCCCATCCTTCAGCCCAGCGTTCGTCCGATCGACTGAAGCAGCGTTCTGACCAGCCACCGATCACGACCACCCCATCCCCTCCGAGGGGACAGATCAACACGGAGGGAAGGGCGTCCAGCACGGGGTCAAATTCCCCTCGACCCGGAAACAGCGCGGTGCTCACCAGGGAGACACTGCTGTTCTTCTGCATCACGCGCCGGCAGATGGTTCCGGGGTGGAAGTCTCCATCGCTGATCAGCCCCCGACGCAGCAGGACAATCCCCTGCCAGTAGACCAACACGGTCGACGCAGCCGTCGCCGTCAGCAACATGTGGCTTCCCCAGCCCAGCTCATCGCGGACCGCATCGGAGAGATCGGATGCCAGCACGAGACCCTGTTCGCCACCGAGCTCCTGACGAGCAGCGCTGCGAGGGTCGGCCCGGGTCCACAGCACAGCCACCAGCAGGAGACTGACCGCAGCGACGGCCGAGAGCACTTCGGCCCGTTGCAGTTCCGGGGTGACGGACTGCGCCATCACGGTGTTCAGCACGGCCATCACAAGGATCAGCAGACCCCAGACGAGGACGATGCGGGCCTGGGCGGGCATGCGTTACCGGGCACTGTCAGAACCAAGACATCCTGCTCAAATGTGGACAGACCGTCCCGTCCGCATGACCAGCGCCGAAGCCTTTGCCGCCGTAGCCCTTGCTGCAGTTGCCTGCGACGGGACTCTTGGTCGCGATGAGGCCCATGCCCTGCGACGACAGCTGGAGAACCGCAGCCTGTACACCAGCTGTTCGGAAGCCGCGATGGGTGAGCTGTTCGATCGGCTGCTCACACTGCTCCGGGAGAACGGTGTCGCGGGACTGATCGATTCGGCTGTGCCCGCCCTCAATCAGAGTCAGCAGGAGTCGGCCCTGGCCGTGGCCGCCCATCTCGTTCACGCCGATCGCAAAGTGACGCGTGAGGAGTCCGAATTTCTCCAGAGGTTGACGGAACAGCTCAACCTGCCATCCGGGGAAGCCCAGATGATCATCCGCTCGATCGAAGCACTCAACCGCGACAGCCTCGACAGCTGACGGCAGACTGTGGCCATGAATCGCCTGTGGGAGGAACCGCGTGAAGCCGCACTGGAAGCAGATCGTCACCGCACTGAGCGGCCTGGCTCTGGCTCTGATCCTGATGGTTCCAGCGGCCATGGCGGTCGCCCCGGCAGCGTTCAGCACCGAACGGCCGGTTGATCACGTGATCGACGATGCCGACGTCTTCAGTCGTGCCAGCCGCGGGGAGCTGGAAACGCGTCTGCAGGACTTTGAACAGGACCGCCTTGACGCCAGGCTGATCACGCTGCGGCGCCTGGACTACGGATACACCCTCAACAGCTTCGGGACCGAGCTGCTGGAGCAGTGGAGTCAGCCCGGTGAGGCGCCTCTGATGCTGCTTCTGATCGAAAGTCAGGGGAAACGGGCCGCGATTGTCGCGGACGACTCCCTGCAGTCACGCCTTCCTGAAGCCCTGCTGAAAAGCACGGCACGCACCACGATGGCGATCCCACTGCGGGCTGGAGATCGCTACCGCCAGGCCTCGATGGACGGCCTCGGGCGGATCTCGGTGGTCCTGAACGGTGGTGAGGATCCTGGCCCCCCTGAGGAGACGGTGCGCACGACTCTGCCCACCAACATCCCCACCCAGGAAGAGACCCAGAGCAGCAATGCCACCACCTGGATCATCGTGCTGATGGTGCTCGGAACCATCATCCCGATGGCGACCTGGTGGGTGTTCTCACGCTGACCACCGCAGCTGATGACGCGTCGAAACTGGATCCAGCTCTTTTCCCACGACCAGTCATTCGACCTCTCCAATGAACTGGAGAGGGGGTATGAGGCTGCCCTGCTGATCCAGAGCCTCGAGCTTGAGTACTACGCAGACCGTCCGGTTCGTCCGGACCTTGAGCTGTCGGTTCCCCGGCAGGTTCAGCTGACGATTCTTCGACGCTTCCGGACAGCTCTGAACATCTGCCGCTCGAGCAAGGCGGCCATCGAACCGAAACGCGGCCAGTTGGATGTTCAGGAACTGCGACAGCTGCAGCTGATCGAAACCGTCGTGGCCCGCTATGCACCGGGTCGCTCCTCACAACGCGGAAAAATCAGCAGGGACCCGGAACCTCTTCCCCGGTCGCTGCTCAGCCTCTTCGACTCGATGCGTCGTCAGCTGGACCCCTCTTCCGAGGAAACCCTCGTTGCAGGTTTTCGGCGGCGCCGTGATTCCACACTCATCTCCCTGCGTCTGGTCCTGCTGCTGATCCTCGTACCGCTCATGGTGCAGCAGATCTCGCGCACCTATCTGATCTCCCCGGTGGTCGACCGCCTGGCACCTGATCTCGGCTTTCTGAGCTATCCGAAAGACGGCCTCGAAGCAAGGTCTGTGGAGAAGCTGCGGATTTACAAGGAAGAAATCGAGTTTGAAGCTCTGCTCAGCGGCGTCGAGACTCCGACGGGTGATGCCATGCGGGAGAAACTGAGAGTCAAGGCAGAAGAACTGAACCGTGAGATCACATTCGAGAGCCTGCAGGCGATCAAGAATGTTCTTTCCGATCTTGCCGCTCTGCTGGCCTTCGTTGTGGTCTGCTTTTCGAGCCGAGATGAACTTCGGGTTCTACGAGGTTTCATCGATGAAGCTGTTTACGGTCTGAGTGATTCAGCCAAGGCTTTCGGCATCATTCTGTTCACAGATATCTTCGTGGGCTATCACAGTCCAGAGGGATGGACTGTTCTGCTTGACGGTGTTGCCAACCATTTCGGATTACCGGCTCAGGAGAACTTCATCATGTTGTTTATCGCCACCTTCCCGGTGATCCTGGCAACGATTTTCAAATACTGGATCTTCCGTTATCTCAACCGGGTCTCACCCTCGTCTGTGGCGACACTGAAGGGAATGAACGGTGGAGGCTGAAGCCCCAGCGCGGGCAGGATCCCTCGTTCTTGTCCACGGTCCGGCCCGCGGCGGCAAGAGTCGCTGGGCAGAAGCACTGTTGAAGGACATCACCCCGGTCACCTACGTCGCGACATCACCGGGACGACCTCAGGATGCGCGCTGGCAGGAGCGATTGCGTCTGCACCGCATGCGGCGACCGGATCACTGGGCGTTGCTGGAAGCGGGTCCGGACCTTCCCCAGGATCTGAAGCGCGTTCCTGGGAACCATGCCGTTCTGATCGATGCTCTCGGCGGATACGTGGCCCGGCATCTCGACTCGGACAGCAACATCTGGGATCGGCAGACCGAACGCCTGCTCAGCCAGCTTTCGACCATGGGGCAGACCTGTGTTCTGGTGATCGAGGAAACGGGGTGGGGCGTGGTTCCGCCCACCGCCATCGGCGGTCTGTTCCGTGACCGACTCGGAGCTCTTGCCCAGCGCCTTGATCGTCAGGCGGTGGCCAGTTGGCTGGTGGTGCAGGGTCGGGCACTGGATCTTCACGCTCTGGGGGTACCGGTTCCATGAAGCTTCCGGATCCCTCAGCAGCGCTGCGCATCGCCTTGTTCGAACCGCAGATTCCTCCCAACACCGGGAATATCGCCCGCACCTGTGCGGCGTTCCAGCTGCCACTGGCTTTGATCGAACCCCTCGGGTTCCGGATTGACGACCGCAGCCTCCGGAGGGCCGGTCTCGACTACTGGCCGCACGTGACGGTCTCCACCCATGAGGATCTCAACGATCTGACAGGACAGCTCCCGAGGGAGAGCCGTCTGATCGGCTGCAGCCGCTACGGCGGTGTGGCCTTGACGTCAATGGTGTTCCAGCACGGTGATGTGCTGTTGTTCGGACGGGAGGACACGGGGCTGCCGCCATCAGTGCGTGAACGCTGTGACGGCATGGTCACGATTCCCATGCCAGGCGCGGCGGACAGCTCGGGCCGAGGAGGCGTGCGCAGTCTCAACCTTTCGGTGGCCTGTGCTCTGGTGGCATTCCACGCAGGAACTCAACTGAGTTTGTGGTGATCGACGGAGTGATCCAGTCCCCCTTGCACCCAAATGTTTGGCTCGTTACCTTCGGCCCATTCAGACGGTCGTATGCCGTCCAAGACTTCCTCCGGGCTGCATGCGTTTCGTCCAGGTCCTACTGACGGTCACTGCGCCGATGCTGACCCTGGGCATCTGGCAGGGTCAGCCTGGACAAGCCAACAACCGCCCACTGATCGCTGAACTCCCTCCGCTTCCATCTCTGACGGAGGAGGAAATCGCCAGCGACAAGATGATCTGGGTGCAGCTTCAGGAGAGGATCGGCCTCGGAAGCCTGGCTGAACTGCTTGGGCTGCAGGGTGAGGAGCTCTCCAGACTGAACGAGAAATCGGAAGCTCACCTCTACCTATCTGGCTCGTGGGTCAAGCTGCCAGCCGAGGCCGTTGATGAACTCGAGTTCATCTCAGCGGTTGATGCTGAGTCCCGCCGCACATCGCCTCCCGTTCTGGCACCTCCTCCGGTCGGCAACACGGCGCGTGTTCAGTCGGGTGACTCTCTCAACACGTTCCTGTCCCGCAACGGACTCACCTGGGATGAGTTGCGCAGCCTGAATCCCGGCCTCGAATTGAGTTCGATGGCCGCCGGGAGTGAACTGACGGTCGCCAAAGCCAGCAGCGCAAGACATCTTCTGGCCATCCGACCCACCATCAGTGGTGGTGCCAGCTGGCCTCGGCGGCCTCAGTTCGAGACACCGGTGAAGCAGGCTCCCGAGCTTCTCAACAATTCCTACTCCTGGCCCACCAAAGGCATCTTCACGTCTGGCTACGGCTGGCGTTGGGGACGGATGCACAAGGGCATCGACATCGCCAACAACACGGGCACCCCGATCCATGCCGCTCGGGATGGAATCATCACCTACTCGGGTTGGAGCAGCGGTTACGGCTATCTGGTGGAGATGTCCCACGCCGATGGAGAGTCCACGCGGTATGCCCACAACAGCCGGCTGCTGGTCAAGAAAGGCCAGGTGGTCCCTCAGGGAGCCCGCATTTCCCTGATGGGAAGCACCGGACGCAGCACCGGCCCCCATCTGCACTTCGAGATCCGCCGTTCCGGTGGAGCTGCTGTCAATCCCCTCTCCAAGCTTCCAACCCGTCAGGCCTGAGCGTCTGGTGATCCTCTAAAATTCGTTCACACAAGGCTCGGTAGCTCAGCTGGTTAGAGCGTGGGATTCATAACCCCAAGGTCGGGAGTTCAAGTCTCCCCCGAGCCATTCGTCTGTTCTGAACATCAACTTCTCAACGCATGTCGATGGCGTTGAGCCGGTCGCGGAACGTGCGGTTGTTGTCCTTCTCCTGCATGGAGGTGGTGGATGCCGTTGGAGTCGACCTGGACTGCGGCGGCGCCTGACGTCTCTGGCGCTCGGAGCGACCGGATGTGCCCGGCATCCTGAGAGCTCCCGTCGTGCCGTCACGATCCAGCGGTCGCTTCTTCAGGTCACCGCGCAGCTGATTCAGAAGCCGGAAGTGCCCGGTGGAACTGAATTTGCGCAGCAATGAGGGATCCCAGCTCATCAAGACCGAAAGGTTGTTGCAAAAGTGTATGGTCTAGAGCAGCGGGACCCGTGATAGGTTGCGCGCGCAATTGGAAGTCGATCCGACTACGACTTAGTCGCCGTCGACGACCGGTTCATCACCACCGCATCCCGAACATGCCCGAAAACGGTTGCCTGCGTGTGGGCCAGATGGCCCCGGATTTCACCGCCACCGCTGTGGTGGATCAGGAGTTCAAGGAAATCAGCCTGTCCCAGTACCGGGGCAAGTACGTCGTGCTGTTCTTCTACCCCCTGGACTTCACCTTCGTCTGTCCGACAGAGATCACGGCCTTCAGCGATCGCATCGCTGATTTCACCAGCAAGAACACCGAAGTTCTCGCGGTCTCCGTCGACAGCAAGAACTGCCACCTGGCCTGGATCCAGACCCCTCGTAACCAGGGTGGCGTGGGCGATATCAGCTATCCGCTCGTCTCCGACCTGAAGCGTGAGATCTGCACCGCCTACAACGTGCTCAACGACGACGGCGAAGCCGATCGCGGACTGTTCATCATCAACCCGGAAGGGATGGTCATGCACATGACCATCAACAAGGCGCCCGTCGGTCGCAATGTTGATGAAACCCTTCGCGTGCTCCAGGGCTACCAGTACGTGGCGGCAAACCCCGACGAGGTCTGCCCCGCCAACTGGACTCCTGGCGAAAAGACCATGAAGGAGGATCCCGTCGGCAGCAAGGAGTACTTCTCTGCCATCGGCTGATCAACCGAGCACATCCTCGTTATCCGGCTCCGGCGGTCTCTGACCTGCCGGAGCCTTTTTCATGAGCTGATCGATCGCGCCAGAGAGCGTATCTGCCATCGCGATCCCGCGTCCGTCACTCACCACGATCCTGACAAGCGTGGGAAGCCCCCCCTGGCTGGCGCGCAGATAGACCGGCTCGACGTAGAGAAGGCTGCTGCCAACGGGGACCACCAGAAGATTGCCCTGAACCACTTCAGATCCGCCGCGATCCCAGAGTCCGAACATCTTGCTGATATCGGGATCCTGGTTGATCCTGGCCTGCACCTGCTGTGGCCCGGGGATGGGCTTGTCCTGAGGGAAATCAATCAGCACCAGTTCCCCGTAGTGATCGCCGTCATTGCGTGCTGCAAGCCAGCCGGTGAGATTCGGTCGGGCCTGGGGGGTGAAGGGCTGAAGCAACAGGAATTCCGAACTGCTGTTGGCTTCCAGTTGTGCCGTGATGTGATAGGGCTCAACAGGCACTTCCCTGTCGCCGTAGGTCTCAACGGGCAATTGCCACACGTCGTCACCGCTGTAGAGCACCCTCGGATCGATCACGTGGTAGGTCTGAAGCTGCTGGACCTGCACCTTGAACAGGGCTTCCGGTACACGCAGGTGCCGGCGAAGGCTCTCAGGCATGGCGCTGAGGGGTTCGAACAGATCCGGGAACAAGGCTGACCATCCACGGATCAGCGGGTCTTCCGGTTCACTCACATAGAAGTGGACGCTGCCGTTGAAGGCATCGACAACGGCCTTGACCGAATTGCGCAGATAGCGATCACTCAGGGCGTCGCCGACAGCTGCGCTGTAGGGGTAGGTGGCTGAACGGGTGAAACCCTCAACGATCCAGTACTGGTTCTGATCCTGCTCATAGCCGGCCCGTCCCTCCTGGATCGGGACGGAGACCAGATAGGGATCGCCGCGGAACTCCAGGAACGGGGCGATCGCTTTGACCCGCTGGTGGACATCACGCCTGAGCAGAAGACGGGTGTCGGATGTCATCGAACCGGTTGTCAGCAACCTCGGCTCCATCAGATAGGCAGCAGCAGCAAGCCTCTGGGGGAGGAAACCGATGGGAACACCAGCTGCCCCCGAGTAATTGGTGTAAACGTTGACATCGCCCTCCGGGTAATCGAACTCGTCCACGAGGGTCGGAGCCACCGCATAGGGCGAGGGCAGCATGCCGAAATACAGCGCCGCCCGGTTCACAGGGACAACCCGCTCAACATCCCCGCGGGAGATGCCAAGCCTTGCATTGCCTTCGATGCGGGTGGCGGAGCCCAGATCGCTGATGAAATAGGGCGGAAGGCCATCCGGACGGGCCGCATTCACCGGGCTCAGCGTGAATCCGTAGCCGTGGGTGAACACGAAATGACGGTTCAACCACGTCCGGGACCGTCTGGGCAGTTCGGACTGCTCCAGCTCCCGGGCCGCGAGGATCACCTGCTGAGCCGTGTCGCGATCGGGGAGGAGCGGATAGCGATCAACGGCGGCGTTGGAGAAGCGGTAGTAGACACGAAGCTGCTGCAGCTGTCGATTGGTCTCCAGCAGAGGCCTGCTGTCCCATAGACGGATGTTGTCGACGGTGCTGGCTGCCGTCTCCAGATCGGCGCTGGTGAGATTGGAACTCAGATCATCCGAGCGGAAGCTGATGCGATCCAGCTGGAAGGCGCGTCGGGTCGATGTGATCGCCTGCTCCAGGTAAGGCATCTGCAGCGTCAGTTCCTGGGGTCGCAGCAACAGCCAGCGGGTCAGAGGGGTGACCAACTGCTCGATCAGCACGGTGATCACCAGCAGCACCAGCAGCAGACGCGGCGCGCGCCGGCGGAGACCATCGTCTCCGCCGGCGATCACAGCAATGGCCAGGAGCAGCAGCAACAGCGCGATCAGGCTGCGGAACGGCAGGGTCAGATGAACCTGCAACCAGCCGGCACCGGCGACCATGCCGGACTGCGTCCAGAGGAGCTGATGGCGTGACAGCCAGCACCAGCAGGCAGCGGTGGTCAGGATCAGGCCGCTCCAGCGGCGCAGCCCGTTCAGAGCGTGAGGGGCAAATCCGGGACATTCCCAGTCACTGAGACACGGAGGACGGATCAACCGCCCCCAGACCGTGCCCGACAGGGTGAACAGCTGAGCCAGCAACCCCAGCTCCAGCAGCAACTTGATGGCGGCGAAACGGGCGAGGGAGAAGCTGATGTCGCCGCCGAGCAGAGGTTCGGTCAAGCCCGTATCGGGAATGTCCACAGCCAGCGCCCACACACTCCAGGCCCTGGCGGCGATCACCACAAGGCCGATCCAGCCGAGACGCATCAGCCAGACCATCCAGGGGAGTCGGAGAGCCAGCAGGCCCACGGCCAGACTCAGAAGCACGAGGACCTGGCGAGAGCCGGAGAGATCGAAGGACCACTGCCCCAGCGTGGTCGGATGACGCAGCGCCTCGACCACCAGCAGGCCGATCAGCACCCCGCTGACCAGGAGCACGGCACCACTCACGGCCAGAAGCAGGCTGTAGCGCCACCCCCGCAGCACGGGAGCAAGGCTGTCCGAGCGGTCCACCGGAGACGCCAGGACGGTTCGGCTCCAGCGGGATGCGGCCAGCAGCAGGATCGCGGCGCACCCCCCTGACAGAAGCTGCAGGCCCCAACGCTGCAGCAACACGCCCTGCCAGTCGAACTGAGCGAACCAGAGCCACTCCACCAGCATCCGGGCTGCCAGCCACGACAGCGGGAGCAGGAGAAGCAGACGGATCACGTCAGGCCGGCAAGCTGCATGAAGCGGTCCCCCGGCAGGGTCTCCTCGTCGATCAGGGCCTCGACCAGACGGTCCATCACCTGCCGTCTCGGCTGCAGAAGAGCCACTGCCTGCTCAAGGGAGCGGAGGGCAAGGGCACGGACCTGGGAATCAATCTCCCGTCCTGTCGTCTCGGCGTAATCGGGACGCTGGTTGAACCAGTCCTTGCCGAGGAAAACCTCGGAACCTGCCGACTCAAGGGCGACCGGTCCCAGGCTGGAGAAACCGAAGCGGGTGACCATCTCCCTGGCCAGACGGGCCACTGTCTGGAGGTCACCGCTGGCTCCCTGGGTCACTTCCTGAGCTCCGAACACCACGAGTTCAGCGGCGCGTCCCCCCAGCATCACCACAAGATCCGCCTGCAGATAGGCGCGTGTGTAGAGGCCCGAGTCGAGGCGTTCCTCATCCGGCATCAAACGGGAGTAGCCGGCCGCACCACCGCGGGGAAGGATCGTGACCTTGTCGACGGGGTCAGCTGCCGGCAACAGCGCCGCGACGAGAGCGTGGCCGATTTCGTGATAAGCGATCAGACGTTTCTTGGCACTGTCCTGGAGGGGTCTGGCGCTCAACCCCATCGTGATCCGATCCAGGGCGCCTTCCAGTTGGGTGTCCGTGATCGCCTGCTCCTGCTGACGAGCGGTGAGAATCGCCGCCTCATTGAGCAGATTGGCAAGGTCGGCTCCGGAGAATCCCGGTGTCCGCCGTGCCCAGTGCTCCAGATTCACGCTGGGATCCAGGGGCCTGGTTCTGGCATGGACCGCGAGGATGTCAGCGCGGCCACGGCGATCGGGCAGCGAGACATCGATGCGGCGATCGAAACGGCCCGGACGCGTCAGAGCGGCATCGAGCACATCGGCCCGATTGGTGGCCGCCAGGAGAATCACCCCGGAATTCTCCGCGAAACCATCCATTTCGGTGAGCAGCTGATTCAGCGTCTGCTCCCGTTCATCATTTCCGCCACCGATGCCTGCCCCGCGCTGACGACCGACGGCGTCGATCTCATCGATGAAGACGATGCAGGGAGCTTTCTCCTTGGCCTTTCGGAACAGATCCCTGACTCTGCTGGCTCCGACACCGACGAACAGCTCAACGAATTCGGAGGCGGCCATCGAAAAGAAGGGAACGCCGGCCTCCCCGGCGATCGCCCTGGCCAGAAGTGTCTTGCCGGTTCCTGGTGGTCCCACCAGCAGAACACCTCTGGGAATCCTGGCCCCGAGCCGGATAAAGGACTCCGGCTGCTTCAGGAAGGTGACCACCTCCTGAAGTTCCTGTTTCGCCTGGTTGATGCCGGCGACGTCCTCGAAGCGGACCTGAAGATCCTCCTGAGCCTTGACCCGAGGCTGACTGCGTCCGAAACCCAGCGCTTTGTTGGCCACCTGAGCTGAGCGCCTCAGCAGCAGCGAAAGCCCCACAACGATCAGCACGATCAGGGCAAGGTTTCCGGCCATGCCAGCCAGGGCCTGATCCTGGCGGACATCCCGCACCGTCAGTGGAGTGCCGGAAGCTTCGGCAGCCCGCAGAATCTGCTGATCGTTGGCGAAGACAGCAACGGTGGCGCGCCGGCCATCGCGATAGGTCACCTGCACTTCCCGGCGCCCGGGGATCAGCTCGAGGTTGCTGACGTCCTTCTGCTCAATCTGACGCAGCAGCGTGGAATAGCTCGTCGGGGGCTGTCGCCGACCCAGAGCGGGCATCAGGGACGGCTGAGGACGGCTGGTCTGTTCCGGAGCGCTCGAACCTGAACTCACGACATCTCTGCTCTGTCATGAGACTAGCGATTTGACGCCGGGCATCTCCAGGCGGGACAATCCCCGTTTGGAGATACAGCAGCCGCAATGGCCGTCCCGAAGAAGAAGACATCCAAGGCCAAGCGCAACCAGCGCCATGCCACCTGGAAAGCCAAGGCGGCGGTCGCTGCCCAGCGAGCCATGTCGATCGGCAAATCGGTGCTGAGCGGCCGGGCCCAGGGATTCGTCTACCCCGTCCGCGATACCGACGACGAGGAGAGCTGATCCGGTCCGATGCGGATGCGGCGGAGCCGCCGCTGAACATCGATATCGAAAACCACATCAGCGGATGGAAGCTGGAAGCTCACGGCGGGAATGGCGGCCATGATCATCCGGGTGAAGCCTTCCAGCTCCCTGCGATCCAGGGAGACACCGCTCGTGTGCTGCATCGTGGCCTCCTGATCCTGCTTCCAGAGCCTGGAGGATGTGAAGTCGAGGGCCTGAAGCTGCCAGAGCGCATCAAGGCTCGACCACACCGGGGCGTAAGTGCGCAGCTGGTCCTGCACGGTGTGGCGGTACCGGAGTTCCTCCGCACTCAGGGGAGGAAGCAGATGCTCCGAACCCGCCGAAATCGGTTGACCGGCGGCCAGGGGTTCACAGCCCACGAACCAACCTTCCAGCAGCAGAATCCGCGCCGGGCACGGACGCCAGCCGCAGCGGTCCCCGCGCCCCTGCCGGAGTGCCTTGTCGAACATCGGAAGGTTGGGCTGTTTCCCCTGCCTCCAGGCACTGAGGCGATCCAGCAGCAGAGGCAGATCATGGCTTCCAGGCAAGGCCCGGGGCACTCCCCAGGGGTTGCCCTGCATCGCCAGATCGAGACCGGCCGCATCGAGATAGAAATCGTCGATGGACACCACCTGCAACGACAGCCCGAGCTGAGATGCGGCGCCTTCCAACCAGCGTCCGAGACTGGATTTGCCACAACCCGGCAGGGCGCTGAGGCCGATGAGATGGCGTGTTCCACGGCTCTCAAGCTGTTCAGCCAGGGTCAGCAGAGGCAGCCCGAGCGCCCACAACCAGTCGGCCGATGCACCGCGAGCCCAGGCATCCGATGCGAGATCGGTGGCGGAACGCTGACGCCAGCGCCTCTCCCAGCCTTGAGGGTCAACATCCCCGAGATGTTCAAGCAGTGCGATCAGATCCGCCTGCGGCAGATCCCTCGGTGCTTCAGGATCCAACCTTGAACGCCTCCAGCACGATTCCGTAGACCAGTCCGATCCGGCCATTGTCCAGAAGCTGCCAGGAGAGTGGCAGCGGCTCCTGGCGGACACGGCGGCGGAAGAACACCAGGGCTTCACACAAAGCCAGCACGAGAAGCCCGGCGAACGTTCGCATCGATACGGCGTTCACCAGATGAACAGTGGCCACGGATCCTGAAAGGAATCCGAGCAACAAAGCGATCAGTGAGAGGCTGCGCCGCCACCAGGGGCCAGCGAAGGACTGGCTGAGACGCGCCCCGAATCGACCCTGAACCCCGGCGAGACGCGTGGTCTGGTAAGAGCGCATCACGCCGGTGGATCCAGAAGAAACTTCAGGTACTCCAGCGTCACCAGGCCCTGCGGGCAAGGGGGCCCCCAGCATTGGTGAGCCGGCCGCTCCCGCTCACCGAGATGCTCGAGAACGGCAACGGCCAGCCCATGCAGCGGCAGAAGGTCCCGGTCCCATGGAGAGGGCGTCAACAGGCAGGCGAGGCCCGAGGCTCTGGCCGCCCGGAGTCCAGCCGCCGAATCCTCCAGGGCCAGTCCTTCCTCGGCACTGAGGCCACTGGCCTGCAGCGCGTGGAGATAACCGGCAGGCGATGGTTTGCCCTCAGGCACGTCATCAGCCGTGACGATGCCCTGGAACGGCCATGGTCCGTCGCCACCACCGGACAGCAACGCGCTGACCGAGCCACGGCCGCTGGAGGTGACGATCCACTGCTGCACACCGGCGCAGTCCAGCTCCCGGAGCAGTCGCAGCACGCCTGGCCGCCAGCGCACATGGCCGGACCGGCAGCGTTCCAGGTAACGCTCCCGCTTGCGGCCACGAAGTGTCAGAAGCAAGTCATCATCAAGGCTCACGCCCTGCTGCCGGGCAGAGAACCTGACACGGGCCATCCCTCCTGGAACGGAGAGCAGATCGGCGTAGTGCTCCGGAGTCCAGTGAAGGGGGAGACCGAGGTCCTCGAACGCTTGGTTGAAGGCGGGGCGATGGCCATCCATCTCGGTGTCCGCCAGGGTTCCGTCCACATCCCAGAACACGCCGCGCAGCTCAGCCATCGCCGGTGCCGACGTGCCGTCGGACGCACAATGCACGAGCATCCCAGCACACGATCGCGGCCGACGTTGACGCACCATTCACCTCTCTGGAGCTGGTCCCTGCCGGAGGTGATCACACCGTCCCCGCTGGCGGAGGTGGATCTGCCCCTGCCGTTGCGGAGCCTGCTGCAACGACGGGGCATCCGAACGGTGGAAGCAGCGGAACACCTGCTCGATCCGCCGGATCTGCCGGATCCGGAACAGGAGTTCCCGGATCTGGCATCAGCGGCAGCACGCCTGGCGCGGGCCTGCAGAGGCGGTGAATCCCTGGCGATCTGCGGGGATTACGACGCCGATGGGATGACGAGCACAGCCCTGCTGATTCGCGCCCTCCGCCCCCTTGGAGCGGACGCTGTGGCAGCGATCCCTTCGCGGATGGATGACGGTTACGGGCTTAACACCGGCATGGTCGAACGCCTGCAGGCCCAGGGGATCCGACTGCTGGTGACCGTTGACAACGGAGTTGCAGCGGTAGCGGCCCTGGAGAAGGCGATCGAACTCGATGTGGAGGTGATCGTCACCGATCACCACACGATTCCGGCTCAGCGACCGCCGATGGCAGCGCTGATTCATCCGGCCACAACCCCCGAAAGCTCGCCCTACCGAGGACTGGCGGGGGTCGGACTGGCCTACGTGCTGGCGGAGGCGGTGGCATCCCGACTGAAGCGTCCGGAAGCGGTGGCGACCGCCCGGGATCTGTTCTGCATCGGCACCGTCGCCGACATGGCTCCCCTCACCGGAGCGAACCGTCGCTGGCTGCGGGACGGGCTGAGACAACTGCACCGCAGTCGATGTGAAGGGCTTCAGGCGCTGCAACGCCTTTCAGGGCTTGGTGACCGGCCGCTGCGCAGCGATGACATCGGATTTCAGATCGCTCCGAGAATCAACGCCGTGGGGCGCCTCGGGGAACCGAGCCTTGTGGTGGACCTGCTGACGGTGGAGGACGCTGAAGCGGCCATGGCTCTGGCACGCCGTTGTGACGATTACAACCGGCAGCGCCGGGATCTGTGCAACGCCATCGAGGCCGAAGCCGTGGCTCTGGTGGAAGCAGACCGGGGAACAGTGCCGCCGTTCCTGCTGCTGGCTCAGGGTCACTGGCATCACGGCGTCATCGGCATCGTGGCGGCGCGCCTGGTTGAGCGCTATCACCGGCCGGCCGCCCTGCTGGCGGGAGAGGGGGATGGCCGCCTGCGGGCCTCCGTGCGGGCACCATCCGGATTTGCCGTGGATGCCGCCCTGAACAGCTGCAGTGATCTGCTGGAACGTTTCGGCGGTCATCCGGCAGCCGGTGGCTTCACCGTGGCGGCGGAGCAGGTGCATCCACTCCAGGAACGGCTCAACTCCCTGGCGGAGGATTGGCTGAGCCGGCAGGGACAGGGCATTCCTATCCGCCCCGACGCCCTGCTGAGCCTTGAACAGGTGAACTGGGATCTCTGGAGTGCGCTGCAGCGCCTGGAGCCCTTCGGCATCGGCCATGAGACGCCCCTCTTCTGGTCGCGGGACTGTCGGGTGACGGAATCACGCACCATGAACGGTGGTCATCTGGCTCTGAAGCTGAGCCAGGGATCTGCCGAACGAAGGGCTGTCGCCTGGCGCTGGTCAGACCAGCGATCCGTTCCCAGCCGCTGTGATGTGGCCTTCCGGATCAACCTCAATCGGTGGCAGGGGGAGCAACGGCTGCAACTCGATGTGAAAGCGCTCAGACCGCACAGCGACAGCATCACGCTCTGCCGAGGAACCAACCGGTACACCGCCGCCCGGAACGGGGAAGGTCTGACCCTCAGCAACGACCAGGGACGCACGATCGAGGCACGCGTGCCCGCGGAGGAACCGCTGAACTGCCGGGACCCTCTCGCTCAGAACGAACAGGTTCTGCACCTTCTCGAGGAGGCGAGCCTGGCCCTTGGACTGAGGCCCTGAGCAGAGCTCAGAGGGCGCCGCGGCGATAGAAGAGGATGAAGATCACAGCGGGGCCGGCGAGAGTGATCAGCGCAAGGGCGGCGAAATTGGCGATCAGATGGATGTCGATGCCCATGGTTCGGAAGCGCTGTCAGACGACGATTGGCAACTCAGGCTACGGGGCCTGCGGACCTTCGGGTCCGCGAGGGGTGAAGCTCTGTGATTGCTTGTCACAGCGAGACCGATGAACGGGGTGCTCGGGAGCTGGACCTGCATCAGCCAGTGCGGAGCGTGCTGCCGGCTCTGCCCGGAGGAACGGGGCGAGGCGCTTGAGGCCCTCAGTGAAGATCAACGGCGTGACTACTTGTCGATGGTTGGGCCGGATGGCTGGTGCATCAACTACGACAGCGGCGGCCGCCGTTGTCGCATCTATGAGACGCGACCGGACTTCTGCCGGGTCCAGCAGCTCGGAAGCCTGTTCGATGTGAGCGACTCCGACCTCGAGCAGTTCGCGGTGAGCTGCTGCCGTCAGCAGATCCGATCCGTCTATGGAGGACGCAGCCGCGTCCTGCGTAGGTTCGACCGAGCCCTGCGCAGGTCCACCCCCGGCGATGACTGAGTCCGCTCGGCCCCCGTTTCTGACGGTTCTGATCAGCAGTTTCACCACGGTTTTCCTGGCGGAGCTCGGGGACAAGACGCAGCTGGCGACCCTGCTCCTCGCCGCTCAGTCAGGCTCGCCCTGGCTGGTCTTCCTCGGTGCTGCCCTGGCGCTCATCGCCTCCAGCCTCGTTGGGGTGCTCGTGGGCCAGTGGTTGTCCAAGGTGCTGCCTCCGGAACGGCTGGAACTGATGGCCGGCGTGCTGATGGTGAGCCTTGGCCTCTGGCTCGGTCTGCAGGCGGCACGGGCGCTGCTGATCACCCACCCCATGTTCTGAGCCATGGACCTCGCGCTGCTTCTGTCCACCTTCGTGACGGTCTTCCTGGCGGAGCTGGGGGACAAGACCCAGTTGGCCACCGTGGCGCTCAGTGGAACCTCCGACCGTCCGTTCGCCGTCTTCCTGGGATCGTCGTCCGCCCTTGTGCTGGCCAGCCTTCTCGGGGCTCTGGCGGGAGGGTCGATGGCGAGCATGATCCCTGCTGATCTGCTGCAGCTGGCTGCCTCCATCGGCTTCCTGGTGATCGGAACCCGTCTGCTCTGGCCAGCACTTCGCGGCGCAAACCTGCTGGAGGAGAAGGAGGGACCCGCCGACTCCTAAAGTCGGAACGGCCTGGAGTTCGCTGCATGGTCCACCCCACCGGTGGCCCGCTCCGCGTCACCTTCCCCCGGTCCTGACGGCCGGTCTTTTCCCGATTTCCGATGAAGTTCACGGTCGCCGACCTGCTCGATCAACTGTCCATCGATGCAGCGGTCGAGCCACCGAAGCTGGCCAAGAGCCTCAAGCTCACCAAGCAGAGCGAGAAGCAGTGCCTGGATCTGGCCCTCGACGCCCTCGGCAGGATCGGGGTGGTCGCGATCCAGGACGACGGTGGCGTCATCCGTTGTGAAAACGATCAGCTGATCGATGCCCGGCTTCGCTGCAGCAGCAAAGGCTTCTGCTTCGCCATCCGTCATGACGGCGGGGATGACATCTACATCCGCGACCATCAGCTCAATCACGCCTGGAACGGTGATCGCGTGCTGGTGCGAATCACCCGAGAAGGCGGGCGACGACGATCACCGGAGGGAGGTGTTCAGTGCATCCTCGAACGCAGCACCACCTCGCTGCTGGCCCAGGTGGAACGTCAGGACGAGCAGCTGGTGGCCGTTCCCCTCGACGACCGGCTGCTGGCCAGCATTCAGTTGCCGAAAGAAGCTGGAGAGCATCTCCAGGAGGACAAACCAACCTCTGTTGTGGAGGTTCAGGTCGATCGCTACCCGGTGGCTCAGCATGCGGCTGTGGGTCATGTGGCGCGTCCGCTTCCCCTGAACGGGGGCCCTGCGGCCGATCGCGAACTGCTGCTCACCAAGGCAGGGCTGCATCACCGGCAGGCCGCGCCGCGTGGATCCGCCAAGGCTCCAGCCACGAAGGGACGCACCGATCTCAGTGATCAGCCCTGTCTGCTGCTGCGCAGCTGGTCCGTCGAGGACGCCCCCGGGCTGCCCGCCGTTCACGTCGAAGCCCATGAGGGCGGGAGCCGGCTCTGGGTGCATGCGCCCACGGTCGCCGAACGGATCGGCAGCGGAAACAGTCTGGATCTGTGGTTGCGCGATCAGGGGGAAGCTCTCTGCCTCGGGAACGCCTGGCAACCGCTGCTCACGCCAGCACTCAGCAAGGCCGGAAGCTTCGTGTCAGGGGAAACGGCCGAAGCGATCACGGTGCGCCTCGATGTCTCCGCGACGGGGGAGGTCACGGACTGGACCTTCATGCTCAGCACCATCCGTCCGGCGGCGACGGTGTCCTCGGAGCAGATGAAGGCGCTGGCGGAGCGCAAGCCCAGAAGCCGCAGTCTCCCCACCGCGCTCAAGCCGATCAAGGACCACCTCGGACAGCTGGAGACACTGCAGTTCTGTGCCCGCTGTCTGATGGATCGCGAGCGTCAGGCCGGCGTGGTGCAACTGGATCTGCAGCTGCCGGAGATGGAAGCGCTCGGAGACATGATCTGGGCCGATCCCACAGGGCTGCGGCATCGCTGGGTCGATGCCATGGCTCCACAGGACCCACAGTCGCTGCTGCAGCCGCTGCTGCGTGCCGCCAACCGGGCCTGGGCACAGCATCGTGAGTCGCTTCAGCTGCCGGGCATCGTTCTGCAGAGTGGGGAACCGGATCCCGCTGTTCTGACGGATGTCGCGAAGACCGCGATCGCCCTCGATCTGCCGCTTGAACTCGATGAAGAGGGCAGCCCATCCGCTCAGGAACTGCTCGCAGGCTTCAGCGAGTCAGCCCATCGACGTGTGCTGGAGCAACAGCTCAGCCATGCCCTGCCGCAACCGGCGTTCGCCGTTGCCGGCCTGGCTCCGGTGCCGACGGAAGCCGAGGAATCCACCGCATCGGCCACCGGTGGCGAGAAGGCGACAGATCCTCTGGTCGCCGAGGTCCCGTGGTGCTGCGCAGGCCTCAGCTATGCCCACCTCGCCAACCAGCAGGTGCTGGTCAGCCTGCTCCAGGACGGCAAGGATCGGCCGACTGTGCGCCACAAGACCCGTCTCACCCTCGGGGAACGCGGATGCGGCGAAGCGCTGAGCTGGCCTCTGTTCACGGCGTCCCAGGAGGAGAAACTGCAGGGGATCTGCACGGAACGCTTCGTTCAGAGACTGAACAGCCGCCGTCGTCAGATTCATGAGCTTGAACGGGATCTGGTGACCATGGTTCAGGCGCGGTCCGCCGAGCCGCTGGTGGACAGCGAAACGGAAGGCCGAATCAGTGGTGTTCAGAGCTACGGATTCTTTGTCGAGGTGGGGCCGACACGGGTTGAAGGGCTCGTGCACGTCAGCTCCCTGAACGATGATTGGTATGAGTACCGATCGCGCCAGAACCGTCTCGTCGGACGCAAGACACGCCGCGTGTATCAACTCGGTGACAGCGTTCGGGTGCGCGTGATCAAAGTCGACGTGCTGCGCAATCAGATCGATCTGGACGTGATCGCCGACCCCTTGCCGGCGCCGGAAGCGGAGGACACGGGCATCACACCGATTCCAGTCACCCTCAGCAACGCCTGACCATGCATCCCTACGTCCTTGCGGTGACCGGCGCATCCGCGCAGCCGCTGGCGGAGCGGGCTCTGCAGCTGCTGTTGCGACGCGGCCGCGACGTTCATCTGGTGCTGAGCCGCGGAGCCCACGAGGTGTTCCGCGCCGAGCAGGGACTGAGGATCCCAGTGGCACCCGATGAGCAGGAACGCTTCTGGCGCGAGCATCTCAAGGAATCAGCGGGTGGGCTGGTGTGCCATCGCTGGAACGATCAGAGCGCCTCGATCGCCAGCGGCAGTTTCCGCACACGGGCCATGCTGATCCTTCCCTGCAGCATGGGCACGGTCGGTCGCATCCGTGCCGGTGTGGCGATGGATCTGATCGAACGCTGCGCCGATGTGCATCTCAAGGAGGGACGCCCGCTGGTGATCGCTCCTCGCGAAATGCCGTTCAACCTGATTCATCTGCGCAATCTCACGGCCCTTGCGGAAGCCGGGGCACGCATTGCAGCTCCGATTCCTGCCTGGTACACACGGCCGGAAAGCCTGGATGACATGGTCGATTTCCTCGTGATCCGCCTGCTGGATGGTCTTGAGGAGGATCTCGGTCCGCTCGATCGCTGGCAGGGCCCTGTCGCATGACCGCGTTGCAGAGACTGCTGCTGCTGCCCTGCCTGGCACCATTCGTGATGGTGATCGTGCTGTCTGCGCTGACGCGCGGAACACCGGTTCGGCTGCAACTGCTCATCTGGCGCACGCCACCCCTGCCGATCGGAGCCTGGACGGCTCTGGCCGCCTCCACGGGCGCCGCTCTGGCGGCGGGCACGACCTTGCTGCTGAGGCCGTCCCGCCAGCCCCTGCGCCGTCAGGTGCATCGTGCCGTCGAGAACGTCGAGCGGGAACCGCAACCTCCTCAGCCGAGCCCGTCGATGCCCGAACGGGACATCCGGGAGCCGGCACCCACCGTTGCTGTCGCCTACCGGGTGATTCAGCAACCCGAGCGCGTCCGGTCGCGACCGAGCGACAGCGACACGTCGGACTGGGATCAGGATCCCGACCGCGATTGGTGAGGCACCTCCGGGGCTGCCTAAAGTTCCCGCAGAGATCTGGATCCGGTGAGCGACACCCCTGCTGAAGCCGAAGCGCAGGCGAAACCGAAGCCGAAGGCCAAACCTCCCAAACCGGAGGACAAACCATTCGAGCTGTTCATGCGCGAGGAGTTTCTGCCGGCGGTCAGCAGCCAGCTCAAGGATCACGCCATCGCCCCGGACCGGCTTGAGCTGGTCACAGGCGAGCGACCGGTGGTCGGAGGCACCTGCCCGATGGTGGTCGGGGAACTGCCTGGTGACCGTCGCTTCTGGCTGTGTTTCAACAGCGAGGACATCGCCAGCGGAAAGACCATCACCCTGGCGGACCCGGGCAGCGACCCGACCCTGCTGGAGTCCTTCCTGATCGATGAGAAGCGGATGTCACTGGCTCTGCTCGTGTCCAGGCTTCTGCAGCGCCTGAACGGTCAGAAATGGCTGGGGGGGAACTGAAGCGCGACGGAGATCACGGTGTCACCCCTACATTGGATGACACCTTGTACCGGAGCTGATGGTCCCTCCCACCGCCATGGCCGAGCAGGCAGCCGAGAGTGCTGTCGCCGTCAAGGAGCCCGTCAAGGACACAATCCTCACTCCGCGGTTTTACACCACCGATTTCGAGGCCATGGCCGCCATGGACCTGCGCCCGAACGAGGCGGAGCTCGAAGCGATCTGTGAAGAATTCCGCAAGGATTACAACCGTCATCATTTCGTCCGCAACGACGAGTTCGACGGCGCCGCCGACAAACTCGACCCCGAAACACGACAGGTCTTCGTTGAATTTCTCGAGCAGAGCTGCACGTCGGAATTCTCCGGTTTCCTCCTCTACAAGGAGCTGAGCCGTCGGATCAAGCAGAAGAACCCTCTTCTCGCCGAGTGCTTTGCCCACATGGCCCGCGATGAGGCCCGCCACGCCGGCTTCCTCAACAAGGCGATGAGTGATTTCGGAGTTCAGCTCGACCTCGGGTTCCTGACGGCCAGCAAGAAGTACACCTTCTTCAAACCCAAGTTCATCTTCTACGCCACCTACCTGTCAGAGAAGATCGGCTACTGGCGTTACATCGCCATCTACCGGCACCTGGAGAAGAACCCGGACAGCAAGATCTTCCCGATCTTCAACTTCTTCGAGAACTGGTGTCAGGACGAGAACCGCCATGGCGATTTCTTCGACGCCCTGATGAAGGCTCAGCCCGACACCGTGCGTGGCCCCATCGCCAGGTTGTGGTGCCGGTTCTTCCTGCTGGCCGTGTTCGCCACCATGTATGTGCGTGATGTGGCCCGCAAGGAGTTCTACGAGTCACTCGGCCTTGACGCCCGCACCTACGACCGCATGGTGATCGACAAGACCAACGAGACCTCGGCCCGCGTTTTCCCGGTCGTGCTCGATGTGCGCAACGACAAGTTCTGGGAGCGCCTCGAGCAGTTGGTCAGCAACAACGCAGCTCTTCAGGCTGCGGATGCCGGCACGTCCCCTGCGCCTGTGCGTCTGATCCGCAAGCTCCCCCACTGGCTCGGCAACGTCTCCGTGATGGCGAAACTGTTCCTGATGTCCCCGATCCCCAGTGATCGTTTCCAGCCCGCCGTCCGCTGACGGGCTTCTTCTCACGACAACGCACTTGACCGCCGCTCTTTTCACGACCAACGGAGCCGCACTGCTGGAGGACCTTCTCCAGCGGGGCGTTTCGGCCGGGGCCTCGCTCGTCGAGGTGTTTGCTGAACGAACCGATCATCTCGGTCTGCTCGCCGAACAGGACAACATCACCAGCGTCAACCCGTCCTTCGCCTGCGGCGCTGGAATCAGGGTGTTCCGCGGCGAGCGGGACGGCTTCGTGAGCACCAACGATCTCTCGAGGGATGGCCTGACCAGGGCTCTCGACCAGGCCCTGGCGATGCTTGGGCTGGAGATCGGAACCCGGGATTCCGCTGCGGGCTTCCAGGGTCTGCGTGCACTCATCAACCATGCCGCAACCAAAGAGGACTGGTTGCAGCGCTGCCCCTCCATGGCGGCAGCCGGCGACAGGCTGAAGCAGGGAACCGCTCATCTGGAGCGCCTCGGCCAGCATCTGCAGGTGCGTCGTGGCAGCTATTCCCGCGATTGGCAGGAGGTTCTGGTGGCCGCGTCGGACGGCACCTTCGCGCGGGACATCCGTCTTCACCAGTCCACCGGACTCTCGGTGCTGGCAGCCGATGGCGACTACCGCGCCAGCATCGGTCGGCGCTACGGGAGCACGGACCGACCGGAGGATCTCGTCAACTGGAACAGCGAGACGAGTGCCACGGAGGTCTGCGAAAGCGCCGGCAAGATGCTTCGCGCTGATTACGTCGAGGCCGGCCAGATGCCGGTGGTGCTCGCCAACCGCTTCGGCGGTGTGATCTTCCATGAAGCCTGCGGTCACCTGCTGGAGACAACGCAGATCGAACGGGGCACCACCCCCTTCGCGGACAGCGTCGGTTCGCTGATCGCCCATCCAGCGGTCACGGCGGTTGATGAGGGCCTCAGTGACGGGGCCTTCGGAACCCTCTCCATGGACGACGAAGGCATGGCGCCGGAACGCACGGTGCTGATCGAGAACGGCATCCTGCAGCGGTTCATCAGTGACCGCGCCGGGGAACTCCGGACAGGCCACCGTCGAACCGGCAGTGGTCGGCGCCAGAGCCACGCCTTCGCGGCCGCCAGTCGCATGCGAAACACCTACATCGATGCCGGTCCCCACAAGCCGGAGGATCTGATCGCGTCGGTGGATCACGGTCTTTACTGCAAGGCCATGGGCGGTGGCAGCGTTGGACCCACTGGTCAGTTCAACTTCGCCGTGGAGGAGGGCTATCTGATCGAGAACGGTCAACTGGGACAACCGGTGAAGGGCGCCACGCTGATCGGGGATGCCAAGGAGGTGATGCCGCGAATCTCCATGTGCGCGGATGATCTCGATCTGGCAGCCGGCTTCTGTGGCTCCGTGAGCGGCAGCATCTTCGTCACCGTGGGGCAACCGCACATCAAGGTCGATTCCATCACCGTCGGAGGCCGCTGAAGATGACGGAAACGAACGGTCTCAACGCCTCCGCCCTGCGTGATCGGCTGCAGGAACTCGCCAGACGCGAAGGGATCCATCAGTGGGACCTTGGCGCCGCCTGCAGTGACGACTGCTCTGTTCAGGTCGATCGGGGAGAAGCGAAACAGCTGAAGGCGGCTCAGCGCAGCTCAATCACCGTGCGTGTCTGGAACGGCGATGGGCTGGTGGGGATCACCAGCACCACCGATCTCTCCGAGGCCGGCCTGGAGAAGGCCCTCACCGGAGCCCACGAAGCCAGCCGCTTCGGCAATCCAGACGATGTGCCCGGCTTTTCACCGCTGGCGACGGCACCGCTGCCCGAGCTGGACCGCCCACTGAAACAGCGCCGGGGAATCCTGCCGTTGCTGTCGACCCTGCGCGAGGCCGAAGCCGACCTGCTCGCCCGCCACCCCGCGATCAACAGCGTGCCGTACAACGGACTTGCTGAGTCGCTCTCGCAGAGCCTGTATCTGAACAGCGACGGGGCCCTGCGCGAAATGCAGCGCACCCAGGCCTCGCTTTATCTCTACGCGAAGGCGGAGGAAACCGGTCGTAAACCGCGCAGCTCCGGCGCCGTTCGCCTCGCTCTGGGCAGTGGCGACCTCGACGTGAGCGGCTGCATCGAGGAGGCCGTCGAACGCACCGTCAGTCACCTCGCCTATCGACCGATCGACACCGGCAGCTATCGGATCTGCTTCACACCGGAGGCGTTTCTGTCTCTGCTCGGGGCCTTCAGCAGCATGCTCAATGCACGCTCGGTTCTGGATGGCGTCAGCCTCAGCCGGCGGGAGTCGCTCGGGACCTCCGTCGCTGTTCCGTTCCTGTCCCTTCACGACGACGGACTGCACAGCGGCAACATCGGCGCATCGGCGTTCGACGGAGAAGGAACACCGACGCGACGGATCAGCCTGATCGAGGGTGGCGTGCTGACCAACTTCCTGCACTCGGAGGCCACAGCCCGGGCCTTCGGCGTCGCACCCACCGGCCATGCCGGCCTGGGGGCGAAAGTCTCGGTCGGTCCGGACTGGTTTGTGGTGAGCACCACAGAAGGCGTCAGCAGCGGTCACGATCTGCATCACAAGACCCATCAGGATCCGTTTGTGCTGATTGAAGATCTCAGCGCCCTGCATGCCGGCGTCAAAGCGAGCCAGGGCTCGTTCTCCCTCCCCTTTGATGGCTGGTTGGTGAAGGGCGGCGAACGCATTTCGGTGGAAGCCGCCACCGTGGCCGGCGATATCCGCACCGTGCTCAACAGCCTTCTGCATCTTGAAACGGAATCGGAAGTCACCCCGAGGGGGGTCAGTCCCCATGTCTGGGTGGACGGACTCTCGATCACCGGCGAAGCATGAGAGTGCTGTTCTGGGGCACTCCCCAGTACGCCGTCCCAACTCTGAAGGCACTGCATGCCGCCGGCCACGAGGTGGTCGGTGTCGTCACCCAACCGGACCGGCGGCGGGGGCGTGGGAAGCAGCTGATGCCATCGCCCGTCAAACAGGTGGCGCTGGAGATCGAATGTCCGGTGTTCACCCCGGAACGGATCCGTCGGGATCTGGAGTGCCAGCAGGCACTGGCAAGGCTGAATGCGGATCTGTCCGTTGTGGTGGCTTTCGGCCAGATCCTGCCGAGATCCGTGCTGGAGCAGCCTCCGTTGGGATGCTGGAACGGCCATGGGTCCTTGCTGCCGCGCTGGCGCGGAGCCGGACCGATCCAGTGGAGCCTGCTGGAAGGTGACCCGGAGACCGGTGTCGGCGTGATGGCGATGGAGGAGGGCCTGGACACAGGGCCGGTGCTGCTGGAACGGCGCTGCAGGATCGGTCTGCTGGAGACCGCCGAAGAGCTGGCCTTACGCCTGAGTGCGGTGACGGCCGAGCTGATGCTGGATGCGCTGCCCCGTATCGCATCAGCTGGAGAGGGCCCTCAGGAGCTTCGCTGGCAGCGTCTGGGGGTCACCGCTCAGCAGGAGCGGAACGGGGAGGTGACCTATGCACGCATGCTGACCAAGGACGACCTGCGGCTGGACTGGAGTGAGTCGGCCCTGGCACTGCACCGGCGTGTGATGGCGCTGCATCCGAACGCTTTCACGCGATGGCGGGGACAACGCCTCAAGGTGCTGCGCTGCGAACCGCTGATCGAGCGTTTGCGCGGGGAACTTTCAGAGGACGCCAGAGATCTGGTCGGTCGCTGGCCGACCGGCGAGGGCACACCCGGGACTGTTCTGAGCACCGAGGCGGGCCTCGGACTGGTGGTCAGCACACGGGGATGCCCCCTGTTGATCCGCGCAGCGCAGCTGGAAGGAAAGTCGCGCAGCGACGCAGACACACTTCTCCAGCAACTGCGCGCTCAGCCCGGCGACCAGCTGGGAAACGATATCGACACGAAAACGTAACGATATTGCAACGATTCTGAAACGATATCGTTCAAGTCTCAGTCGTCGGCATAGAGCATCCTGGCCTGGGACCAGACCGCCTCCAGATCGCCATCGTCCAGGTCGAGAGCTTCAGGCCAGGCCTGCCGGAGCCAGACACGCCGTTGCTCCCCCTCCGTGGAGACAAAGAAGCTCTGCTGAGCAGCCAGCACCCTGAATTTCAGACATTCCAGAAGACGGGACCGCAACCGCACCCCATCCACCAGGGCGATCCGGGATCGGTGATCGACGATCTCCATGCGGGAGTTCGGTTTCACCCCATTGAGGCGCGGAGCCAGCAACTCAAGGGTGCTGGAGGATTGCCAATGACGCTGCTTCGTTTCGGGGTGAGGGCGGTAAACCCAGCCGCAGGCCTGTTGCCCGTTTTCGGAGATGAGATCGACCCGCCAGAACGAAAACGTTTCGGGTGGATGCAGATCGGTCCAGCGAAGGTGCGGAAAGCAATGGTCCGGATCCTTCAGACGCAGTTCCAACGGCGCGAAACTGAGGTTGATCGTGCCGGGCCAGCAGTCGCTGAGGTCGAGACCGGCCTGACGGAACACTGGCGTCTGCATCGCGATGGTCCCGGCGGGGTACGGGGAGCCATCGCTGCGGCCTGAGGCCACGCCATGACCACTCACGATGCGTCCGATCAGGCGACTGGTATCGACACGGCTCATCGCGACTCGCGGTGCTGGCACTCATGACAGGGGCCATCCGGCCAGACCGCACAACGCAGCAATGGACTGTGCGCGTTGAATCGACAGTCAGGATCTCCGATGACCCAGCCGTGGCGCCAGGCCTTGGCGTCAACTGGTCTGATCTGAGGCTTCACGACAAGGGCGACGGAACCGATCTCATATCGACCGTTGCGCAGCTGGTATCGATGCCGACGCTGCATCACCAGGTAAGACCTCCCGTTCAGTTCAACCCAGCGGCCGGGGTGGGGGGGAACATCCAGCTGCAGGCGATCCAGCAGCACATCACTTCCCGACTGGCGCAGCTCAACCAGCATGACGCGCGTCAACAACGGGATTCCGTAGTGAGAACCCCCAGGTGAACAGGACCATGACAACGAGGAACATCAACCAGTCGGGTTGCTGGACCGCCGGAAGTGCCACATGCACAAACAGACGAACCGCCACGAAGGCCACCGCGAGAAAACCGGCGGTTTCGAGGCGAGGGTAGATCTCCAGCCAGCGGATGAACAGCCCTGAGGTGAATCGCAGGGCAATGATCCCGATCACCGCGCCGGTGCCGATCAGCAGGGTCTGATCACTGATGGCCACAGCCGCCGCGACACTGTCGATCGAGAAAGCAAGATCGGTGAAGGCCAGCAGAACCACCGTGCGTGCGAGTGAGCCGGACAGACCGCCCTCCTCGGGCAGATCCTCTGATGCCGGGTTCGATCGGCTGCGCAGATGGTCGATGAACAACCAGAGCAGGTAGGTCGCCGCCAGGATCTGCACCGGTGGATGGCGCAGCACCCACTGAGCCATCACGATCAACGCGATCCGGAGCACGAACGCCAGTGCGATACCGATGTTCAGAGCAAGTCGCTCCTGATCCTGCTGACGACAACGACGCGCGATGGCCGCCAGAGCCACGGCATTGTCAGCCGACAACACCAGCTCGAGGGCCACGAGCACCGGCAGCACGGAGAGGACCTCTCTCCATTGGTCGACGCCCTCGAACGCATCGCTGATCGAGGGAAGTGCTGTGACATCCATGGCGGCAGCCTAGAAAGTACGCAGTCGTTGCATGACCGTGCAGTTCCGGGCTGAGCTGTGTCACGTCGATACGCTCCGATGCGTGGTGCGCGTCGAGGCCTGGGAGAACGGTCAGCTGCTGGCCAGCACACTGGGAGAGGCCGAGAGCTGTGAGGCAGCGGAGGACCGGGCCCGCCAGCGTCTCGCCAGCACGACACCGGCTCCAGCGAGGAAGGCTCCTCAGGGTCCGCAGACCACCCCGACACGATCCACTGATTCCAGACCCGACACCGATCCGGACCTGAGACCACCAGCGGCAGCGGTTCCATCACCAGAGCCGACTCCCGAGCCAACCCCAGAGCCCCCCTCGGAAGCTCCGACCGACCCTGAGGACTGGAGTGAGGAGCTCACTGCCATCGATCTGGAGTTGCGTCGCATTGGCTGGGATCGTGAGCTGGAGAGCACCTATCTGGAGAGAGCGTTCGGACATGCCAGTCGCCATCGGCTGACCCGTTATGCCGATCTGGTGTCGTTTCTGCGGCAGCTGCGCGGTCTCCAACCAGGAGATCGTCCGGAGTCAGCTCCTGTACCCATCCGCCGTAATGATCTGATCAACCAGGGAGACCTGATGCTGCAGCAGCTGAGCTGGGGAGCAGATCAGGCACGCCGTTTCCTGCAACAGCATCTCGGCGCAACAAGCCGGCAGCAGCTCAGCGACGAACAGTTACTGCAATTCAACATGCTGCTGGAGGAGCAGACGTTGCAAACAGGGGGTGCATCCTGAATCAGCAGCGTTTCATCTCAACCCTGCGGGAATGCAACCAGGAAACTCGGAGCATCGTTCAAGGTTTGTTGGTCTACTTATTGCTAACAGGCGCCACATCAACACCAGTGGCTGCTGATCGAGAATGGGAACTCAGTGCATTGCCCCTGTCGTCGGATCTCAGGGGCGAGAATAAAATCAGATTTCCGGCAACCAAACCTGCCGTGACAATGATCGCTGCAGCAACCTCAAGAGCTTGAATCACGCGAAATCAGTTGATTCGTGTCATTCAGTCAGTCTACCCGATATCGAACAGAGTTCCGACTTGAGAAGACGCGACAGACTCGCAGGACCGAAATCCGCAAGACACAAACTGCAGCTTATGGATCAAGATGTGACGAACCACCGGAATTGAACCGGCAACATCCGCAGGAATAGCGGACCATTCGTTGCATCAAAAGATGCGAACTTCATGGCCGTTCCGATATCCGTGGAGTTCCTCACGACATTCTCAGCGAAATCACAAGATCTGTGCAACCAAGCGCATCAAGATCACAGAAGATCATAACAGTCCTGATCTGTGGATAACAATCGACTCATCTTCCGGCGCAGAACATCACGCCTCGTCCATTTCAACCCACTGGGAATCTGCCTGATCACGATTGCATTTGGCGTGTTCATCAGCGACGGCGTGGATCATGCTGTTGCCAACATGCACAGCAACACAGAACAGCACAGCGCACTCTGCGTTCAGCCAGAGAACAGGTCCTGCAATGATTTGATCAAGTAAAACCGGGAACAGGTTCAGTCGATCGCCACAAGATTCGGCATTCCTTCAACAGAAGCGAATGTGACCATCACAACAGCTGGTGTCGTCCCCTTGTTGACCACATAATGCGGCTCATCGGGAGACCCTTCAAGAAAACCCTCCCCGGCCACAATCAGATCAACGACTTCGGCACCATCTACAACCCGAACATTATGCAGGGCGCCTTCCTGTACAAAAGCGACAACAGGGGACGGATGGGTATGGAGAGGAATGGTTGAACCGGGAGCGAGAGTGACTTTATAAACCCTCATCTCCGGCTTTCCTTCTGGATAGACGACGGATCGACCGCCCAGCGTCTGATTCGATTTGAACAATTCATCGATGACGGGCTTTGGTGCCGCCAGAGCTGAAACGTTGAAAAAAAGAAGCGTCGACGCTGCAGCCAGACCGATTGATTTCGCGACCATAGCAATTCCGCAGCCGAAGTAAATGCCGTTGATCGTACTCCAGAAAATTTGACGATGTTCAGACCTACCAACACATCAACGCCCTGCAGCTGAACGGCATGCGTCCTGGCAATTAACCACCCGGGACGATATGCGTCACCAGATCGGCGCAGACCCATCGCAGCGTTCCGCTATCGACATCAACCACATGAAACAGGCTCGGCACTTCGGGCTCCCGAGCCGTACAGGACACGTGAAGGACATCTGCCATCCACCAATCGTCGCCGTCCGGATCACCACAGATCACCGTCATCCCGGCGGTGACACTGAGAAAGACGGGTGGCAGACCAGCGGGCCTGCAGGCAGCAGGGGCAACCATCACTCAACCCTTAAGTACACCAGTACTAGCCGCGCGAGGTGGCTGTGTCAAGCATGACCCTCCCGTTCAGGCTGAGATCAGACAACGGCCGCGGCAGCTTCCACCGCCGGCCACATGCTTGCGAATTCCCGATCGGTCACCACGGCATTGACCTCGAACTGAATGCCATAGCCCTTGATCCAGGGGCCGAGATGCGCCCAGACCTTTCCGATGTCAGTGGCCTGCACAATGGCAACACCGCTTCCACTGATCGGCTCACAGACGCGGTACTGCAGAGCGAAACCATCGAACTGATCACCGGGACATCCCCCATTGATGTAGTCAGCGAACCCAGGGCATGACTGCCAGGACCCCTCAACTGTCGGGAAGCTCCAGACAATCAGGTAATGCTGCATGATTTTTTTGATTCTTTCTGCTGATTAGCAAGAGCTGGAACCAGCGGAAGCTTCTTGAAGCAATCAACACCGAAGCGACAGAACAAATCGGCAGCATGATCGAAGGGATCAGACAACCATCGCTCTCATGCGTTAGTCGAAGACTGGCCCCTCACTCGGATCAAGCGTGTTGGTGATGGTCTTGCTGCACAGGAAACTGTCGGACAGCGGCTGTCGGCAGTCTTCGTTGCCCGGCTCGCGAACATTCACCATCAGCACATAAAGCGATCCCCGGAAACGGCGATCAACCGAGAAATCGACCGCACTGTTGGTCGTCGGGGTTGTCACACTGGTCGTGTGGCTGGGGCTGACGAAGGTCCGTCGCGTGATCGCCGTCTGTGTCTGGGATCTGGCAGCGGGACCCACCGCCAGGATCAACAAGGCAGAAACAGCGAGAGAAGCTGGGAAAATGGCCATATTTCAAGTTATCCCAACTCGGTTGCAAAAATCCAGTGATGGTCGTTACCAGCCCTGAAGGAACATCACGGGATGGCTGCCTGAAGCTCTCAGCTGGTACGCCGATGGCTGCCGAGCTCCGACAAAGCCAGATCAGACTGGGCAAGAACGCGCATCAACAGGTCCTCCAACCTGCCGAGCCGGCTCCAGCTCGGGGTGCCGAGGGCGGAATCGGGGAGGTCCGCCTTCATCTCAGAAAGGATGGCCATCGTTTCAGCGGCCGCTCTTGAGAGATCCTGCATGATCAAAACCCCATATGCCGCAGTCAAGCCAATGCGCTAAGGCTGTCAATCAGCAGAATCGCTCTCGGCAGGGAAGCCAGCCAGCAGGTTCAGCGATGGCACGCCGCTCGGAACCGTTGAGATCCGGATGTGAAACCATGCTTCGTCTTCCGCCCTGTCACACGCTTGCGCCACATCCGGAATGATGATGGTTTTAGTTCCGTTCTCATCAACGCAATCACCTCAGGCTCAGTCACTCCGTACTGAGCGTGTATCGCGTCAAAAGTTGTGCGGTCCTCCCAGGCCATTTCGATGATCCTGTCAATCTCATCAGGCTGAAAACCGCGCATCGAACCTGCAGCTGTTGTGAAGATGGTATCCAGATCCTGCGAGAACCCGAGGATCCGGACCATCACAACAACACCGAAATAAGCCTTGAGGCCGATGTTCAGAGAAAATCAAACTCCTCTTCGACTTCATCATCCTCGAGGGATTGCAGCCAAAGCGCCGAGATGGGAAAAACGAGACAGCCAGCCAGAATGAATTCCATGGATGCCGGAGCAGTTGACATCACCATGCAGGCACAGACTGCACGCTTCTGTATCTGTCATTTCCAGATCGTCAGAGAAGCGTCGCAATGGATGCTTTCCAAATGAGTTAGGCATTTGAACTCAAGCGAGAGATTTCGCCTCAACGACTACATCTGCGTTTCACCGGATGCCGGAAGTTGATTGCGTTACACCCTTTTCCGATGGAAGTTCTCGCCGTTGTCGTCATCGTTGCCATCTCCGGTGGATTCGCTGCTGCACTGACGCCGGGTAAATCCTGATCATGTACACGTTGACTGTGATCATCATCACAATCGGATTCCTTGGCCTGTTCAGACCGATCATTTCGATCCTCTGATCAGGTTCTGGCATCAGGACTCCTGACGGAAGAACGTTGAGTGGCTGAGATCGCTCGGGGGCTTCAGACTTCCGGTTCAGTCAGGCAACAGCCATGAACCCCGGTTCAGACGACACGACGCAGGCTCTTCGTCTGCTGCTGACCACGATTGCGGGTCCGAACTATGCCGGTGCCCTCGAAGATGGAAATCTCTCTCAGCAGATCGATCGCTGCATTGGATGGGTCAGAGCAGAAGTTTCAGAAGCTGTTTCGCTGATCGAATCCTGTGTGCCCCATGGAAAACCGATGCTTGCTCAGGCCCAGAAGCGACTTGAGAACCTGGAAGCCATCAGAACAGTGGAACAAGTGACAACCCGCCATTTCAGGGCCACGGAATCCGGTTCAACAACCTCAGCTGCAGACCCATCCGGGAACAATGGCCAATAAAAATCCGGCTTCAGCAGAATGCCAAGGCCGGATGATCTTCCCTGAAAGCTGAAAAGCACCTCTGCCTTTCACATTCAGTGTCGTCAAGGCTGTCCCCGGCGACATGAGAACTCGATGAAGACTGTCCACAACGAGAGTGAGTATCTGAACCCCAGGGCTAACTGAATCCCCAAACGCAACAGCATCAGGCTGCTGCTGAGGACCTTGGCCTTCACGCCGAGCGGTCCTTGTGTTCCGGTTGAACCGGAGCGGAAGGATTGAACAACATCGGCACTGACGACAACACCAGAACGCTGCCGACTGACAACAGGATCAGCAGGGGAAGCGGCCGCACAAGCGGTTGGCGCTCAAGCGGAGTGCGGCAACGGGAGCAGATCGGTGTGGCTCCCTTCGGCGGATGAAGCACGAGGGCCGGACCGCAGCAGCAGGAAGGACAGCGGTAGCGCGGCATCGACCGTTGGTCGCGGCTTGGCGCACCATATTGCGAAGATCGTCTGTTGCTGCACTCAGCCACCCATGCCCCTCAGTTCTCTGGTGCGTCAGCTGCAGGAGGCAGCACTCACCGGGGAACTGCTGGAGCGCAGCCGGCGTCCTGATCGTCTGCTCATGCGCGGTGCCGGTCGTGGTTGCCGGGCGCTGGTGGCCAGCGCCATGGCCCAGCGCGACAAACGACCGCTGCTGGTGGTGGTGCCAACTCTGGAGGAGGCGGGCCGCTGGACCGCGCTGCTGGAGTTGATGGGATGGAGCACAACCCATCTGTATCCAACCAGCGAGGGCTCTCCTTACGAACCCTTCGATCCCACCAGTGAGATCGTGTGGGGTCAGCTTCAGGTTCTCAGCGATCTGATCGCAGCGCCAAGCCAGGCCAACCGGGCGATCGTGGCGACGGAACGCTGCCTTCAGCCGCATCTGCCACCTGCGAAGGCCCTCTCAGAGCGTTGCCGGATCCTGCGGCGGGGAGATCAGGTGAATCTCGAGGACCTGGGGGAGACCCTCGCCAGGTTGGGCTACGAACGCGTCTCCTCGATCGACCAGGAAGGGACCTGGAGCCGGAGGGGCGACATCGTTGATGTGTTTCCCGTCAGCAGCGAGCTGCCGGTGCGCCTGGAGTTCTTCGGGGAGGAGCTCGACAAGCTCAGAGAGTTCGACCCCGCCAGCCAGCGCTCCCTTGATCCGATCGATCAGCTGCAGCTGACACCCACCGGTTTCAGCCCTCTGATCGCCGACGCTCTGCGCGAACGGATGCCCGAGGGTCTGGATCGTCTGCTGCAGGAGCAGGAGGTTGATCTGTTGCTGGATGGGGGCACACCGGAGGGGATGCGACGCCTGATGGGGCTCGCCTGGCAGGAACCGGCATCGCTGCTCGACTACCTCGGCGTGGACTGCTTCGTCGTCATCGACGAACGCCGTCACGGTCTCGCCCACGGGCAGCAATGGCTCGACCATGCCCGTGAACATCACAACGAGATGGCCGCGGAACGGGGCCTGAACGATGGGGATCGGGACCGTCTCTGGCCGGGTCTGCTGCACCGGGATATCGACGAGGCTTTCGGCACGGCGGAGGGCTTCAAAGGCTTCGATCTGGCGGAACTGCTGGAGGAGGACTCCCATCCGAACAGCTTCGATCTCGCCAGCCGCCCCGTCCCGGCCTATCCGAACCAGTTCGGCAAGCTCGGAGAACTGATCAAGGGATTCCAGCAGGAGCGGATCGCCACCTGGCTGGTCTCCGCCCAGCCCAGTCGGGCCGTGGCCCTTCTCGAGGAACACGACTGCATCAGCCGGTTCGTCTCCAACAGTGCCGATGCCGCGGCCATCACGCGCCTGATCGAGCAGAACACTCCGGTGGCTCTGAAGGCACGCGGCAATGCCGAGCTGGAGGGCCTGCAACTGCCGGCCTGGCGGATTGCGCTGGTCACCGACCGGGAGTTTTTCGGGCAGCAGACGCTCACCTCAAGCGGCTATGTGAGACGCCGGCGCAAAGCCGCCAGTCGCACGGTGGATCCGAACAAGATGCGGCCGGGAGATTTCGTGGTGCACCGCAACCACGGGGTCGGACGCTTCAAGGCGATGGAGAAGCTCGCCATCAGCGGGGATGTCCGCGACTACCTCGTTGTGCAGTACGCCGACGGGCTGCTGCGGGTGGCCGCCGATCAGCTGGGCAGCCTCGGCCGGTATCGGGCCACCAGTGAAAAAGCTCCGGAGCTGAACCGCATGGGAGGCACCGCCTGGACCAAGGCGAAGGAGCGGGCCAGGAAGGCCGTGCGCAAGGTGGCGATGGACCTGGTGAAGCTCTACGCCGAGCGACACAAGGCGAACGGATTCGCCTACCCCACGGATGGGCCCTGGCAGAGCGAGCTCGAGGAATCCTTCCCCTACGAACCCACCCCGGACCAGCTGAAGGCGACCGCCGATGTGAAACGGGACATGGAAAAACCGGAGCCGATGGATCGACTCGTGTGCGGTGATGTTGGATTCGGCAAGACGGAGGTGGCGATCCGGGCGATCTTCAAGGCGATCACCGCAGGACGCCAGGTGGCGATGCTCGCCCCCACCACCGTTCTGGCCCAGCAGCACTGGCGCACCCTTTCGGAACGGTTCGCTCCGTATCCGATCAAGGTCTCACTGCTGAACCGGTTCCGGACGGCCTCGGAGCGCAAGACCATTCTTGAAGGCCTCAAGCAGGGCACGATCGATGCCGTGGTCGGGACTCACCAGCTGCTCAACAAGGGGGCGGCATTCGACAAGCTCGGGCTGCTGGTGGTGGACGAAGAACAGCGCTTCGGCGTCAATCAGAAGGAGAAGATCAAGGTTCTGCGCAAGGACGTCGACGTTCTGACCCTGTCGGCTACCCCGATTCCGCGAACGCTCTACATGAGCCTGTCGGGAGTGCGCGAAATGAGTCTGATCACCACACCGCCGCCGCTGCGCCGACCGATCAAGACGCATCTGGCCACCCTCGATCCCGAAGCGGTGCGCAGCGCCATCCGCCAGGAGCTCGATCGCGGCGGCCAGGTCTTCTACGTGGTGCCGCGGGTGGAAGGAATCGAGGATGTGGCCGCAGGCTTGAGGACCATGCTTCCAGGCCTGAAGCTGCTGGTGGCCCACGGTCAGATGGCGGAGGGCGAACTGGAAAGCGCCATGGTGGCCTTCAACGCCGGTGAAGCTGATGTGATGCTCTGCACCACGATCGTGGAGAGCGGTCTGGACATCCCCCGGGTCAACACGATCCTGATCGAGGACGCCCATCGCTTCGGACTGTCGCAGCTCTACCAACTGCGAGGGCGGGTGGGACGCAGCGGTATCCAGGCCCACGCCTGGCTGTTCTATCCCGGCAATGCCTCCCTGAGTGACACCGCCCGGCAGCGGCTCCGAGCGATTCAGGAGTTTGCGCAGCTGGGGAGCGGCTATCAGCTGGCGATGCGGGATATGGAGATCCGCGGCGTGGGCAATCTGCTCGGCGTGGAGCAGAGCGGCCAGATGGAGGCGATCGGCTTTGACCTCTACATGGAGATGCTGCAGGAGTCACTCGCCGAAATCCAGGGGCAGGACATTCCATCGGTGGACGACACCCAGGTGGATCTGCCCGTGACCGCATTCGTCCCAGCGGAATGGATCACGGATGCGGACGAGAAGATCGCGGCCTACCGCGCTGCCGCTGACTGCGAAAGCTCAGAGGCTCTGGTGGAGCTCGCAGCCGGTTGGGCCGATCGGTACGGAGCACTTCCCGCCGCCGTGCAGTCCCTCCTGCAGTTGATGGAGATGAAGCTGCTGGCCAAGCGTTGCGGCTTTTCCAGGATCAAACCGGAGAAACCGAACATCGTTCTGGAAACACCCATGGAGGAACCCGCCTTCCGTCTGCTGCGCCAGGGACTTCCCCAGCACCTGCATGGCCGGCTTGTGTACCAGGCCGGCAACGGCATCCTCCACAAGGTGATGGCAAGGGGCCTCGGGGTTCTGCCGATGGAGAAACAGCTGGAGCAGCTGATGGAGTGGCTGAGACTGATGGCCGCTCAGATTCCGGATGCAGAAGGGGTCAGCAGCGCTGAGCGCGAGGCAGCTGAGCGCGAACGCAACGCGTCGGTGCTGCGCGTGTGACGGCGTAGTCGCATTTCTGAGAAAAACTCCACAGACCCGCAATTCTTCGTTACATTGCTCGAAACGCTGGATCTCCGATGGGTGAAGTGATCGAACTCAGTTCAGCGGGCGGTTCCATCGGAGCGGTCAGCGGTGTTTTCTGTGTTGCGGCGCTTGGCTTGTTTGCCTTGTTTCAGACCGGCCCGAGTGACGATGACGACTCCAATGGCGGTGGTGGTGGCGGCCTGATGCAGCCGATTTCCTGAGCTCCGCTGGATCCGGACGCATCTGGTCGCACCTTGCCAACACTTCTGAGATGAATGGGACGGTGTCGTCCTCCAGCGTGAGGAAGTCCTCCTCAGATCTTGATGAGCAACGTTCCGGTCCGATGTCTGCT
The DNA here is from genome assembly GCF_045559935.1 of Parasynechococcus sp. Taxonomy (NCBI): domain Bacteria; kingdom Bacillati; phylum Cyanobacteriota; class Cyanophyceae; order Synechococcales; family Prochlorococcaceae; genus Parasynechococcus; species Parasynechococcus sp. The sequence goes on from NZ_JBJLJL010000010.1 coordinate 198,580, forward strand.
CTGGTTCGGCCTGCTTTGTTTTGCAGTCTCAGTTCCTGTCCAGGCCAGATCCTGGGCAGAGGTTGATGCGCTGCGCTGGCGTCTCGAGCGCAATGGTGTCCGTGTGTCCCAGACGGATTGCCAGCGGGGATTGCAGGGGGCGTACGACTCCAGACGCAACAGGCTTGTCGTCTGCCGTGCCCATCGGAGCCCCGGACAGGTCTGGAACACGCTGGCGCACGAGGCGGCCCATCGCATGCAGGACTGCGCCGGTGGTCCCATCTCCAAACCGGAGTACACCCAAACCATGCTGAGCACGCTCCGGCGCTACTCGCCGGAGGATGTCGCCGCACTGCGCGCCTACCCGAGGCGGCAACACCGCAGCGAAATCGAGGCCCGCTACACGGCGCAACTTCCTCCTCAACAGGTGATGAGGCTGTTCGACCGCTACTGCGGCGCTCGTTCGGCATGAATCAGATCTGACGACTCTCCCTAACGCACACCCACATCCTCACGACCAATGGAATCCCTCTTAATGCAACTCGCGATGGCTGCCATGAGCCAATTCGGTGGCGGTCGATCCGTCCCGATGTCCGGTGGAATGCCCATACCGATGCCGTCGAGGCCCATGGCTCCCTACAGCAGCCCGGCACCTGTCTCCAATGGCTGGCAGCCGTCGATGCAGGCCAGCACGCTGGCCTCCACGACGTGCCTGTTGCGCAGCGGCCGGATCAGCCGTGATCAGGCCATCACCCTGCTGGACCGGCAGGGTGAGACCTGGGGCTGGTCCCGGGGCTGGGGTCGGTCGGTGCCGATCTCAGTGGTGGATCGCACCATCGATTCGGCCGGAGGCTGCCGGGCCTTGCTGAACGGCAACGCCCCTGGAAGCGCATGGCAGGGAGCCCCCATCCAGGTGGCCGGAGGCCATCAAGGTCGAAGTCAGCGGGAAGGTTTCGGTCTCTATCCCTACCGCTGACTCGATTCCATGGTTTCGATCGCTTGCCGCTGGAATGACTTGCGGTATTGGCATTGATTCGCCTTCCATCACGCATGTCCGGCTTGAGCGAAGTCTTCCGAACACAAAGAGAAGGGTTCAGAGGAAGCGCTTGATCCGGGCAAGGGATCTGCCTTCACAACATTCAGCTGTTCTTCAAGAGACCTACATCAAATTCAGATCCCAGATAGCAGCAATCAAAGTACCGATGATTGTCACCAACCAGACTTCTCGAGAAAGCCTGTAAGGGGAGTCGGGTCTCAATCGCTTATGACCTGTCGTGTAAGCGAAGATGAAGCACGTGTTGTAGATGCTTAGAAAAAAGAAGAAGTAGAGGATTCTGTCAGGCAACTCAGCTTCGCCTCGTTAACCTAACCTTAATTGTGGTTTTACCTGTGTCTGCAGCGGTTTATACCTTTCATACCGATGGCGTTTAACAGACGATCCTGAGGTCATGGAGACCTGAATCGTTGTTGCTGCGTGTTTGAGATTGACTACTCAGGAGTTTGAAGCGCGGATTGAAGATTGGCACCAGTTGGGTTGTAGGTCTGACCGGCGTCGGCTTTGGTGAGCACTTTCACGAGGGCGGACTCAGCGACTTTGTACTGACCGTCCTTTGCCGTTCCGAGATCATCCGGGGTGAGTCCCTTGATCTCCTTCTCAGTGAGATCGGCTTCCAGATCCGGTTTGATGCCGTTCTGGTGGATGTCCGTCCCACGGGGGGTCAGATATTTGGCGATGGTCACCGTCATTCCGGAACCATCAGCAAGGCCGCGAACGGCCTGCACAAGCCCCTTTCCGAAGGTCTTCATGCCGACGAGTTCGGCACGGTTGTTCTCCTGCAGTGCTCCGGAGAGGATCTCGCTGGCACTGGCCGACCCCTCGTTGATCAGCACCACCATGGGCTTGTCGGTGAGAGCGCTGCCGGTGGCACGACGCACATCACGGATGCCCTCACGGGTGCGCGTGCTGACGATGGTGCCCTCGTTCAGCCACTGGCGGGCGATGTCAACACTGGCTTCGAGCAGACCACCTGGGTTGCTGCGCAGATCCAGCACGTAGCCGTCCGCCTCCTGCTCCTCGAGTTCGCGGATCGCATCGCGCATCTCACGGGATGCATTGGCATTGAAGGTCTTCAGGCGGATGTATCCGACCTTGCTGCCGTCCTGGGCGGTGTTGAGGCTGGACTTCACCGCATTGAGTTCGATGCGGGCCCGGATCAGAGGCACATTCAGAACCCTGCCGTCGCGGCGGAGGCCGAGCACCACCTCGGAGCCCTCAGGTCCGCGGATCAGCTTGACGGCATCGGAGGTGCTCATGCCCTCGGTGGAGGCACCATCGATGGTGACGATCACATCCTTGGACTGCACACCGGCCCGTGAGGCAGGAGTTCCATCGATCGGCGAAATCACCACCAGTTCCTTGGTCTCCTTGTCGAGACCGAGCTGAATCCCGACACCCATCAGCTCCCCGGTGGTGTCGATCTGCATCTCCTTGAACTCCTTCGGGTCCAGGAAGCGCGTGTAGGGGTCGTTCAGGCTGTCAAGCATGCCGCGGATCGCCTCATAGGAGGCATCGCTGTCGGCGTAGGACTTCCTGAGCAGTTCGCCCCGCAGCTGACGCCAGCGCGATTCGGTGTAGGCACCACTGGAATCCATGTAATCGCGATACACGATCTGCCAGACCTGATCGATCACCTCTTTCGGGCTGTCGGTGATCGAACCGCCGGTGGCGCTCGGAAGACTCAGTCCCGGCCGCGACAGCACAACGGCAGCTGCGATTCCACCCAGACCCAGGATCAGCAGGGAGCCCGACCGCACCACCTTCCGCATGGGTGAAACGCTGGGCATGCGCCCTGAAAGTTGATGTTTCAGCCTAACGACTTCAGGCCGGATCAACCCAGCGGCCGTCCTCCTTGATCAACTGGATCAGAGCGGAGACGCCCTGATCCTCGGGAACCTTGCGGATCTCCTCGCGACCGCGGTAGAGAGAGATGACGCCGGGTGTCTTGCCGACATATCCGTAGTCAGCGTCCGCCATCTCGCCAGGACCGTTGACGATGCAACCCATCACGGCGATGTCGAGCCCCGTGAGATGAGCCGTGGCATCGCGCACCTTGTGCAACACCTCCTCAAGGTTGAACAGGGTGCGACCGCAGCTGGGGCAGGCCACGTATTCGACCATCGTCTTGCGCAGGCCCAGCGACTGAAGAATCGAGTAGCAAACTGGGATTTCCCGCTCTGGAGCCTCGGTGAGCGACACCCGGACGGTGTCACCGAGCCCATCGGCAAGCAGGGTTGCGATCCCAGCGGTGCTCTTGATGCGGCCGTAATCACCATCTCCGGCCTCCGTCACCCCGAGATGCAACGGGTAATGGAAACCCTCCCGATCCATGGTGTCGGCCATCAGGCGGTACGCCGCCAGCATCACCGGAGCGCGGGAGGCCTTCATGGAAATCACGATGTTGTGAAAGTCGAGGTCATCGCAGATGCGCACGAATTCCATCGCCGACTCGACCATTCCCTTGGGGGTGTCGCCGTAGGTGAACAACATCCGTTCGGCGAGGGAGCCGTGGTTGACACCGATGCGGAGAGCCTTGTTCTGATCCCGCAGCAGGGTGACGAGTGGCTCGAAGGTTTCGCGGATGCGGGCTCCGATGGCGGCGAATTCCTGGTCTGAGAACTCCTGACGCCCGGGGTCGGGCTTGTCAAAGACGAACAGGCCTGGATTGATCCGGACCTTGTCGACGTGCTGAGCCACCTCCATGGCGATCTTGACGCCGTTGTGATGCACATCAGCGACGAGCGGAACCGTGCAGCCACGGGATCGGACGGCAGCCCGGATCTCACCCATCGCTCGGGCATGGGCCATGGAGGGAGTGGTCACCCGCACGATCTCGCTGCCCGCCTCGGCCAGCCGGATGATGCCCGCCACCGCGGCCTCGATGTCGAGGGTGTCCTCATTGATCATCGACTGCACCACCACGGGATGGTCACTGCCGATGGGCACGTCCCCCACCATCACGGTGCGGGTGACGCGCCGGTGGATCTGGGTGTCGTAACGACGATCCACAACAGCTGGCGTGGTCGGCAGTGTGGCGGTCATGACAGGGTTCGCCGCGAGCGATTCAACGTTCGCACAGGTGCTGTCGCACCGCGGCCAGATCCCGGCGCGTCAGATCGATGGGAGCACCTTCATCAGGCGAAGGATTTCTCAGCAGATACGAGGGGTGGAAGATCGGCATCACCGCACGGTCCTGCCATCGCTGCCAACGTCCCCGCAGTTGCGTCATGCCGCCCTTGATGCCCAGGATCGCCTCCACCGCCGTCGCACCGGCCAGGACGACCGCTGCGGGGTTCACCTGTTGCAGCTGAAGATCGAGCCAGGGCCGGCAGGCGGCGAGTTCCACCCGCTTCGGGCGTCGGTTGCCCGGCGGTCGGCATTTCACGGCATTGCAGATGTAGACGTCCGTCTCGAGGTCGAATCCGGCTTCCACCAGCAGACGATCAAGCGCCTGGCCGGATCGTCCGACAAACGGCTGGCCGGTGGCATCTTCCCGGGCTCCGGGGGCCTCACCGATCAGCATCAGAGGCGCCGACGCGGAACCTCGGCTCACCACCACCCTGGTGCGGGTCTCCGAGAGGGAACAGGCGGTGCAGCTGCCACAGAGGTCCAGTTCCGTGAGCGGGGTCTCGGCCATGACGGATCAGATGGACGGGGCAACCACAAGCAGCGGATTCTGCTCGGGATCCTCCAGCCAGGCTTCAGCCCCGAACGGCTCCACGCGCGGGGGCTGCTGCACTCTGGCGCCAGAGGCGATCAACTCGGGGAGACACGCCTCGAGCAGCTCCAGGGGATGCTCACAGGCGGAGAGCCTGAGACAGGGCGCCAGGGTTCGTCCACGCTCTGGGAAAGGACGCGATCGAGAGGGGCGGTAGATCTCCAGACATCCCCCATCCGCCAGCGGCACGCGCCAGTGCTGCCGAGAGAAACCCTGTTCGGCGACGGTCCCGAAGGCAAGGGCATAGAAACGGGCCAGGGGTTCGGGGGCGTGGGCCGCCAGCACCCAGGTGATCGAGATCGGTTTCATGGCGATGAGCTGGCAACTGGTTGTCTGGGACACCACATGAGGCAGGATTAACTCTTTCAAACGCATCCGGGGGAGGTGCGTTGCTGATGCCCACCCCGACCGTTCTGTCCCAACGGGCTGAAGCCCTGAAGCCGTCCCTGACCCTTGAAATCGGGGCCCGAGCGAAAGCGCTGAGGAACGAGGGCCGCGACATCTGCAGTCTGAGCGCCGGAGAGCCGGATTTCGACACCCCCGAGTTCATCGTCGACGCCGCCCGCAAGGCCCTCGGCGATGGAATCACCCGCTACGGGCCGGCGGCCGGTGATCCCGAACTGAGAGCGGCGGTGGCTGAGAAGCTGAGCAGCGAGAACGGCATTCCCACCAGGCCGAGCCAGGTGCTGATCACCAACGGTGGAAAGCAGGCGATCTTCAACCTGTTCCAGGTGCTGCTCAATCCCGGCGACGAAGTGCTGATCCCTGCGCCGTACTGGCTCAGTTACCCGGACATGGCCGCTCTGGCGGGAGCCAGGAGTGTTGTGATTGCGTCGAACCCTGAGGAGGGCTTCCGGCTCGATCTCTCCGAGCTGGAGGCACGCATCACGGAACGCACGCGCCTGCTGGTGCTCAACACCCCCGGGAATCCGACCGGACGGGTGATGAGCCTTGCGGAGCTGGAAGCTCTGGCCGAGCTGGTGCGCCGGCATCCTCGTCTGTTGGTGATGAGCGATGAGATCTACGAATTCCTCCTGGCGGAAGGGCAGGAGCACCACAGCTTCGCGGCCGTCGCACCGGATCTGGCGGAACGCTGCTTCACGGTCAATGGGTTCGCCAAAGGCTGGGCGATGACCGGATGGCGCATCGGGTACCTGGCCGGAGACGAGACCGTGATCAAGGCGGCGTCGGCGCTTCAGAGCCAGAGCACCAGCAACGTCTGCAGCTTCGCCCAGCGCGGTGCGCTGGCGGCACTGCAGGGCAAGCGGGACTGTGTGATTCAGATGGCGGAGAGCTACAACCGCCGCCGGACTCTGCTCACGCAGGGACTGCAGGCGATCGAGGAGATCACGCTGCTGCCGCCCCAGGGTGCGTTCTACGCCTTCCCTCAGCTTCCGGAACGGATCAACGATTCCATGGCGTTCTGCCGCAGAGCCCTGGACGAGTCCGGGCTGGCCGTCGTTCCGGGTGTCGCCTTCGGAGAGGACCGCTGCATCCGACTGTCCTGTGCGGTGTCGCGTGAGACGATCGGGGATGGTCTGAACCGACTCAGTCAGATGCTGCAGACGTTCTGATCAATCGTTCAAGACCCACGAATTCCTGATGCCTGTGCGAGAACGCCTGGCCGTGGTCGTCACCGGACTGCTGTTCGGTCTCGGAATCACGGCCACCCCCACCGCCGCCGTCCGTCCTCTTCGGATCGGAGCGATCCCTGACCAGAATCCCGAACGGCTCAACCGCCTGCACGGGGCACTGTCCGCGGAACTGAGTGAGTCCCTCGGAGTGCCGGTGCGCTATGTCCCAGTCAGCAATTACGCCGCTGCGGTGAGCGCCTTCCGCACCGGCAGTCTGGATCTGGTCTGGTTCGGAGGACTCACCGGTGTGCAGGCACGCCTGCAGACCCCCGGGGCCAAAGTCGTGGCTCAGCGCGATATCGACGCCCGTTTCACCAGTGTGTTCATCGCCAACAGCGGGAGCGGTCTGCGTCCGATCACCAGTCAGGACCAGCTGAAGCAACTGAAGGGAAAACGCTTCACCTTCGGCTCGGAAAGTTCCACCTCAGGACGGCTGATGCCGGAGCACTTCCTGCGGCAAGCCGCTGTCACCCCCCGTGATTTCGCTGGAGGGAGAGGCGGATTCAGCGGCAGCCACGACGCGACGGTCGCTCTGGTGCAGAGCGGGGCCTATGAAGTCGGCGCTCTGAACGAGCAGGTCTGGACCAGCCAGGTGAAGGATGGACGGGTGGACAGCAGCAAGGTGAAGGTGATCTGGCGCACGCCTCCGTATGCCGACTATCACTGGCTGGCACGTCCCGGACTGGACGACCGTTTCGGCACCGGATTCACCGAACGGGTGCGCGGCACCTTCATCGCGCTGAAACCGGATAGCGAGCGCCGGCGCACGATCCTGGAACTGTTCGGTGCGGGCAGCTTCATTCCGGCGAAGGCGTCGGACTACGACGCGATCGCCAACATCGGTCGGCAGCTCGGCAAAATCCGTTGACCGCTGTGCTGGCGATGCGGCAGGTGGGCATTCGGGGGCGCCTGGAACCGCTCGATCTGCGCATTGCCATCGGAGAACGTGTCGCTCTGCTCGGAGCCAGTGGCGCCGGAAAAACGACGCTGCTCAGCCTCGCCAATGGCAGTCTTCAGCCCGATCAGGGCCAGGTGCAGTGGCGAGGCCAGCCGATCAGGACACTGCCGCGGCGGAGGCGTCTGGAGATCGGAACCCTCTGGCAGGACCTGCGGCTGATCGAGGAACTGACGGTCAGCCGCAATGTCAATGCCGGTGCCCTCGGGCGACACTCCCTGCTCTGGGCCCTGCGCAATCTGCTCCAGCCGCTCGAACGGCGGGAGTGCCTGGCCGCGGTGACCGCAGCGGGTCTGGAGCCTGAACTGATGGACACCACGGTGAGCCGTCTGTCCGGCGGCCAGCGTCAGCGGGTGGCTCTGGCCCGCCTGTTGCGGCAGCAACCGCTTCTGGTGCTCGCGGATGAACCCCTCTCCGCCCTGGATCCCGTCCTTGCCGAGGAGGTGATGCTCGGTCTGCTGGATCAGGCCGGCTGCCTGGTGAGCCTGCACCGTCCCGACCTGGTGCATCGCTTCGACCGCGTCATCGGCTTACGGCAGGGGCGCCTCGTGCTCGACGAATCCACCGGCGATGTCACGTCTGACGCGATCGCATGCCTCTACCAATCCCTCTGAAACCGGCTCTGCCCCTGTGGCCACTGCTGCCTGGCCTGGTCTTTCCAGTGATGCTGCTGGTGCTGGCACTGGATCTGCATGGCGGCGGGCTGAACCTGCTCGGCCGTTTCGCACTGGCTGCCGTGCAGCCCAGCCTGGATCCTCCGCTGATCGCAAGCCTGCTGCAGGGTCTCCAGGTGACGTTGATCACGGCCCTGCTCGCCTGGGGGGTGAGTTGCCTGGCGGGATGTGCCCTGGGACTGCTCAGTTCACGTCATGTCTGGCTGCTGGTGAACGGCACCACCACAGGTGCCGTGCTGGTCCGACGGCTGCTTGCTCCGATCCGTTCCCTGCATGAACTCATCTGGGGACTGCTGCTGCTGCAGGTGTTCGGTCTGAATGGATGGGTGGCGGTTCTGGCGATCGCCGTCCCCTATGCCGCTCTGCTGGCCAGGGTCGTGAGTGATCAGATCGACAGTCGTAATCCGCCGGCGTCCCTGGCGCTGCAGAGAGGTGGAGCCGGTCCGGGAGCCGCCTTCGTCACCGCCGTGCTGCCGACGGTCGGACCGTCGCTGATCAGTCAGATGGCTCAGCGTCTGGACTGTGCCCTGCGTTCGGCTGTGCTGCTGGGGGTCTTCGGTCTCGGAGGTCTGGGAACCGATCTGGTCCTCAGTCTTCAGTCACTGCAGTTCCGTGAGCTTTGGAGCGGGCTCTGGATCCTGGCGCTCGCCATGGTTCTGCTCGAAGTGCTGCTGAACCGCTTTCCCACCGGAATGATCCTGCTGCTCCTGACGGCAGCACTGCCGGCAGGCCTGTTGTGGGGATCCATGCTCCAGCTGGATCTCACAGCACCGCAGCTGGCGGATCTGTCGTTGTTCCAGGCGGTGGATGGCGCTGCGCTGATGGAGGCCCTAACCACGACACCCTGGCCAGGCCTGATTCTTTCCACACTCGGATTGACACTGCTGGGCAGCGCTGTCGCCATCAGCGGGCCGGTGCTGGGGTTGATGGTCTGGCCCGGGCGGTCAGCGGCGCATCTGCAGCGGTGGGGATGGGGACTGCTGCGTCTGTTACCACCACCGCTCACAGCCCTGCTGCTGATGATGATGGTGAAGCCGAGTCTGTGGCTCGCCGGTCTGGCCCTCGGACTGCATCATCTCGGTGTGATGGGCCGGATTCTTGTGGAGGACCTTGATCACAACGATCCCGGGCTCTCCCAGGCTCTGCGCTGCATGGGAGCCGGACAGCGCCAGGCGTGGCTGATGGGGGAGCTGGCTCCATGCAGTCGCAGCTATCTGATCTATGCCGCCAGTCGCTGCGATGTGATCCTCCGTGACACCGCTGTGGTGGGACTGGTCGGTGGCGCCGGACTGGGCTGGCAGCTGATCGAAGCGCTCGGTTCCTTCCACTGGGCCCAGGTGTTCTGGCTGGTGCTGGCCTATGCCACCCTCACCAGCCTCGGGGAACTGCTGATGGACCGGCTGCAGAGACAGTGGGCCTGTCAGGCTGGCTCGCTCTGAGTCGTCCACGCTGATGGCAATGGCACCGCGGCAGCTGGTGGTTCTGGGTGACAGCGGCGTTCATGGCTGGGGGGATCGGCTGGGCGGTGGTTGGTGCGAGCGGCTCAGGCTGGAATGGATGGGACTGCCCCAGGCGCCGGTGATCTACCCGCTCGGCGTGCGTGGTGACGGACTGGAGGCCGTCTCGGCCCGATGGCGGAGGGAATGGAGCTGCCGGGGCGAACTGCGTCGGCAGCAACCGGATGGTGTGCTGCTCAGCGTCGGCCTGAACGACACCGCTCGCATCGGCAGGCCCAACGGCCGACCACAGCTCAGCGAGGAGGCTTACGCCTTCGGCATGGGGCAGCTGCTGGAAGCCATCAGCGGGGAGAGCAGCGTGCTGGTGATCGGCATGACGCCGGTGGACGACCACGTGATGCCCTTTGCGGACTGTCTCTGGTACGCCAACCCAGTGATCGAGCAATACGAAGCGGTGCTGGCGGAAACCTGCCGGGAACACGATGTGCCCTTCCTCGCAATGCACAGGCCAGTGCAGGCTGAAACGGACTGGCTGAGCTGGCTGGAGCCCGATGGACTTCACCTGAACGCCGATGGCCATGCCTGGATGCATCAGAGGCTGCGGCAATGGCCCGCTCTGCTCGCCTGGGCCGGGTTACAACCCCTGAAGACACTGACTCCGAACACGACCTGAGACCTAATGTGCGTGTTCCCTGACACAACTGATGGACGTGGGGCCCGACCGCAATCTCGACCCGACCACCGGACGCACCTCCGCGCAGCGGAAGACAACACTGAAATGGGATGAGAACGGTGAGCTCACCGCCGTGGACATGGCTCGCATCATCGATCGGCTGACCCAGCCGGAGCTTGCCCGCTGCGATCTGGATCCCTCCTGAATCACGGAGCATCGGCGACACCCGGGTGGTCAACAGCGGCACTCGAGTGGGCGTGCCGTCGTCCTGAAGCCGGGAACCCTGGGGAGGACGATGCGTTCTCCTTTTGATCAACCAACATCACTGGCGCCATGAGCAGCGCCGACCTCTGCCCGATGCCCTGCGGCGTCGCAACCATCGGGTTCTTCAGCACCTGGGACTGGCCCACCTGGTCGCCAAACGTCAGCGGCGACAGGGTCCGGAGGAGTACGACGATCTGCTCCAGGAGGCCTGCCTTGGTCTGATCGCCGGGGTGGATCGCTTCGATGCAAGTCGGGGACTGAAGCCCAGCTCCTATCTGCTCAGCCGTGCGAACGGCCAGGTGATGCACTACCGACGGGATCGTGCGGCAACGCTGCGCATCCCCTGGCGACTGAGGGATCTGGCCGTGCGTGCCGGACGTCTCGGCGATGGTCTCTCGCCGGAGAGTCAGCCGCCTCTGTCACGCCAGGGTCTTGCCAGACGTCTCGGCGTCACGGAGACACGGCTGCAGGATGCCTTCGCAGCCCTCCACTGCGCCCGGAGCCAGAGCCTCGACGCCATGCCATGCGAGCTGCCCGATGAGCGAGCCCTTGATGACCAACGCGAGTGGCTTGTCAAGGCCATGGTCGAACTGGATCCGGAACAACGCCGGGTGCTTCAGGCCCATCTGATCGACGGGCAGAGCCTTCGCGAGGTGGCGCGACGTCAGAACGTGCGTGCCGGCGGACTCCGATCTGTGATCCAGGCGGGGATCGCGCGTCTTCAGGAACTGGCGGAGAGAGACGGTGAGCTGTCGCTCAGATCCGCATCGCTGTGATGGCCAGAACTGCCGCCAGAGAGGTCTGCAGCGCATTCACCAGTTCGTTGCTCATCCAGTCGTAACGGTCCTGCACCAGCGCACCGAACAGACTCTCGGCCAGGGTCGCCACCAGACCGATCAGCATCACCAGACCGGTCAACGGCCAGGACGGAATCAGCTGCAGCGCAAGCATCAGAACACTCATCAGCAGGCTGCCGAAGGCACTGGCCAGGGTTCCCTCCAGGCTGATCGCCCCTTCCGTACCGGGTGGCACGCGACGGAAGCTGGTGATCAGAACGGTTGTGCGTCCCCAGCGCTTGCCGATCTCACTGCCGAAGGTATCCGCGAGCTTGGCGGCGAAACTGGCGGCGAAACCCACCAGCAGCACCGACCTGGGCTCCACTCCGGCGCCGATCAGCAACGCCAGCGCAGCACCGGTGGCAGCCGAACCCCAGACGTTTTCCGGCCCACGGCTGCCTCCGCGGGCTTCGGCCAGACCACGGCGCTGCTTGTCGCGGAAACCGAGTTTGGTGACGGCACTGCCGAGCACCAGATAGAGCACCACGGCCAGCCAACCCTGCCAACCAAGGGAACCCAGCAGAATCGTTCCAAGGGCTCCGGCATGGATCCAGCCCGCCCGTGTGAGCAGCGGCAGTCGCTGCGCCAGGGCGATCAGCACCCCATGAATCAACAGGGCTGAGAGCCAGGGCATGCCGACTGTGTTGCACTGCCCTAAGCATCCCTCGTCATGCCAGGCCGACGGGGGAGAATCACCCGTGATCGTGCAGCGACCAGGGCATGGTGTTCAACAAGCAGAACAAAGGGTTCTTCCTCACCCTCGATGACGAGGCAGCCCCTGCCGATCTGAGCATTCCGAGCCAGGCGACGGACAGCCCCGAACCGACGGCCACTCCGGTTGTGGTCACCGAACCGTCTGAGATCACTCCGGAACCGGTCCTCACCCCAACGGCGGTGACGGCGTCCGCTCCTGACTCCGATAGCGCCACGCAGACCACGGCCGAGGCGATCGCCGCCGAACTGGCCGCGGCGGAACAATCCCGTCCGGCCGTCACCATGGCGACCTTCGCTCCCGAGAACCTGCTTCCCGGCACAGGCTTGAGGGCACGTCGCCGGCAGCCAGGGGCCTCCATGCGCGGTTTCCGTGCCATCGCCAGCGATCTGTTCAAGGTCTGATCTGGCGCCACGACGACAACTTCACCGCCGCACAAACGCCGGCGGTGGAGGAGCGCAGGATCGTCGGAGCCAGTCCCACCGGCTGCCAGTGGCGTTGCCCGAACAGGGTCTGCTCGTCCGCTGTCCAACCGCCCTCCGGGCCGATCACCAGCCACAGATCCTGATCCGGAGCCGCCGCATGCTCAAGCCAGAGGCTCAGCTCCTGAACCTGATCACAGCGCGTGACAGCGACCGCCAGCTGAGACGGGGGAGCAGGAGACCAGTCCTGAAGCGTGCGCAAGGGATGCAGCGTCGGTTGCCACAGGCGTTCGCACTGCTCGGCCGCTTCGCGCAGGATGCTGGCCCAGCGGTCCGGACGGTGCTCCGCCTGGGGGGTGCATCGCGCCGTCTGCAGTGGCTGAAATCGGTCCACCCCCAGTTCACAGGCCATGCGCAGCAGATCGTCCATGCCACGGCGGACCAGGGCCACTGCAAGACCCAGCTGCTGACGCGGTCGCGGCTCGCTTTCGGCGGGTGCGGAGGGGGCGGTGTCCAGGATCAGGGCAGCGTCGACATCCAGACGGGCACTCCAGAGATGGCCGCAGCCATCGATGACGGCCACCGGATCACCGACCTTCAGGCGCAGCACCCGACGCAGGTAATGACGTTCGTGCTCCCTGAGGGTCAGAACCCGGTTCCGGCTGGAGAGATCCCCCAGACGATCCGGCTCGATCAGCAGCCGGCGCAGTTCAGCCACCCGCTGGGAACAGGCTGTCTGGATGGTCCTCCACGGGCCAGTCCTCATTCACTCCGCCGACGACCAGTTCCTCGATCTGAACCACGTCGGAATCGAGCTGTCGCAGCGCATTGATGAGCACATCAAGGCCGACGGCATCACTGGTGCCGAGATCAACCCAGCATCGGCCCCACGCGTCCCGGTATTCCATCTGCCCCATGTTGTGCATCAGGGCGGGCATCACCGATTCGGCCTCCTCGTTGTCGTAGGCCATCCAACTCAGGTCAGCACTTTCCTCATGCACCTGCAGGTTCTCGGCATTGAATCCGCCGAGACGGCCGATCACATACCAGCTGTCGAAGATCCCATCGACGTAATTCCGCTCCCCCTGGCTTGGAACCTCCGCAAAACGCAGCCAGAGCCAGCAATTGAAGGGGTCGACCTCCCGAAACCGGATGTCCATGGGTCCATCGATTTCACCTCATCATCATTCAAGCTGGACGACATGCTTGATCTGGACGCGCTGCACTACAGCCCGGCGACAGCCGCGGATCCAGTGCTGCGTGGGGTGACCCTGTCGGCCAGGAACGGGCAACCCGTGCTGATCGCCGGAGCCAGCGGCAGTGGCAAGACCAGCCTGCTGGAGGTGATCAGCGGCCTTGCCGGCAACCAGCACGGCGAGATCCGCTGGCAGGGTCAGGCCGTCAACCGTCGGCAGCGACGCTGGCTCTGCGGCATCGTGTTTCAGTTCCCGGAACGGCATTTTCTGGGGCTGAGCATCCAGCAGGAGCTGAAGCTGGGTCAGAAGCGACTCGGATGGGAGCAGCAGCAACATGTGCTGAAACGGGTCGGTCTGGCGGATGTGGACCTCAGCACCCCGCCGGAGCGACTGAGCGGCGGCCAGCAGAGAAGGCTTGCCCTCGCGGTGCAGTTGCTGCGCGGTGCAGAGGTGCTGCTGCTGGATGAACCCACTGCCGGCCTGGACTGGTCGGTGCGCCGCGAGGTGCTGCAGCTGATGTCGGACCTGGCCGATGAGCGGATCCTGATCGTTGTCACCCATGAACCGGAACTGTTCGAGGGCTGGCTTTGCGACCGACATGCCCTCCTGGACGGACAGCTGAAGCCACTGGTTACATTGCCCTGACTTGGAGCGGGAGCATGGCCGACCGTCTGGTTCGGGCAACGGCGGCAGGTGGCGGCATCCGGCTGGTGGCGGTGGCGACGACGGAGACCCTGCGGGAGGCCCGGGAGCGTCATGACCTCTCGTACCTGACGACCGTGATGCTCGGCAGAGGAATGAGTGCCGCACTGATGCTGGCCAGCTCGATGAAGGTGCGGCACGGACGGGTGAATCTGCGGATCAGCTCGGACGGACCGCTGAAGGGAATGAGCGTGGATGCCGGGCGTGACGGAACGGTGCGTGGATACGTGGGCACCCCGCAGCTGGAACTGGATCCGATCGGTGATGGCCAGGGGGGCTACGGCTTCGACTTCAAGGGGGCAACCGGCACCGGTTACCTGCATGTGGTGCGGGATGACGGCAAGGGAGAACCGTTCAGCAGCACCGTCGAACTGGTCAGTGGTGCCGTCGGTGAGGACGTGGCGTCCTTTCTGCTGCATTCCGAGCAGACCCCCTCTGCGGTCTTCGTCGGCGAACGCATCGACCGATCAGGGGTGAAGAGCAGTGGAGGACTGCTGGTGCAGGTGTTGCCGAAGGCGGCGGAGGAGCCCGCCCTCGTGGAGCTGCTGGAACAGCGCTGCCGTGAGATCACCGACTTCAGCGGCCGACTGGAGGAGCACGGGGATGCGCTCGAGGATCTCCTTCGCGATGTCTTCCCAGACCTCGACCCCCACCCCCTGGAGGATGCCGCAGCCAACCAGGACGTTCGCTTTCACTGCCCCTGCAGCCGTCAGCGAAGCGTTGGCGCGCTGATGTTGCTGGGGCGGGAGGAACTGACCAACATGCTCGAGACCGATGGCATGGCTGAACTCATCTGTCATTTCTGCAATGCCCGCTATGAGATCAGCGGCGACGAACTGCGCGCCTTGATCGCCGACCAGACACCGGTGGCTTAAGCCAGCAGCAACGATGCGATCAGCAGCAGCAGCGCAGCTGGAATCGCCTGAATCTGATCACTGGCGAGCTGAAGCTGGGACAGGGCCGAAGGAGACAACGCCGAGACCAGCACAACGCCCGTGACCAGGCCGGCCACGAGCAGAAGGATCGTCCAGCCCAGCGAGGCCAGGGGACGCCGACCGCGACGGATCTGGCTGAGGAAACAGCCGATGACGGCAAGCGCCAGGATCAGCTGAACGCTTCCGGGTGACAACAGCAGCAGAACGAGACCGAGGCCACCGGCGACCAGTCGCACGATCAGGCCACGCCCCTCAACCAGAGACCATTGCGGTGCCAGG
Source organism: Parasynechococcus sp. (assembly GCF_045559935.1). Lineage (NCBI taxonomy): Bacteria > Bacillati > Cyanobacteriota > Cyanophyceae > Synechococcales > Prochlorococcaceae > Parasynechococcus > Parasynechococcus sp. The sequence continues at coordinate 214,073 of NZ_JBJLJL010000010.1, forward strand.
CCGGAGAGAGCCGGGCCTGGATCGGGGAGACCGCTGCGGATCCGCTGCAGAACTCCGACAGCGGCAGGAGCGGAAGCGGCTGCAGCAGCAGTGCCGTCCTCGCGCTGTGATGCCGTGGCAGCAGCCGGGCTGAGCTGGCCCTGCTGACGATCCCGCAGTCGTGCCATCAAGACCGCGTCGTAAGCCGCTTCGATCCTCGCCCTGGCCTGGGGATCATCGTCGGCATCGCTGAGGCAGCGCTGCTTGGCGCTCTGAACCTGCTCGAAGCTGGCGCCCGCCGACAGCCCGAGCCGGGCATAGGGGTCATCGGAATCGGGTTGTGGACCGGATTCACCCACGGCTGCCATGACGGCGTTCAACCAACTGCAGTTGAGCGTATCGACAGCAGCTCAGAACAGGGGGGCTGCGTGTCGGAACCCTTCACTGCCCTCCAGGCGCTCACGGCAATGGAGAGCTTCGCTGCGGTTCAACCACTGGCGTCGCTTGATCAGCGGCATCTGGGGTGGAAGGTGATAACCCTCCACCATCTCCACAGGTTCGCTGGCCCCGCGGAAGCAGACGTATTCGGTTCCGCCGTCCGACGTGCTTCGCACAAGCCAGAGACTGTCCAACGGATCGTTGTGGTGAGTCGGTGCAGTCTGGCGATGAAGTCAGAGGCCCGCGAGGAGATCCGCGGTTGCTCACCCGCCCCCGCTTGATGCATCAGCGCTGAAACGAGCGTGAAGAACGCCTGCCCGCGCTTGACAAAGGTTAAAGGCGGGTTAACAGTGAATCAATTGGGCTAGAGGGATGAACACTCTTCAGAAACTCCTGTCGCTGATGACGATTGAGGAGAAAGCCAGAACCTGTCGCAACCGCACCGAAGCGCAGCAATGGATTCGGCGCGCTGAACTGGCGCGGAAACATCTGTGGGGAACCACCGAAGCGATGCACTTCAGTTCCCACTGATCAGCACGGTGGCGATCAGAGGCTGATCGGCTCCACACCGCTGACCACCGGAGCCACATTGCTGAGAGCGAGATCGGGATGATCTTCCTTGAGCTGATTGAGGTTCCACTCGTTCTTGAACAGCAGGACCGGCCGATTCCAGGCGTCACGCACGGTCTTGCAGTTGAAGATGCGTCCCACCTTCTCGAGTTCCGACCAGCCCCCCGACACCCATCGCGCCACCTGGAAGCCAAGAGGCTCTAAACGGGTCTCAACGCCGTACTCATGCTCGAGCCGATGTTGAACCACCTCCAGCTGCAGCTGACCGACGGCCGCCAGGATCGGGTCACGCTTGCTTTCATCGGTGTCGTAGAGGATCTGAACAGCGCCCTCTTCCCGCAATTCATTCACCCCTTTGCGGAAATTCTTGAATGCTGAGGGATTGGGATTCCGCAGCCAGCTGAAGATCTCCGGGCTGAAGCAGGGAATTCCTTCGTATTCCACCTTCGGCCCCACATAGAGGGTGTCGCCGATCGAGAACATGCCGGGGTTGTTCAGACCGATCACATCACCTGGGTAGGCGTCTTCCACCACCGCTCGATCCTGTCCGAACAGCTTCTGGGGCCGCGACAGACGGATCGCCTTGCCCGTCCGGGCGTGCTTCACGGTCATGTCCTTCTCGAAGCGACCGCTGCAGACCCGAACAAAGGCAACCCGATCCCGGTGCCGAGGATCCATGTTCGCCTGCAGTTTGAACACGAATCCGCTGAACCCCTCACGCAGGGGGTCCACCAGGCCATCACTGCTGGATCGGGCGATCGGACGCTGGGCCATTTCCAGAAACGCGTCCAGGAAGGGACGCACACCGAAGTTGGTCATTGCGGAGCCGAAGAACACGGGGGTGAGGTCTCCGGAATGCACCGCCTCCAGATCCAGTTCAGCGCCGGCGACATCGAGGAGCTCCATCTCTTCCACCGCCAGATCGAGCAGCTCAGGCTCCACCAGCTCGCGCAGAGCAGGGTCATCCAGGGTCAGGCGCCGCTCGCTGGCCTGTCGGCCCCGTTCCGCACGGCTGAACAGCACCACTTCACGACTGCGACGGTCGATCACGCCACGGAACTGCTCGCCACTGCCGATCGGCCAGTTCACAGCCCAGGGGATCAGCTCCAGTTCCGATTCGATCTCATCGAGCAGCGACAACGGCTCCCGACCGGGACGGTCCATCTTGTTGATGAAGGTGAAGATCGGGATCTGGCGCATGCGACAGACCTCGAACAACTTGCGGGTCTGCGGCTCGAGTCCCTTGGCGGCGTCCTCCAGCATCACGGCGTTGTCAGCGGCCGCCAGGGTCCTGTAGGTGTCCTCCGAAAAATCCTGGTGGCCCGGAGTATCCAGAAGATTGATGGTGGTGGCGTCGTAGTCGAACTGGAGAACGGTGGAGGTAATCGAGATGCCTCTCTGCTTCTCAAGTTCCATCCAGTCGGATGTGACCTTGCGCTGCTCTCCCCGAGCCTTCACAGCACCGGCCTGCTGAATCGCACCGCCGTAGAGCAGCAGCTTCTCGGTGAGAGTCGTCTTGCCGGCATCCGGGTGGGAAATGATCGCGAAATTGCGGCGCCGATCCACCGCCTCAGCGACCGCAGCGCCGGGATCAGACTCCGCAGCAGAGGTGCTCAAGCTCATCGTGTTGCGTCAATCCACCAAGCCTGACACCACCAGATAGCGGTCGTCCTCCGCGCGGACATTCAGGCCATTCAGATCAGCAGCCGCGAGCTGAGCCTCGACTTCGGAAATCTCGAAAGCGGCCTGAAGAGACGCCAGGAAATCCCTCACCAGCAGTTGCGGCCCGTCCGGGAGATGACGCTCCTGGAGCTGCCGGGCCTCCATCAGAGTTGCGGGACGGCGCAGATCCCGGTGCAGAACCCGGCAACCCGGAGCAGCGAGAACGCGGGTGAGCGACCAGAGAAGTCCGGGCTGATGCAGATGGTGCAGCAGGCTGTTGCTGACAATCAGATCGGCACGTCCGAGCAGCTCAGGCAGATCACCCCTCTGCAGATCCTGAAGCGAGGCTTGCTGCCAGCGCACCGTGAGGCCCGCGGCGGCAGCGCGCTGAGCCGCAACAGACAGCATGGATCCGGCCCCGTCCACCCCAACAAGCTCAGCGGAGGGATGCGATGCCGCCAGCGGCAGGGTGATGTTGCCTGGTCCGCAACCGAGGTCGATGAACAGAGGAGCTTCCGGCAATGCCGGGGACCGCGCCAGCAGGGACTCGATCAGGGCGAGGGTGCGGCGATCTCCGTCGCTGAAATCCGCCTGCGCATAAGCCTGCACCTGCTGCGGATCGTCCATGAGTTCCGGCTCGCAAACACGCTGCATTGGATGAAGGCTGAGGGCACCAGTCTGAGCAGGACACTGCTGATGGTGGAAAACGGGCCTTGCTGACCCCATTGGTGGCGTTAGGGTTTCGACAACTCCAGTGCTCAGCTGCACGTGACCCTCACTCCGAATCGCGTGGCGCTCCACGCGGGAGAGATCGCCAGCTTTGGCGATTTCCCCGCTACCGCCCCCGCCGCCAATCCTGTCTTCTACCGCACCTACAGCCGCCGTATTCCTGAAGGGCGTGAGAGCTGGGCACAGGTTGGCCAACGGAATCTCGAAGGCCTGCGCAAACTCGGCAATCTCAATCAGCAGGAACTGGATCTGCTGGCACGCATGCAGGCAGAGAAGAAGGCTCTTCCCTCGGGCCGCTGGCTGTGGATCGGCGGCACGGGCTGGATTGAGCAACCGGTGAATTTCTCGGGTGCCTACAACTGCACCTCCACCAACCTGGTGGACTGGCAGGCCTTTGGTCTGATGATGGACCTCGCCATGATGGGCTGCGGCACCGGGGCCATCATCGAGCCGCACCTGATCGATCGCCTTCCGGTCGTGCGCAACAGACTCAAGGTGGTGTCGGTTTCCGATATCGGAGTCACCCCGGCAGGACAGCGCCAGGACGAGTGCACCCATCGCATCGAGGGCAACCGGGTCACCATCAAGGTGGGCGATACCCGTCGGGGCTGGGTGGACAGCTACCAGCTGATGCTGGAACTGTGCAGCGATGAACGGTTCGATGGCGGACTGATCGAGATCGAGGTTGATCTCAACGACGTGCGCCCGGTCGGCGAAACCCTCAAGGGCTTCGGTGGCATGGCCAACCCGGTGAAGCTGAAGGATCTGTACGGACGAGTGGAACGGCTGCTCAACAAGGCGATCGGCAGACGCCTCACCTCCGTGGAGTGCTGCCTGCTGATCGACGAAGCGGCCGTCACTATCGTGGCCGGCAACATCCGTCGCAGTGCGGGGATGCGTCAGTTCGCCGCCGATGACGATGCGGCGTCCTCAGCCAAGGACAACCTCTGGCAACAGGATGATCAGGGCAACTGGCGGATCGACCCTGAGCGCGATGCCCTGCGCATGGCGAATCACACGCGGGTTTATCACACGCGCCCAAGCCGCGATGTGGTGCTGGCGGCTGTCACCAAGCAGTTCCACTCCGGCGAGGGCGCCATTCAGTTCGCACCCGAAGCGATCGCCCGCTCCAATGCCGACCTGCTGAGCACCCCTGAACTTCGCCAGGAATTCATTGAGATCTACTGCGATCAGGGTCGTGATGAGGCCGGCCGCTGGTTGCGCCTGCACAACAGCGACATGAGCGAGGCAGAACTGGACCATCGCCTCGGCCGCTACGGACTCAACCCCTGCGGAGAAATCCTCGGTGCCGATTTCCACTGCAATCTGGCGGAGATCCATCTGAATCAGATCGATCCGAGCGATGAGGAGGGGCAGGCTGATGCCTTCCGTGCAGCGGCCCTTTCCGTGGCCTGTCTGTTGAACCACCGCTTCGAGGTGGAGCGTTATCGCCAGAGCCGCGAATGGGACCCGATCGTGGGCGTCAGCTTCACGGGCCTGTTCGATTTCTTCGTGCATGCCTTCGGCACCCCCTGGTTGCAGTGGTGGGAGGCCGGACGTCCGGACACCGAGGAAGGCCTGGCGTTCAAGGCACAGGAGGCGGCCTACCTGAGCCGTTGGAAGCAGGTGGTGAACGACACCGTCTGGGACTACTGCGATCGCCACGGCCTGCGCCGTCCGAACCGCTGCACCACCGTTCAACCGGCAGGAACCAAGAGCCTGCTCACCGGTGCCGCCCCTGGCTGGCATCCCCCCAAGGCCCAGCGCTTCATTCGCCGGATCACCTTCCGCAAGAACGACCCGGTGGCGATGGCCTGCATGGACTACGGCTACACCGTGGTTCCCTCCCAGTCGGACAAGGACGACCAGGGCCGGCTGCTGGATGATCCGTTTGATCCCCGCTGCACCGAATGGCTGGTGGAAATCCCCACCGAAGTGAGCTGGGCCAATCTGCCTGGAGCCGATGCCGTCGACATCAACGGCTTCTCGGCCATGGCCCAGTTTGATTTCTACATGCAGGTGCAGCGCCACTACACCGCCCACAACACCTCTGCCACGATCGAATTCCGCGAGCACGAGATCGAGCCCCTGGCCGACGCGCTCCATGGAGCGATGCTCCATGGAGATGGCTACATCTCGGCAGCTCTGCTGGCTCGATTCGACGCCAATGCCACATTCCCACGCCTGCCTTTCGAGCCGATCGACGCAGCGACCTACGAGAGAATGCAGTCTGAGGTGGTGCAGAGACGCGTCAGCAGCGACTTCTTTGCTGCCTTGAAGCGATACGACATGGGCGAGATTGCAGAAGCAGGTCCTGCCGGCTGTGATTCGGACAAGTGCTTATTGCCTCTGTCAAAACCCAGCTGAAGATCAACGTTGCTGACAATCAAACAACAAGGAGGCATTGATTGCCTCCTTTTTTGTGTTCATGAGAACAACGGGGTGCACGGAACAACCCCATAGTCGCGAGAAATTCATTTTTAATTCTACTTTTCGCAAAACAGGCGTTCCAGAGAGCCGGTGATTTAATTTTTTCGACATGTTCTAGTCCGCCGGTGGTTACTAATCATTGATGGGTGAATCTCTTTCTTCATCCTTCGTTCGTTCCCTGAACCATGAAATCCTGTCTAGATCCTCGGCTTTGCTTTGGGGCAGCACTGCTTCTCCTGGCACCGCTTGCGGCGAACGCTCAAAGCATCGCCGGGTCCGATGACCCCAACATGTCTGGTACCACCCAGCGCATGTTCATCATCAACGCCACCACCCCCGGTGGACTGACCTTCTCGGGCGCCGGTACTGCCACCTTCAACAACGCAGTTGGCACCTCCAACCAGTTCAACGTCGGCTCCAACACCAGCATCGGTGTGAACGCCAGCGTGTCTGCGACTCAGGAATTTGACGGTCTGTCCCTGGGTGTGATGCAGCTGGGTGCAGGCAGCAGCCTGATGCAGACCAACGGCACCTCCTCCTCCGCTGCTGCCACCCAGGCCGCTTCTGCTGCCGCCAACTCGGTTGCAACGGAAACTGCTCAGCGTGAATCCCACTCCACTGGTTGGGAATCAGCCACGACAGCGACGAACCTGTCCTCTACCACAACCGGTAATTACGGCAGCTACGACCGGAATGGTGATTGGCAGTGGTCTGCTGATTACGACACCTCTTGGGGCGATCTGGATGCCTCCGTCCAGGCTTCCTATGGATCTGAGGGAAGAACTGCTTACGAAACCGAGCAGAGCAACTTCAAGCAGTTCAAGAACGCTTACACACAATCTTACAACCAGAACTACAACTCCAGCTATAGCTCTGCTTACAACAACGTCATCACCAACAGTTCCTCCACGGCGAACGAGTCGTCAGCGACCGGAATCATCAAAGGTGACTTCCAGTCCACTGAGGATTCTGTGACCGCCATCGGTCAGGAAGGTCAGCTGGGTGCCATCGTGAATTCCGCTCTGGCAGCCGCGAACAGCACCAACGACACCACGGGTGGTGCATCCTGGACCGCTGCTTTCAACGCAGCGTATGAGGCTGGCTATCAGCAGTCCGTCGGTCAGACCAGCACTGTCAGTGACAGTTCAGGTCGCCATCGAAGGTCTGGGTGCCATCGCCAGCGTGAACGCCGATGAGGCCTCCAGCTTCACCGTGAACCTGGATCGTCTGGAAGCGTTCAAGTCCACCGGCACGCAGGATAATTCTTCTGCGACCGCCAACGGTTCTGCCACAGCGACGTTGTCCACCAACTCCTTCGCGACTCAGAACAACCAGCGCACCGCGTCCGCCTTCATGCAGGCCTTCGCCGCTGCTGACTGATCTGATCGCTTGATCTGATCAGGAGGGGAGGGGCTTCGGCCCCTCCTTTTTCATGGCCAAACAATGAGAATTCCTCGCAACATCATTCTCACCACCAACTCACCGGAAGCGGGACCCGATGAAAGACAGAGGACATGACATCCGTCAGAGGGCGTGAACGAGTCCGTCAGCACTGCCAACCAAGAAAAACGTTATTGTTCTTGCAAAAAGAAGATTTAACAGGTCGATAGCATTCGTATTTTGCAAAAAGCAGTTGCCACCAACACGAAGAATATCTCTTTGAGGATCAGCCTTCCGACTCTTGATGGGTGAAACAGTCGCTCGATGAACGCCATTGAGATGTTGATCGGCAGGTCTGAACAGCTGCGAACACCTTGCTAAAGTGGTGGTCGTGATCTTGATCACGGTCAGGGAGAGGTGGTCGAGTGGTTGATGGCTCTGGTCTTGAAAACCAGCGAGGTGCAAGCCTCCGCGGGTTCGAATCCCGCCCTCTCCGCTTTCTTCCTTAAACGCTGCTCCTCAGGGCTCAATGACCTGCGGGAGGCCAAAAACTTCAGCGCATCCTGAAAGGTCCTCCGCCAGCACAGTCTCGATATAGGGATCCCCGAGCAGATACTCCTCGCACTGCTCGAAGGGCGTCATTCCCGTGTACCAGTCCCAGGCGTCATCGCCACCGGCGGCTCGCACCGGAGAGGAGCTGAAAAGCGCTGCTGCCAGAAGGAGCCAGAGCCGCATGTGCACCTTGCGTCACACCAGCAATTCTTGCGCAGACGCCCTGAATAGGCCCCGAAGCTGCCTTGAAGACACTCCAGAGTTGCTTCGTGGTGACTGCTGAGCTACTTTTGGGTTGCTCAGAAGAGCCGCTGATGATCAAAACCGCCACTCGCGAAAACCAGGTGAAGCTCACGGTCTCCGTGCCGCCAAGCCTGCATGTGCTGCTGCGAAGCTGGGCTCTGTGCGAGGGCCGCGAGCTCACCAGTGTTGTGCTTCAGTGCGTCGAACTCTCCATCCGGCAGCTCAAGAGCAACGGCTCCATCCCCAGCGCCGCCATCCGCAATTACGAAACGGCCTGCGACGAACGCCTTGCCATCGGAGGCCTCTGACCATGGAATTCGCACTGATCGAACAGGCTCTGCAGGCACCGGTGATGGACGCCGTTATTGCGCTGACAGAACGATTCCAGGATCTGGAGGCGAAACCGGAAGCCGTTGTCTTCACCTTTCTGCGCGGCATCGATCAGACGATTGCCATCGGCTACAGCGAAGACATCGGCTCGGTTCAGAGCGATTTCGAGGCCCGTGGGTTTCAGTTGGTCGATGCACGCCGGGGAACGCGCCGTGAAGAACGACTCCTGCTGCTGACCCTCAAGGAGATCGGACTGAAGACCACCTACGGCAGCAATTATTTCGAAGCTGATGCACCGGTGATCCGGCACCTGCATCAACTTGGCTGGCCGATGGGCGACCTGCGGGCGGATCACCCTCGCAAGCGAAAAAGCAAGCGGAAGGATCACTTGGTGGAAGACAACTGACACGTCATCAAGCTGTTTTACGCAACACGTCGCATCCGATACAAATCCTTTAACAACGGGGAGTTCAACCGATCAGACGGATGAAGATCCTTCCCGCCGCTTTGGCTGTTGGAATGCTGAGCCTTGCGGCCTGCAGCTCCCAGACCAAAGACACCACGACATCAGCCACCGGCGATCCCGTGGGGTTGAAAGCCGTCGTCATCAACGATGCCCTGCCTTACAGCACCAAGAACGGCGACGCATGGACAGGCCTGGCTGTTGACGTGCTCAAGGCCATTCAGAAGGAACAGTCGGAGGAGAATGCCACAACGGAACTGAGCTATGTGGAGGTCGGCAGCGTTTCAGAGGCCAAGGACGCCCTCACCAACGGAACAGCCAACATCGTCTGCGGCGTTGGCTTCTCATGGAAACGCTCCAGGCAGATCAACTACACGCTTCCTTTCGCCGTGGGCGGAATGCGACTGCTCACCACCGAAGGCGTGGACGGAACTCCTGAATCCATGAAGGGAAAGCAGATCGGTGTGATCACCGGCAGCATTCCGGCCAACCTTGTTGAAAGCCAGCTCCCCGAAGCCGACGCGAAGGGATTCGATTCCCCCGATGCAGCACTGAAAGCCCTGAAGGACGGTGAAATCGCCACCATTGCCGGAGGTGCGCTCTGGAGCAAGGCCAACATGGCCGAAGTCCCCGGCAGCAGGATGGTTCCGGTCCGTCCCTACGGCCGTGCAGGTGTCGGCTGTGCGGTGACCCACGGCAACGATGCGCTGCTGGCTTCAGGAAACCTCGCCATCGGCCAGCTGTTGCAGGGCTATATCGATGGCGATGAGGAGAGCACCCGAATCATCAACTCCTCGATCGGTCCCGACAGCCCCGTCGGCCTCGAGGCCGACAAAATCGCGGCTTACTACAACAGTGTGCTCGGCACGGTGGCCGGCATCGGCAAGGACGAGTGAGTCCTGCTCCTGAATCCATCCATTTCCCTTACATCCCATGAAAACCACCACCCTGCTTGGAGTTCTGGCGCTGCTCAGCTCCTGGAGCACCTTCAGCGCCATCGCCGAGACCGGCACCTACACAGACCAAAAAGCGGACAACAGCATCGAAGCGCGGATCGCCAGCGCCCGTGATCAAGCCAGTGGCTGGCAGGAGTTCCTCGACAGCCACAGCAATGGAGACCTGCAGATCGCCGCTTGGGGCAACGGTCGTGGCCGGGGCTGGGCCAACGGCGGCGGCGGTGGCGGCGGCTTCGGCAATGCCCGCGGCGGCGGCTGGGGCAACGGCGGCGGTGGCTTCGCCAATGCGCGCTACGGCGGCGGATTCGTCAACTGGTAACCGTCCGGGCACGTCGGATCAGCTCCTGCACCGCGGCTGGTCCGGCGGCCTGGCGATCCCCACCCGCCACAGCCCGGTAGTGATCTGCCACGGACCATGCGGCCGTGGCGGGTTCGTTCAGGAAACGGGGAATCAGATGCAGATGCAAATGCTGTGCGCCCTCGCCGAAGGCAATGGCATACACCCGATCACAGCCGGTGAGGTCCTGAACAAGAACACTGGCATCACGAACGGCCCGCCCCCAGTCGGCGGCTTCCTCCGCATTGAACGCGAGCGGGCCTGAGCAATGGCGCAGGCTGTCCAGGAGCAACCAACCGACCAGCGGCGCCGGATCGGGGTGATGGCGGAGAACCCAGAGACCGGACCGTTCAATCTCGTAGCTCCCCACCATGGCCGGCTCGACATGCAGGGCGCAGATGGGGCAGTCGGAGTTCATCATCTGGGAGATTCAAGCGTGTGGATGGATCACGCCGACAGCCGCTGAGATGAAGTGATGATGATCGGAGCTCGTACCGGCATGGTGCTGCGCTTTCTGCTCAGTGTCTGCATCGGCTGGTTCGGTTCGGTGATCCCCGTGCTGATGTCGGGGATTGTCCGCAACGTGAGCTGGGGAGCCCGGCTGTTGCTGCCGGACTGGATCGTTCATGGCAGCTTTGCCGTGCTGCTCTTGCTGTGGATCGCACTGATGCTGAACCTGCTGAAGCGGATCTGGACGCCGTCGCGAGCGAAGGTGACCATCGGCCACAGGGATCAGCCTCAGACGGGGGGATGGCCGGGCTTGTGAACGGAGAGACAACCCTGGAGAGATTCCATGGGCCTTGTGCGTCATGGGCTCAGCAGCCCTAACAGGTGTGCAGTGGCAAAGGTCGATGCTGACCACACAGACCCGTCTCCGCCTGCAGGCAATCCTGCGACGCCTGGCCTCCGGCTGCCAGGTGACCCTTGCCGAGCGGATCGAACTGCACACGTTCGCAGACCATGATTCGACCGTGGCCGCCTGGTTGCGACGGGCCCGTCGCCGCCAGCGACAGCGACAGCGTCCGCTCCAGGAGGACGTTCTGCTTCAGGAACTGGATCTCGGGTGCAGCGAGCCGGATGGCAACTTTCACGCCGATCGGGATGATCTCGAGGATTGGTTCGGAGGAGCCCCCTCATGGCTGCGACGAAGCTGAGACAGCCGTGGGGATCACGTTTCCAGATTGCAGTTCACCGCAACCTCGAAGGGAACACTGGCAGCCGGCAACCGAAGCAGAAGTGCTGAGATCGCCGCAAGATCGTCAGGCTGCGTCATGTCATCCGAGCTCACCTGGCTGATTCCAGCGGCCATCGTGGTGTTGACCCAACTGGGACAGAAAGCGGTCACGCGGATTCCATGGGGCCAGCCTTCATTCCGCATCGACTGGCAAAGCCCCATCAGGGCGAACTTGCTGACCGGATAGGCCGCCATGCCTCCACGCACGCGTCGTCCACTCATCGAGACCAGCACCTGGATCCGTCCTCGCCCGCTGCGCACCAGATGGGGCCAGGCAGCACGAGTCAGCCACCAGGGGCCCATCACATTCACTCGCCAGAGCGCCTCGATGTCCTGCTGCTCCCCGTCAGAGAAGAGAAGCGGGGTGCGCCTCAGGATGCCGGCACAATGCACCAGAGCATCCACGTGTCCCGCCCAGGCAGCCGTCGCCTCAACCCAGGACTCGGCCGATGCCGGATCCTCCGCGTCATACCGCTGAAGCAGCACACGCCCTGAATCCTCCAGATCGCCGATGTCTGCTGATTCAACGTCGCGCAGACCGAGGCTGAGGAGATGCCCCTCCTTCAGCAGAGCCTGAGCGATCGCACGACCGATGCCACGGCTGCCTCCGCTCAGCATGACGACGCGCATCTCCTCAGCCATCAGAGGGTTTTCAGCAGGACATCCAGGAGCTGGGCCGGAGAAGACTCCACCGACACCAGCCGGCGGTTCTCAGCTGAGATGAACCCCTCCTCGAGAGCCCCATCGAGGAAGGTCAGCAGCGGATCGAAATAGCCCCGCACATTCAGCAGCCCGCAGGGTTTGCTGTGGAATCGGAGCTGTGCCCAGGTGAGCGCCTCGAACAACTCCTCGAGCGTGCCGAGGCCACCGGGCAGCGCGACCATCGCATCAGCCAGTTCCATCATCCGCGCCTTGCGGATGTGCATCGACTCGACCACCTCAAGACGGCTGAGGCCCGTATGGGCGACCTCCGAATCCATCAGTGCGCGCGGGATCACACCGATCACGTCCCCTCCTCCAGCAAGCATCGCGTCCGCCAGCACGCCCATCAGGCCGATCCGCCCAGCGCCATAGATCAGCCCAAGTCGATGGCGCAGCAGAACCGCAGCGAGTTCCTCTGCCGCCTGCCGGTGAGACGGGTCATGGCCAACCCTGGATCCGCAGTACACGCAGATGCTTGGCATGGATCAGCGGCATGAATTCCGATCATCGTTCAGGGTGATCTGGGCACTTCCCCGTCCCCACGACAGCTGAAATGCTTTGAGCACCTCCAACCATCCGTCCATGGCCGGGCCTGAGGAACTAACGCTGAGCCTGATCGGCGAACATCGCATTCTCGACAAAGGAGCCGGCCTCAACGAACCGTCAGGACTCACCCTCAACACTGACGGCACCGCGCTCTACACCGTCAGTGACGACACCAAGGCGATCTTCAAGCTCGACCTCAAGGGACGGCTGAGGATCAGCGAATCCTTCTTCATCGGTGTCGACGATCTCGAGGGCATCGCGATCAGCGCTGATGGCAGCCGCCTGCTGGCTGTCCAGGAGGACACCAATTCGATCATCACGGTCGACATCGCGAGCCGGAAGGAGATCAGCCGCCGACCGCTGGCCGCCATGGAGAACTACGGGCTGGTGGCCCATCACTTTCCTGATCCGCCGGACAACAAGGGACTGGAGGGCATCACGGTGAACACCAGGAACAACCACGTGTTCGTCGTGAAGGAAGGCCGCCCAGGGGTGCTCATCGAGATCAGCCCGGACCTCGGGGCGATCATCGCCGCACGTCTTCTCACAACCACGAACGGTTTCGACCATCCACGCGTCGGCCCGGACAAGCTCGACTTCTCCGGGTTGAGCCACGACAGCACCCGTGACACGCTCTGGATCACCAGCGACAAAGGCCAGTGCCTGTTTCATTACGACTGGTCCACCGATCAGGTTCTGCAACGTCTGGATCTGAACCTGGAGAGCGATCAGAAACCAGCGAAGATCCGCAAATCCGAAGGCGTTGCCTTCGATCCGGTGAAACGCAGGCTTTACGTCGTGAGCGAACGGGACGCTCAGCTCTACGTGTTCCGGGTGCACGGCCATGAATGACGCCAGGCACCTGCTGATCACCGGAGCCAGCTCAGGAATCGGAGCCGAAGCGGCACGACGTCTTCAAACCATGGGGCATCGACTGACGCTGCTGTGCCGATCGGAGCAGGCGGAAGCACGGACCCGTTTGCAACTGGGTCCGTCACCGCGAATCCTGATCGCTGACCTCGCTGATCTGGAAGCTGTGGATCGGATCAGTCGCCAGCTGATCGATGAGGCAGACGTCATTGACACCCTGGTTCTGAATGCGGGTCTGCAGCTAGCGGGAACCCGTGCGCCGCAGTGGAGTCGGCAAGGTATCGAGCTGACCTTCGCCGTCAACCAGCTGGCACACCAGCGACTGCTTGAGAATCTGCTGCCGTTGCTCAAACGTGGCCACCAGCCGAGGGCCGTGATCACGGCCTCGGATGTCCATAATCCGCTGAGCGGTGGTGGTCGGGTCGGTCGACCGGCCGATCTGGGGAGCCTCGATGGTCTTCGCAGCGGCACCGGTTTCGCCATGGTGGACGGGGGCACGTTCGACGCCGACAAGGCGTACAAGGACAGCAAGCTCTGCAACGTGCTGCTCGGGCGGGAACTGAGCCGTCGGCTCGAGGCTCAGGGCACCCCGTTTCCTGTGCTCAGCTGGAGTCCTGGGCTCGTGATTCCTCGTGGTCCTGAGGGATTCTTCCGCACCAGTCGCGCCTGCAATCCACTGGGGATGACCCTCTTCGCCCTTCTGGCCCGGGACGTGCTGCGTCTGACGGAGACCCCGGCTCAGGCCGGGGAACTTCTGGCAGATCTCTGCGTCGACAACCGCTGGTCGGATCCTGGCTTCCACTACTTCAGCAACCACCTGACCCGACCGGGACAGCATCGGTTCGAAGCGGTGGACACCAGTGCGGAGGCCCGCGATCAAGCCAAGGCAACGGCGTTGTGGAGGCTCAGTTCAGAGCTGATGCAGACCGTGATGCCCGGCGTTCAGCCCTCCGACCCCTTGGAGCTGTAACTCAGACTGTGGTTGGGAATCACGTTCACATTCACAACGGTGTCATCCAGTCCGTAGTCCTTCGAGCGTTCCACCAGACTGGTCATGATGCGATCGAACGTCTGATCATTCTTCGCCAGGGCTTCTGGAACGTTAATCACCAGATCCACCACCGCCTTGTTGTTGACCACCCTGACGTTGCTGTACATCACACGGACCCTTCGCCATAACCCCGGGTTCTTCTGAATCACAGGTAGGCGTTCAACCTTACCCGCCTTGAATCGGCTGAACTGAGCATTCATCTCCTGGGTGAGGCTGAAATCGTGCAAAGACGATGACAGTGGAATGCACAGCAGTCCAAGCAATCCAAGCCAGACCAGAAGATTGCGCCAGCATCGGGTGATTGTTCCGTATTGCTGAATCAGGAACACCATCAAACTGGCAACAACGATGCCGATCAGGTTGGCCAGAAAAAGCAGAAACGAGCCTTCCGCAACCTGATTGGAGAGTCCTGTCACGCTGCCGCGTCCGAACACGGCGGTGATCTCATGACCGAGATTCAGACCGATCCCGCTGACACAGAGCGGTGGAACCAGGGCAACCGCGATCGCAACTCCGGCAATGGAACTCGACAGTCTCTCCCTGGTCATCGAGAACGAACCCGCCACAGCAGCCGCCACTGCAATTCCCAGATCGATGAGATTCGGTGTGGTGCGACCGAGGATCTCCGATTGCACGTGAGTGATATCGAGAACAGAAGAAATCAAGGCCGCCGTGACAACGACCGTGATCACCCCGAGCAGCACGGTCACAAAGGAACGCCGGATCAACTTGTCATCAGAGACCGCAAGACCGAAGGAAAGGCTGAGAATCGGATCCATCAATGGAGCAACGATCATGGCTCCAATCACCACGGCCGTGCTGTTGGAGATCAGCCCGAGCGTGGCGATCACCGCCGAACTGATCAGCAGCACAAAGAATCCGAGGGACGGTCTCGAGGATGCGATCCGCTTCTCATACAGCTCTGTCCGCGCCACACGGGTCTCAAGATTCACCTGCCACTGACCCGAGAGTCGGTTGAGAGCATCCAGCAGCATTCAGTGACGAAAAGAGACTGAACGCCATTGTCTCCCGGCCCCCGACCGCTGGCGCCAGACTCTGACGGTCTCCAGGCACGACGACATGGCCGGACTGCTCGCAGCCTTGGGAGCGGCCATGGTCTGGACCACAGCCAGCAGCCTGTGGCGATCCGTCTCGAGCAGCGGCTCCGCACTGCAGCTCAACACGGTCAAGAACGGATTGGCGACCCTGCTGTTCCTCCCCGTGCTGCTGAGCCTTCCCTGGGGTGACAACGGACAGGGGGTGGCCCTCCTGCTGCTCAGCGGGGTGATCGGCATCGCCATCGGCGACAGCTTTTATCTGGCCGCGCTGCGACGGTTGGGCACCCGTCGCACGCTCACGGTGGAAGCGGTCGGGCCCGTGCTCGGAAGTGTCGGGTCCGTGCTGCTGATGCAGGACACCCTTCCCTGGAAGGCATGGATTGGCGCCGTGCTTGTCAGCTCAGCCGTGTTGCTGGTGGCGCGTCAGAGTTCGGAGTCCAACCCGTCTGACTCCGGCAACCCTCCGGTGATCCATGGGTTGATGTTGTCGCTGATGGCGGTGATCAGCGGACTCGCAGGAGCCTTCCTCGCCCGCCATGTGCTGCTGGAGACCAGCCTGTCGCCGCTGCAGTCGGCAGCCATCCGGCTGCTGGGTGGCTGGCTGGTGCTGATGCCTGTTCTGAGAAAGACTCCATGGAACCGGCTGGGCAGCCGGCGGGGTCCATGGTTCCGGATCCTGATGGCGACCGTGCTCGGCACGAACGTCGGTATTGCCTTGCAGCAACTGGTGTTCCGTGAATTACCGGTGGGGCCAGGGGTGACCCTGATGGCAACGGCACCGGTGATGGCCCTTCTGATCGCTCCCCTGGAGGGCGATGCGATTCAACCGCTGGGACTGCTGGCGGCAGTGCTTGCCCTTGCCGGAGTCGCGGTGACCACGCTCTGAAGAGCCGTCTGGATCGCGTCGGCCGCGGTCTCCTCGAAGGAGAGCACCACCAGATCCAGTCCAACCGATTGGGGCGGATGCCAGGCCGTGGCCGGCGCAGCTTCAAACCAACTGTTGAGACGCGGTCCCACCATCTGGATCTGAAGCGGGAGAGTTTTGCCTGCCAACCAGACGCGGCCTTTGAGTCGAACGACGCCATGACCTCTCACCAGGTCGGGCAGCAGGCGCTCCAGCTGAGCGCGGTCGATGGCACCGGCAAGGCGCACCACACCACCAACGATCTCCACATGGCTGTGATCGTGGTGATCGTGATCGTGGTGGTCGTGATCGTGGTCGTGGTCGTGGTCGTGGTCGTGGTCAGCCTGATGCTCATCGCGATGAACAAGGCCGAGCACCACAGCTGGATCGATCGTCCCCTGACGAACGGGCAGCAGTGGCGTGCCGTCGCGAACCTGCGACGCGAGCGAGGAGCGCACCCTCTCCATGCTGTCGTCCGTCACCAGATCCGCCCGGCTGATCAGCACCAGATCAGCTGCACCCAGTTGATCGGCAAACAACTCATCGATGGCGGTGATGTGATCCAGGCTCGGGTCATTCAGCCGCTGGTTCTCCAGAGCCTCCCGATCCGCCACCGGATGTCCTCCGACCATGGCTTCACCGTCCACCACGGTGACCACACCGTTGACGTGGACGCGACTGCGGATCGCAGGCCACTCCAGGGCCTGAAGCAGCGGGCGCGGCAGTGCCAGACCACTGGTCTCCACGACGATGCCGTCGAGGTGATCCGCCCGCTCCAGCAAACGTTCCATCGTCGGCAGGAAGTCGTCCTGAACCGTGCAGCAGAGACAACCGTTGTTGAGCTCCACAAGACGCCCCTCGAGCTCATCCTCCGGACAGAAACCGCAGCTGCGGATCAGATCACCATCCAGCCCGACACTGCCGAACTCGTTCACCATCACCGCCAGTCTCTGACCACTGGTGGTCAGCAGATGGCGCAGAAGCGTGGTTTTCCCGGCACCGAGGAAACCGGTGATGACGGTCACCGGCAGACGGGTTGGCATGGTGGCTCGGTTCAGGGACGACACCCGAGGCTCTCACGGGTGGAGACACCGGTGACTGGGTTGGAGCCGTCGGCCCGTGAGCAGAGGGATTTCTGCTGGGGAAGATCGAGCACGGCATTGGTGAAATCCGCTCCGTCGATGCGGGCATCGGCGAACCGGCTCTGCATCAGCATGGCGTTGGTGAAATTCGCGCCCCGCAGATCAGCACCGTCGAACCGGCTGGCGAAGCCGACGAGGTCGGACAGGTCGGCATTGCGCAGATCCGCTCCCTGCAGCTGAGAGGTGTTGATCACGGCACCGCGAAGATCGGTGCCACTGAGATCGATGTCACGCAGATCCGCCTTCAGGAACTCCTTCTCCTTGAGATCAAGGCCGTGCATGTCGGCGGTGATCTCCTGCACGGCACGCTGCCCGCGCAGCTCCGGAGCGGTGATGGCTTCGGCACTGCCGGACCACAGCAGGGACGTGACCGCGACCAGCAGCGCCGCCAGCAGGGGAGCCGGGCGAAGGAGGGCTTGCATCAGGGCCGGTAGCTTGTCTGCTCACGTTATGGCAGCTGCCTGAGAAGCGACGTTCATGGCCATGACCCTGCGGGTGGTGGTACCGCCCCACCCACTGATCGGCCACTGGCTGACGGTGCTCCGGTTCCGCGAGACCCCTCCGGCGCTCTACGCCACAGCTCTGCAGGAGCTCGGACGCTGGCTCAGCTACGAGGCCCTGCGCGATTGGTTGCCGCACCGCAGGGAAGCCGTGCTCACCGATCAGGGCGAAACCGAGGGAACCGTCGTGGAACGGGACGTGCCGCTGCTGGCCATGCCCGTTCTGCCGGCCGGCCTGGAACTCTGGCAGGGAGCACGCTCTGTTCTGCCCGATGCCGCCCTCTGCCTGGAGGGTGTTCCCGCAGCGATCGAAAGCCGCGCCGGTGTGATCGTCTTCAAGGACACGATCAGCGATGGCTTCAGCACGCTGGCGTTGCTCCAGCAACTGGTCGACCGCGGCATCGACGGACGCCGCCTGCGGCTGGTCACCGCCGTCTGTGCCAGCCCAGGACTGAAGCGCATCGGCGAGGCCATTCCGGATCTCACCCTGCACACCGCCTGCATCGACCCCGATCTGAACGACGCAGGAGAGATTGTTCCGGGCATCGGTGACCCTTCACGACGCCTGAATCTCAGAACAGCAGGCCGTGACTAGTTTGTGATCACCTGACGACCCGTGATGGTGCAGCAGCACGACTCCGCTCCAGGAACCATCGCCACTCTTGCGACCGGAGCGGTGATCGGAGCCGCAGGCCTGGCCTGGTGGCTTCTCAACGAAGCGGATCGCCGCCGGCGGATCGGCCATCAGAAGGCAATGCTCTACGCCCCGCGCATGCAGGACGGATCCGAGGTCCTCGACCCCAGCGGCAATGGACACCATCACAACCAGCATCTCGAGGAACGGGTGGAGAAACTGAATGCCGCCATCGCCGATGTGCGGCGTCAGCTGGAGAGCATGGGGGGCGGCGACTGAACGATCGGTAGGTTGGCCAAATCGCCACAGGCTCAGCCCTCAGGCCCATGCTTCGATCCGACGCCGTCACCAAGGGAATCCAGCGCTCCCCCAACCGCGCCATGTTGCGGGCTGTCGGATTCGGGGATGAGGATTTCGGCAAGCCGATCCTCGGCATCGCCAACGGCTACAGCACGATCACTCCCTGCAACGTCGGGCTGAACGATCTGGCGCGGCGTGCTGAGGAAGCGGCCCGGCAGGCCGGTGGCATGCCCCAGATGTTCGGGACCATCACCGTCAGCGACGGCATCTCGATGGGCACCGAA
The DNA here is from genome assembly GCF_045559935.1 of Parasynechococcus sp. Classification (NCBI taxonomy): domain Bacteria; kingdom Bacillati; phylum Cyanobacteriota; class Cyanophyceae; order Synechococcales; family Prochlorococcaceae; genus Parasynechococcus; species Parasynechococcus sp. The sequence continues at coordinate 233,367 of NZ_JBJLJL010000010.1, forward strand.
GGCATGAAGTACTCCCTGGTGAGCCGGGAAGTGATCGCCGATGCCATCGAAACCGCTTGCAACGGCCAGAGCATGGATGGGGTGCTTGCTGTCGGCGGCTGCGACAAGAACATGCCGGGCGCCATGCTGGCGATGGCTCGGATGAACATCCCCTCGGTGTTCGTCTACGGCGGCACGATCAAGCCGGGAAAGCTCGGGGGTTGCGATCTGACGGTGGTCAGTGCCTTCGAAGCGGTGGGTCAGCTGACCAGCGGCAGGATCGACGAGGAGCAGCTCACGGCGGTTGAGAAGAATGCCTGCCCCGGAGCCGGCAGCTGTGGCGGCATGTTCACCGCCAACACGATGAGCGCAGCCATCGAGACGATGGGACTCAGCCTGCCCTACAGCTCCACCATGGCGGCGGAGGATGAGGAGAAGGCGGACAGTGCGGCCCGTTCCGCCGAGGTGCTGCTGAACGCGGTGAAGGCCGACATCCGGCCGCTGGATCTGCTGACACGGGAGGCATTTGAAAACGCCATCAGCGTGATCATGGCCGTGGGTGGATCCACCAATGCGGTGCTGCACCTTCTGGCCATCGCCCGCACCGCGGGCGTGCAACTCGGCATCGATGACTTCGAAGTGATCCGTCAGAGGGTGCCGGTGATCTGCGACCTCAAACCCAGCGGTCGCTACGTGACCGTGGATCTGCACAGGGCCGGTGGAATCCCTCAGGTGATGAAGCTGCTCCTGGATGCCGGCCTGCTTCATGGCGACTGCCGCACCGTGGAGGGAAAGAGCCTCAGGGAGTTGCTGGCCGATGTGCCGTCGGAACCTCCTGCCGGTCAGGACGTGATCCGTCCGCTGAACAATCCTCTCTATGGCAAGGGGCACCTGGCGATCCTCAAGGGCAACCTGGCCCGAGAGGGAAGTGTGGCCAAGATCAGCGGTGTGAAAACTCCGGTGCTGACGGGTCCGGCCCGCGTGTTCGAGAGCGAGGAGGACTGCCTTGCGGCCATCCTCGACAAGCAGATCCAGGCCGGTGATGTGGTGGTGGTGCGCAACGAAGGCCCGGTGGGCGGCCCCGGTATGCGTGAAATGCTCGCCCCCACCTCCGCCATCGTCGGCCAGGGACTTGGGGACAAGGTGGCTCTGATCACCGATGGCCGCTTCAGCGGTGGCACTTACGGGCTGGTGGTGGGGCATGTGGCTCCGGAAGCTGCCGTCGGGGGCACCATCGGGCTGGTTGAGGAGGGCGACAGCATCACGGTGGATGCCGATCAGCTGCTGCTGCAGCTGAACGTGGACGACGCTGAACTGGAGCGGCGGCGCGCGGCCTGGATCCGTCCGGAACCGCGTTACCGCACAGGGATCCTCGGCAAATACGCCCGTCTGGTGTCGAGTTCGAGCAAAGGCGCCGTCACCGATCAGCCGGACTGATCAGTCCGGCTGCAGCAGGGAGCGCAGTCGCCGGCCGAGGGCCTCGAGCGGAGCCGCATCCTCAGGTCCCTGGCAGCGCACACCGGTGTCTCCGTTCATCCAAACCGGATGACGCCCCTGCCAGAGCATCGGCCGTTCCGGCTGATCCCTCCAGGCCAGCATCAGGTTGATCTCGTCACCGCTGCGATAGATCTCAAGGTCCAGATCGCGATCGGAATGGCGGGCCCCCTCGGCGTCACGGCATTCGATCCGCACCGTCAGGTCCTCCAGGTCCGCCGGCGCGGAGGGATCGGCGGGCACCACGGCATGGCTGTAGGGCTTGAGGCAGACATCCGCAGCCTTGGCGATCAGCACCAGAAGATCCATCCGTTCAGGGCAGGGCCCGGATGGATCGGATCAGCAGGCGGATCGGTCCGGAGCGGAATCCTGGGTTGAGTTCTCCGGATTCCCCGAACTTCGAATGCAGCACCTGGATCCGTGTGACCCCACTGGCGTCGAATCGCAGCGGCAGGCCCACTGGTTTGGCCCGGACGGTGGGATGCAGATCACGGAAGGGAACGGTCAACCGGGTGATGCCATCGGTCTGGGTTGGAACATCGATCACCCAGCGCAGACCACCGGGAATCAGCTCTGTGAGCCCAAGAGCACCATCTCGGCAGCCGAGAGCGATCTTGAGGGTGCGCCCTTCCGCTTCGACATCCAGCTGCAGAGCCGAGAAGGCTGAGAGATCCAATGGAGGCTGCAGCCGGGGCGAGCGACAGCTGACGAAGCCACCGCCGGCCTCGACGAGCTCCCCCTCCAGCAGAAGACCCTCGGGGGTGACGCGACAGCCCGCCCGGCTGCGCCCCCCCATGATCGTGTCGTTGAGGCTGGCCCATTCGGCGAAACCGCCTCCCTGGACAAGAACCTGTTCAGAGGCCGGCGGATGCATCCTGATCAGCGAGGATCAGGACATCATTAGCAGGCTGAACCAGGCGGGCGGGGGTTCGCTCCGCCGATTCGAGCGGATCCATCAGTCGCCGGAGGGCCTCCTGCTTGGCGGAACCTCCGACCAGAAAGATCACCTGGCGAGCGGCGCTGAGCACCGGAGCCGTGAGAGTGATCCGGTCCAGTCCCTTGCCGCGCCCCACGGTGGCCCATCGATCCGTGACACCCGGCGCTTCGGTACCGGGAAACAACGACGCCGTGTGACCGTCGTCCCCGAGGCCGAGCAGCATCAGATCGAAGATCGGCGGCTCGCCTGGACAGATGCGGCTGACCAGGTCCGCAAAGGCAGCGGCGCTGGCATCGGCATCGGAAAGTTCCACGGTCGGAACCGCATGGAAGCTGGCCGATGCCCCGGGTCCTCCGTCGAACAGGGTGTTTCTCAGCATGCGGGCATTGCTGGATTCATCGTCGGCGGCCACCCAACGCTCATCGCCGAGGACGACATCAACACGCTCCCAGGGAAGATGTTCCTGACCGAGCAGGGCGTACGCCTTGGCCGGCGTGCTGCCTCCCGAGAGAGCGATCCTGCAGCGATCCCGCTGATCGAGCACCTGGCTGATCTGGGTCGCGATGGTTTCGGAGGCCCGGCGGGCGAGGGAGTCGGAATCGCCCGCCCGCTCGATGCGGTAAGTGGTCATCACCGTTCGGCTCAGCTGAGCCATTCGGTGTGGAAGCTGCCGTCCTTGTCCACCCGCTGGTAGGTGTGGGAGCCGAAGCAGTCGCGCATGGCCTGCACCAGGTTCTGCGGCAGACGGCCACTGCGGTAGCTGTTGATGTAATCGAGGGTGCTGCTGAAGCAGGGAACGGGGATGCCGGACTCGGCGGCGCCGGCCACCACCTTGGCCAGACCGGGGAGACGACGGTTGATCTGGTCCGCGAACCAGGGATCGATCATCAGGTTGGACAGCTCGGGATCCGCATTGAAGGCGTCCTGAATGCGCTTCAGCAGTCGCGCCCGGATGATGCAGCCACCCTTCCAGATCTGGGCGATGGACGGCATGTGCAGCTTGTAATCCAGATCCTGGGAGGCGATGCGCAGCAGCTCCATGCCCTGCGCATAGCTGGCGATGCAGCTGAGAACCGTGGCGTCCATCAACGGAGCCATGGCGTCAGCGGGAGTCCCGAGATCGAAATCCTTGATGGAGGGGCCCTTGAGGATCGATTCAGCGGCGACACGCTGAGGCTTCAGGGAGCTCATCACGCGACCGTTGAGAGACGCATAGATGGTGGGGACAGGCGCACCCATCTGCAGTGCTGTGACCACAGTCCAGAGACCGGTTCCTTTCTGGCCGGCCTGGTCCATGATCTTCTCCACCAGATCCGCGCCATCCTCTGGATCCTTGGTGCGCAGGCAGACCTCGGTGATCTCGACGAGGTAGGAGGACAGCTCCTCGGTGGCATTCCACTGACCGAGAACATCGGCCATCTGCTCACCGCTCATGCCCTTGACCCGCTTCATCAGGTCGTAACCCTCAGCAAGGATCTGCTCGATGCCGTACTCGATGCCGTTGTGAACGGTCTTCACCAGGTGGCCGGAACCACCGGGGCCGATGTAGGTGACGCAGGGGCCGTCTTCCACCTGTGCCGCCATCTTGTTCACCAGGCTCTCGATGGCGTCGTAGGACGCCTTCGTGCCGCCGGGCATCATGCTCGGTCCTTCCAGAGCACCCTTGGCACCACCGGACACACCCATGCCGATGAAGCCGAAGCTCTTGCTCTCCAGCTCCTGCACCCGGCGCTCGGTGTCGTGGTAGTCGGAGTTGCCACCATCAATCAGCAGGTCACCCTCTTCAAGAAACGGGGAGATCTGATCCACAACCGCATCCACAGCAGGCCCGGCCTTGACCATCATCAGGATGCGGCGGGGACGCTCCAGCTTGCTGACGAAGTCCTGGAGATCGGTGGCTCCCTGGATGTTCTTGCCCTGTCCGCGACCGTTCAGGAATTCCTCTGTTTTGGCGTAGGTGCGGTTGTAGACAACACTGGAAAATCCGTTCCGCTCGGCGTTGAGGACGAGGTTCTCCCCCATCACGCCGAGACCGATCAGACCGAAGTGAGACTGGGACATGGTCTTAGGGACCACTGACAACTGACGTCAGTGTGAGCGTCAGATCGGGATCCGGCCGCACTTTCGATGCCTTGTGTCAGGAATAAGGGATTGACCAGGTCGCTGTAGTCGGCGATACCGAAAAACGAACCGAAATCAGATGACTGAGCCGTCCTGAATCGTGGCGTTCTTCACCACAACGACAATGCCGTTACGGATGTAGAAACCAAGGTCAGATCGGTCCGCTTCCTCAACATGATCCTTGTTGACAATCGTGACGTTGGAACCGATGCGAGCGTTCTTATCAAGAATCGCCCGCTTCACCGTGGTGCCCTGACCGACGCCCACAGGGATCCCTCCACGTTCACGCAGCAGAGCGCGCTCGTCACTGGATTCAAAGAAATCAGCTCCCATCACAAGAGTGTCCTGCAGGACAACATCAGTTTCCACACGACTTCTCACTCCAAGCACACAATGATGAATGCTGCATGACTTCAGAATGGAGCCTTCACCAACAATCGAGTTGGTGATCTGAGCATCGACCAGTTTGCTCGGCGGCAGATAGCGGGGACGGGTATAGATCGGGAACTTCTCGTCGTAGAAGCTGAAGGGAGGAGTGGGTTGCTGGGTGAGCGCAAGATTGGCCTCGTAGAAGGCACCGATGGTTCCGATGTCTTCCCAGTAATCGTTGAACACATAGCTCTGGAGTTTGTCACCCCTGTTCAGAGCCTCAGGGATCAACTCCTTGCCGAAATCCTTGTGACCCGGATGCTTGTCCAGGAGGTCAAACAGCGTTTCGCGGCTGAACACATAGATCCCCATGGAAGCCAGATAGGGGCGCTCCTTGGAGGCATCAGCAGTCAACCCGAAACGGCTTGTGTCCACGGCCATCTCCAGCAGTGAATCACCCTTGGGCTTCTCACGGAATTCCTTGATGTTGCCGTTCTCATCGGTGCGCATCAGACCGAAGGCTTCAGCCTGCTTGGGATCAACCGGCAGAGCCGCCACCGTGAGATCCGCTCCGGTGCTGCGATGGTGCTCGATGAACAGGCTGTAATCCATCCGGTAGAGCTGATCACCGGAGAGGATCAGGTACTCGTCCACATCCCATTCCTGGAACAGCCACTGGTACTTGCGCACAGCATCAGCGGTGCCCTCGAACCAGGAGGGGCTGTCAGGGGTCTGCTGCGCAGCCAGAACCTCCACGAAGCCCTGGCCGAAGGAGGCGCTCAGATTGAAGGACTGGCTGAGATGGCGGTTCAGTGAGGCGCTGTTGAACTGCGTCATCACGTACATCTTGTTGATGTTCGAGTTGATGCAGTTGCTGATGGGGATATCGATCAGTCGGTACTTGCCTGCCAGGGGCACCGCAGGCTTGGCACGCATCTTGGTGAGCGGGTAGAGACGGGTGCCGGCACCGCCGCCGAGAATGATGGCCAGTACCCGCTTCATGCCTTGTTCACTCGGTTGAGCGGGATGAACTTACCGGAGTTTCAGGGAATCGGAGCTGATCACCGGTCAGATCCGACGAGATTGGTGCGAATCAGGTCGGGACTGAGGCGGACTGGGATCATTCCAGCCCGGACTCCTCCAGCGAGAACAGGCGCTCGACGGTGCGGAGAGACTGCTGACGGTCCTGACGGGACTGAGGAGCCCGCAGCTGGGTCACTGGGACGTGGAGGATCTTGTTGATGATCCCCTTGGTCAGAGCCTCCACGACCTTGCGCTCGCGAGCGGAGAAATCCGGCCCCATCCGACTGAGGGCTTTCTGCAGCTCCTCAGTTCGGACCGCTTCCATGGCCGAGCGGAGTCGGTTGATGGTCGGCACGGCCTCGAGGCTGTCCCACCAGTCGAGGAACTGCTGAGCCTCCTGATTGAGAAGCTGCTCGGCTTCGCGTGCCATGGCCTGGCGCGCCTCCTGGTTGCGGGCGACCACCTCCTGAAGATCGTCCACGTCATGGGACTCCACGCCGGGCACCTCCGCCGCATCGGCGGCGATGTTGCGGGGCACACCGATATCGATCAGGCGCAGCCTGCTGCGGCGGTTCAACGGCTTCAGCCGTGCTGCATCAATGATCGGGTCGTCGGCTGCCGTGCTGGTGAACACCAGGGAACAGGTGCTCAGGTATTGATCGAGGTCCGTGAGTGGCCGGCATTGAACCGGCAGCTCGGGAAAATCCTTGGCCAGCAGTTCAGCCCGCTCCACCGTGCGATTCAGCAGCACCACCCCAGCGGCACCCTTGGATTGAAGGTGCTGAAGCAACAGCCGGCTCATGCGGCCGGCCCCCACAACGGCGATCTGTTCGCTCTCGAGGGTGACCAGCTGATCGAGGCCACGGGACTGACCGAGCTTCAGCTGTGCCAGCTCAACAGCGGCGGAGCTGATGGACACGGCCCCGGTGCCGAGGTTGGTCTCGCTGCGCACCCGTTTGCCGGTGCTGACGGCCTGGGTGAGCAGCCGGTTGAGAATCGGTCCAAGGGATTTGTGCTCCTGTCCCAGGCGCATCATCTTCTTGACCTGGGAGAGGATCTGTCCCTCACCCAGGACCAGGCTGTCCAGCCCGGCCGCCACCCGCATCAGGTGGTCCACGGCATCAGCGTGGTGGTAACTGAACAGGTGGGGCGACAGTTCGCCGGTCCCCAGACCGGAATGGCCGCTGAGGAAATCGCTGACGGCGGACACACCCAGATCCGGATGCCGCACCAGCGTGTAGATCTCCAGGCGGTTGCAGGTGCTGAGAATCGAAGCCTCGATCACCTGATCGTTGCCCTTCAACGATTGGAGGGACGTCTCCATGGTCTGCTCAGGGATGCTGAGCCGTTCCCGGATCTCCACCGGTGCCGTGCGATGACTGAGGCCGACGACGGCAATGTGCATGGAGACGTTCCTCTCAACCAATGGATGACGATCAGCTCAGAGCGATGCTCTGGGCGCCGTCCTTGATGTGCACGGTGTTGGTGAAGCGGCAGGTGTTATCCAGGTTGCTGATCACCAGGCTGCTGGTTCGTGTGCAATCACGCTCGAACTTAACCCCGTGGAACAGCAGGCCATCCGTGATGCCGCTGCCAGCGAAACAAACGTGCTCACCGCAGGCCAGCTCGTCAGCTTCGTAGATCTTGTCGGGATCGGTGATGCCCATCTCAGCGAGACGCGCCAGGTTGCCCTCCTTGGTCAGGTCAGCCCATTCGGAGGTCTGAGCCACAGCAGGGTCGTACACCAGCTGACCCTGGAAGTGACCGCCGAGAGCCCGCATGGCAGCAGCGGAGATCACACCTTCAGGAGCGGCGCCGATGCCCATCAGGCAATGGGTGCCAGTGCCGGCGAAACCACAGGCGATAGCGGCCTGAACGTCTCCGTCGGAGATGGGCTGGATGCGGGCTCCGGTGGCCCGGATTTCAGCGATCAGGTCCTTGTGACGGGCACGATCCATCACCACGATCGTCAGTTCATCAACAGCGAGGCCGAGACATTCGCTGAGGATCTTGATGTTTTCAGTGGCCGACTTGCGGATGTCCACCTTGCCCTTGGCCGCCGGAGGCGCGGCCAGCTTCTTCATGTAGAAGTCGGGAGCATTGAACAGACCGCCGCGGTCGGAAGCAGCCAGAACCGCCATGGATCCGCGCTGATTGAACGCGCAGAGGTTGGTGCCTTCGCAGGGATCGACAGCGAAGTCAACGCCAGGACCGGTGCCGCTGCCGACTTCCTCACCGATGTAGAGCATGGGAGCTTCATCACGCTCGCCCTCACCGATGACGATGCGGCCCTGCATCTGAATTTGTCCCATGCGCTTGCGCATGGCTTCCACGGCAGCGGCATCGGCCTCGTTCTTCAGGCCTTTGCCGGAGAGCTTGGCGGAGGCGATGGCAGCCTGTTCGACAACCTCGAGAATTTCCTGAATGAGGGTCTGATCCACGGGACTCCAGATGTGGGGTGAAGGGGTTAGCAAGTCCATCGGGGCGGGCAGTTTGCCCTTGCCGCAGTGGATCTCGGCGTCTGAGCGCGGCTCACTGTATCAGTGGCTTCCGTTGTCCCTAAAATCACCCCGCACTTCCGCGGTTCCCGCCATGAGCACCAAGCCCCTGGTGATCTCGCCCTCCATTCTCTCGGCCGACTTCTCCCGTCTCGGAGAGGAGGTCAAGGCCGTTGACGAGGCAGGCGCAGACTGGATCCACGTTGATGTGATGGATGGCCGCTTCGTTCCCAACATCACCATCGGCCCCCTGATCGTGAGCGCCCTGCGCCCGGTGACGCAGAAGCCGCTGGATGTGCACCTGATGATCGTTGAGCCTGAGAAGTACGTCCCTGATTTCGCCAAGGCCGGCGCAGACATCATCTCGGTGCAGGTGGAAGCCTGCCCTCACCTGCATCGCAACCTGGCCCAGATCAAGGACCTCGGCAAGAAAGCCGGTGCTGTGCTGAACCCCAGCACTCCCCTGGACACCCTGGAGTACTGCCTCGAGCTCTGCGATCTGGTGCTGATCATGAGCGTGAACCCCGGCTTCGGTGGTCAGAGCTTCATCGAGAACCAGGTGCAGAAGATCCGTGATCTGCGCCGCATGTGCGACGAGCGGGGCCTGGATCCCTGGATCGAGGTGGACGGCGGCATCAAGGCCGGCAACGCCTGGAAGGTGATCGAGGCCGGAGCCAATGCGATCGTCTCCGGATCCGGTGTGTTCAACCAGCCCGACTACGCCGAGGCGATCAAAGGAATCCGCAGCAGCAGCAGCAAGGAAGCGGTTCTGGTCTGAACCAGGCGGTGTCGCTTCGTCATCGATGCCCCGGCCATGGCCGGGGCTTTTTCATGGGCCTCCGTTCAGAGAAGAGCCAGCAGAGCGATCAGCATCACCACCGCCAAACCGATCAGCACTCCCGTCACAGCGGGGCGCACATCCACCGGTCGGTAGGCCGGAGCACAACGGCGGCAGCCACGGCGACTGGCCTGACTCACGGCGCTTGGGTGCTGTTTGCTCTCAGCCTAGAAACCAGCCGTAGCTGTGCAATCCGATCCCGAGCAGGTTCACGCCGATGTAACAGACGCCGATCACGACAAGGCCGGCCACCGCCACCAGTGCCGGACGGCGCCCCTGCCAACCCCGGCTGAATCGGGTGTGGAGATAGGCCGCATAGACCAGCCAGCAGATCAGGGCCCAGGTCTCCTTGGGATCCCAGCTCCAGTAACTGCCCCAGGCTTCATTCGCCCAGACGGCACCGCTGATGATGCCCACCGTGAGCATCAGGAACCCGACGGTGATGGTGCGGTAGCTGAGGCTGTCGAGCTGCTCACTGGTGGAGAGCTGAACCGACTGCAGCTGCAGAACACCGACATCAGAGGCGGCAACGGACTGACGGAATCCACCACTGCCGATGGAACTGCTGCGCAGCTCCAGGTCGTCCCCTCGATCGGTGAACAGCACCGCCAGGGACAGCAGCGACCCCACCAGCAGAGCCGCGTAACTGACCATGATCACGCTCACGTGCATCACCAGCCAGCTGGAGCGCAGGGCCGGAACAAGGGGAGCTGCCTCCTGCAGCTGATCCGGCAACGCGAAGCTGGCGAAGGCGATGCAGCCGAGCCCCATCGGTGTTGCCGCGGCGGCCACGAGCGGAGACGGCCAGCTGCGTTCCACCAGAAGCTGCGTGAGCGTGCAGGCCCAGGCCAGAAAGCACAGGGATTCGTAGAGGTTGCTGATGGGGAAATGACCCGACTGCCACCAGCGCAGAACCAGCTGGGTTGTGAGCAGAAGGTTCGCAACCGCCACCAGGAGCCTGACCTGCGACTGCAGGGATCGACCGGAGACCGCCCAGAACGCCAGAGGAAGAGCCAGCAGCAGCAGCGAGAAAGCGATGAATCCCAGCAGGGTCACCACGTCAGTCGGAGGGGTCGGCAACGGTGTCGTGCGGTCAACCAGAGATCAATTCTGACGGCTCACCTCAACGACTGGCCTGGCGAAGCAACGCTCCGCCGCAGCCCAGGGAGATCAGCACCGGCAACCAGGCGGCTGTCACAGCCGGAAGCGTGCCCTTCACGCCCAGGGAGCTGAAGCTGAAACTGAGCACGTAGTAGCCGAGAATCAACAGCACGCTGATGCCGAAGCCCTGGCTGCGGCTGGTGCGTGACCCTGGCCTGGAGCCGAGACTGCTGCCGATCAGAGCGAACACCAGGCAGGAGACCGGGAAGGTGAACTTCTCCTGGATACGAACGGCAAGCCGGCGAGCTTCCTTGGCGTTGCCTGCCTCCACGTACAGCTGCCTGGCCTTGATCGCCTCCCCGATGGTCATGTTGTTGGCATCCCGCGGAAGACGGGCCACCTTCAGAGGCCCGGCACTGAGGGGATAGAGGTAGCGATCGAAATCCACACGGGTGGTGCTGCCGTTGGTGTTGAGCGTGAGGATCTGACCGTCGAGAAACTCCCATTTCGCCTCCTGTTCCCGCCAGAGCGCCTTTTCGGCAACGAGCATCTGGCGGAAACCGACCCGGGAGAAATCCAGCACGGTCACATCAAGCATCTCCCCCTTCTCGAATCGGCGGGCATAGAACAGCTGATTGAGCCCTCGTCCGCGTTGTTCATCGTCCCTGCCCTGCAACCGCCCGAAACGTGAATAGATGATGTCCTTGCCCTTCTCCGTGGCCAGGGAGCGGCCGAGAGCACGCTGCAGAGTGGATTCAGCGCTTCGGTTCGCCTGCGGAACGATCACATCGTTGAACACCAGGGTGAGCCCGGTGAGCAGGATCGCCAGAACCAGAGCCGGTGCCACCAGTCGCACCGTGCTGACTCCAACGCTGCGCAGCGCCGTGAGCTCACTGTTGGCCGAGAGGCGGCTGTAGGCCAGAAGTGTCGCCATCAACGTGGCCATCGGGAAGGAGATGACCAGAAAACTGGGGAGTTTGAGAGCCATCACCTGCACGGCCACCGTCACCGGCAATCCCGATTCGACGATGCGCCGCACCAGATCGAACATCACACCGACGGAGAGGGAAACGACGGTGAAGGCCGCGATGGCGAACAGCAGCGGCCCCGTGAGCTCGCCGAACAGCCAGCGATCGAGAAGCGGTACTTTGCGCGGCAGCGGGGGAAGGCTGATCAAAGCTGGAATCCCTCCCCGAGGTAATGACGACGGACCAGGGGATCGGAGGCCACCGTTTCGGAAAGTCCCGACGCCAGAATCGATCCATCGTTGAGGATGTAGGCGCGATCGGTGATGGCGAGGATCTCCCGAACGTTGTGATCGGTGATCAGGATTCCCATGCCGAGGCTGCGCAGAGACTGAATCAGCAGCTGAAGATCGGCGACAGCAAGCGGGTCGACCCCGGCGAACGGTTCATCCAGCAGCAGATAACGGGGACCATCACGGCCGACCGCCAGAGCCCTGGCCACCTCGCAACGGCGGCGTTCACCTCCGGACAGCTGAAACCCGCGGCGATCCATGAAGGGAGTGAGATGGAACTGATCGATCAGCTGATCGCGGCGGTCCCGACGCTCCTGGTTGCTCAGATCGGTCTGGGCAAGAGCGATCTCCAGATTCTCCCGGACGCTCAGCTGTCGGAAGACGCTGGGTTCCTGCGGCAGATAACCGATGCCCAGCCGGGCGCGCTGAGGCATGGAGAGTCCGGCAACGGCCAGGCCGTCGAGATTCACCGCTCCACGGTCGGGCCTCAGCAGCCCGACCACGAGATTGAAGGTGGTCGTCTTTCCCGCACCGTTGGGACCCAGCAGCCCCACCACTTCGCCCGGAGAGAGATCGAGGCTCACGTCACGAACAAGCTGACGACCGCCCAGGCTGATGGAGACAGTCTCCAGCGTCAGGCTCATGGAACCATCGGAGTCGGACTGCTGGACTTCGTCTCGAGGGACCACTGGCTGAACACCTGCCCACCATCGGTTGGCAGGGCAAGAGCACGCTCTTCGTCGAGCAGGTAGGTCACCTGTCCGGCCCTCAGAAGATTGCCATCCTTCTGAACCACGTCGACATCCCCGCTGAGCACGATGCGCTCCTCCTTGGTGAAGTACTGGGCCTGCCGGCTGGTGGCGACGACACCGCGGTTGGCATGAACCAGCCGCACGTTGCCGGAGGCGGTGATCACGCCGGTGACATTGTCCGCCGACTGCTGATCGGATTCGATGGTGATCAGCCCCTCCCCCTGCGGATCAGCGGCTTGGAGCGGAACAGCTCCAAACAGAAGTGATGACAGCAGGATCAGAAGGGGTGACCAGCCGGTGGACCTGAACATCTCGGAAGGCGCTTTCGCAGCCTGAAGCTGCTGGATGTTGCGTGGACACTACAGCCTGCTCATGGGCTGTTCCGAAGCACGGGGACAGTGCACGACTCGGGATCGCCGTCCAGCTGCAGCAGCTCGAGACGCCCCTGGATCACAGCGCAGAGGCCGTCGAGATCGAGACCGAGATCGGGTGTTCCCGGCCGGCGAAGCCTTCCGAGCGCTTCGCCGAACAGGATGGTGGCCCCACGACGGTTGCCCCTCTGCAGATGCAGCTGGGCCACCGCTACCTGCAGGATGCCCTGGAGGCTGCGTCGTTCGGGCTCGCCGGTTTCATGCCAGAGCTCCTCGAACACGTCATGGGCGTCGTACCACTGCTGACTGTTGAAGAGCTCGATCGCCTGCTGAAAGCGGGGATCCGCCTCGGGCATCAGCGCTTGGCCATCTTCTTGGCCGGCAGCTTGCGGAGTCGGATGGATTCCGGGGTGACTTCCAGCATCTCGCCGGGTCCGATGTACTCAAGCGCACGCTCGAGGGTCATCTGGATGGGTGCCTGGAGGGTATCGAGTTCATCGGCACCAGCCGAGCGCATGTTGGTGAGCTGCTTCGTCTTGCAGACGTTGATCTCCAGATCCTGGGGCCGGTTGTATTCGCCGATGATCATCCCCTTGTAGACCTTGGTGCCGGGCGAGATGAAGAACTGACCGCGATCCTCGGCGTTCTTGAGGGCATAGAACGTGGCGGTGCCTTCCTCGAAGGCGATCAGAACACCGTTGCGTCGGGTATCGAAATCCCCAACCATCGGCCGGTACTCGAAGAAGGAATGGCTCATGATTCCCTCGCCGCGGGTGGCACGGATGAATTCACCGCGGAAGCCGATCAGACCACGGGAGGGAACGATGAACTCCAGCTGGGTACGGCCGTCCTGACCGGTCTCCATGTTCTGCATCTCACCCTTCCGGGTGCCCAGCTTCTCGATGCAACCGCCGACCGCCTCTTCGGGCACATCCATCACCAGCGTCTCAACAGGCTCACAGGGGGTGCCATCGATGGTGCGGTAGATCACCTGCGGCTGCGACACCTGGAATTCATATCCCTCACGCCGCATCGTCTCGATCAGGATGCCGAGGTGCAGCTCGCCGCGGCCGCTGACGGCGAAGCGGTCCGGAGAATCGGTGTCCTCGACCCGGAGCGCCACGTTGGTGAGCAGTTCCCGCTGAAGACGGTCGCGCACCTGACGGCTGGTCACGAACTTGCCCTCTTTGCCAGCGAAAGGGGAGTCGTTGACCACGAACGTCATCTGCAGCGTGGGCTCATCCACCTTGATCAGCGGCAGTGCTGTGGGCTCATCGGGACAGGCGATGGTTTCGCCGATGTTCACGTCATCGAAGCCGGCCACAGCCACCAGATCTCCGGCGGAGGCCTCTTCGATTTCAACGCGTTGCAGCCCCTCGAAGCCCAGCAGCTTGCTGATGCGGCCCTTCTTGACGGAACCATCGTCTTTGATCAGAGCAGCGCTCTGGCCCTGCTTGATTTTTCCGTTGTGAACGCGGCCGATGATGATGCGACCCAGGAAATCGGAGTAATCCAGAGTGGTGATCTGGAGCTGAAGCGGTTTCTCCGAATCACCCACCGGGGGTGGAACATGGCGCAGGATCGCGTCGAACAGCGGCCGCATGTTCTCGCTGTCGGTCTTCATGTCGGGCTTGGCAAAGCCGCCCAGACCACTTCCGAACAGATAGGGGAAATCGCACTGGTCGTCATCAGCGCCCAGTTCGATGAACAGATCCAGCACCTTGTCGACGGCGGTTTCGGGATCAACCCGGGCCCGATCGATCTTGTTGACGAACACGATCGGACGCAGTCCCTGCTCGAGGGCTTTCTTCAGGACGAAACGGGTCTGTGGCATCGGACCCTCGTTGGCATCGACGATCAGCAGACAGCCATCGACCATGCCGAGCACCCGCTCCACCTCCCCGCCGAAATCAGCGTGACCCGGGGTATCAACAATGTTGATGCGCGTCTCGTTGTACGTGACAGCGGTGTTCTTCGACAGGATTGTGATGCCGCGCTCGCGCTCCAGGTCGTTGGAGTCCATCACGCAGGTGGGAACCGCTTCGTTGTCGCGGAAGATGCCCGACTGAGCCAGCAGTGAGTCGACCAGGGTCGTCTTGCCGTGGTCAACGTGGGCGATGATCGCGATATTGCGAATCGCCTTTTGCTGGGCGCTCATGCGGGTTGACCGTTAGAAATTGTGAAGAACGCCATAGGCGCAGGGCGAAAGGATATCTCAACGTGAGATCCGACTGGTCCGTTCTGGACCTTGCACGCGCAAGCTGCCGCGGGTGACCCCGAGTTGATGGTCGATGCGCTCCTGCTTCCAGACGTCACGCGATGCAAGCCGGCCAGCCAGGGCATCCGCGTAAAGGAGGACGCGTCTCCGGGTGGCCTCTGCCCCCTCGTCGAGCAGTTCCAGACGGACGTGACGCACGCCGGCCTGACGCAGAGCCGGCAACCCCTCGACACCGGTCTGAGCCGTGCCGTTGAACAGGGTGTTGCGGCAGCCCAGATCCGCGCGCAGAGGATGTTCCACACCACTGCGGTCACGGAGAGTCACTGTGTGCTGCTCGCAGGGGCGACCACAGTCGGTGTGATCGTGCCCCTCGGAGAGGAAAGCGCAGAACAGACAGTGCTCCATGTGAAACAGGGGCATGTGCTGATGCAGGGTCACCTCCAGGCGCGATGACTCCACCCCGGCGGACAGATCCAGCAACTGCTGGAGATTGAGGTCGTAGCTGGCTGTGATCCGTTTCAGCCCCCAGTGACTTCGATACCAGTCGAAGCTGAGGGGATTGGCGGCATTGAGGGAGAAATCACCGACGCAGGGTGCCAGGGGAGTGAGGATCTCCAGTTGATCGGCATTGCGCACCAGATAGCCATCCGGTCGAGCGCGGATCAGCGGCTCCAGGGTCCAGCGCTCATCAGGCCGGGTGATCCGGCTGCCGGCAAGCCAGATGCCCTCGGGCCAGACGCCCCGGGCCATGGCCACAGCCTCCCGGAGCTGCCGTGGCTGATCGAGGTCGGCCACCACGGAGCGGATCGGCGCTGCCCCGTCGGGAAGCTCCATCAGCGCTCGAAGCTGGTTCAGGCTTCTCACGAGCACCACCAGACCCATCGGCTCGTCTTGGCAACCGTCTGCTGCCGCCGGGACAAACTCCGAGAGGACGGCTGCAGGATCGAGAGGCACAGAAGCAAGCGGCTGCTCAGCGACCGGTGATCCAAGAGCCTCCAGAAGGGCCCGGCGCATGCGGTTCAGTTCTGCCACCGGTAGGAACAGATCGCCTTCGAGCTCGACCTTGAGATCACGCAACCGCCAGCCGCTGCCGCCGAGACGCCCGAGCTGCTGCTCAAGACGCGCCCGGTCCAGGGGGCGCTGATCCGCGGACTGCAAGGGCATGGCACTGCTGATGACCACGCCCCTCTCCGGCTGCTCGAGCCTCAGGACGTCACCACGGCGTCCAACCACCCGCAGCGACAGATCACGGGGCCGGGCCTCGGTGGGTCGACGCGCCATCCGCTGCCACTGGCTCTGCCATTCCGGATCGCTGGTCAGCCAGACCGATGCTCCGGCGCGCAGGGCGCGGGTTTCGATCCTTCCAGGACCCAGACGCAGTTTCAGGCGTTCCTGTCCGAGCTGTTCACAGGCCATGACACGGCCTCCCACCTCGTCGGGAGGTCGCAACGGGTCGTCCGACAGAGCCTCCAGGACGATTCCCTGACCGGGTCGCAGGCGCTCCCGGCTGCGGATCTGCAGCCAGCCTCCGCGATCAACCTGCAGCAGGCGACCGATCAGCGGTCCACGCTTCTTGCTCCAGCGCCCATGGACCAGCCGGCGATGGTTCACTCCCTCAAGCCAGCCTGTTGAAAGCCCCCGGGAGAAGGCCAGCTCCAGCTGCCTCTGGACGGGTTCGGGCTCAGGACGGTCGAGGCGCTGCCGATAGGCATCGGTCACCGCTGCCACGTAACTGGCGTCCTTCAAACGCCCCTCGATCTTGAGGCTGGCAATGCCGATGCGCTGCAGCTCAGGCAGCAGCTCCCAGGCCGCCAGGTCCTGGGGTGAGAGTAGATAGCGCTGATCCTCAAGCGCACGGGGAACGCCGTCAACGACGAGTTCATAGGGCAGGCGACAGGCCTGGGCGCATTCCCCGCGATTGGCACTGCGCTGGCCCAGGGATTCACTCGTCAGGCACTGGCCGGAGTAGGCCACGCAGAGCGCTCCGTGCACGAAGACCTCGAGAGGCATGGCCAGGTGGCGATCCCGCAGCTGACGCTGCAGGCGTTCGAGGTCTCTCAGCGCCAGTTCCCGGGCCAGCACCACCCGTTCGCAGCCCAGGGATGCGGCCTGAGCCACGCCGGCGGCACTGGTGATCGACATCTGCGTGGAGGCGTGCAGCGTCAGCTGGGGCACGAGTCTCCGGGCCAGCCGGCAGAGGCCGACGTCCTGCACGATCACGGCATCCACACCGGCCTCCGCTGCGGCGATCAGCAGCTGAGCTGCCCGCTCGAGCTCATCGCTGAACACCAGCACGTTGAAGGTGAGACATCCCTTCACCTGTCGCTCGTGCAGCCAGTGCATCACCGACGGAAGCTCGTCGATGCGGAAATTCTCGGCCCGCTGGCGGGCGTTGAAGGCGTCCACACCGAAGTAGACGGCATCGGCTCCAGATGCCACCGCTGCCCGCAGAGCCGGCCAGTCGCCGGCTGGCGCCAGCAGCTCAGGAATGTTCAAAACGGACGACGGGCGAGACGCCGGGCTGCCTCGAAGCGTCGGAGTGCATCGGCCGTGCCCTCGAAGCGCCAGTGCCAGGGCTCGTAGCTCACACCCTGGGAATTGCCGTCCGGAAACGACATCACGAAGTGATAGCGGGCGGCATTGTCCTGCAGCCAGCGGAAGGTGCGCGTCTGCTCGAAATCGGTCGAGAGGTGGGTCTCAGGAGCTTGCCCATCTCCCAGATCCACAGCGAAACCGGTGCTGTGCTCGGAATAACCCGGCGGTGCCGACACCTGAGCCCGCTCCTCGGCGGTCTGATTCCGCTCCGAGGCCACATCAAAGAAGATCGATTCCTGCAGGTCATGGGATCGATAGCCGCTGAGCAACCGCAGATCAATGCCTTCGGCGGCGGCAGCCCGGAGCATGCCGTCGAGAGCCTCGGCCGCATCGACATGAAGCTGAATACCCGGCTCGACGACGATCAGCTCGTCCGGGCTGACCTGGTCATAGGGGAAGTGGCCCAGCAACCGACCATCCGCTGCCGGCGGCTCGGGGATCCCCGGAACAACAGGCGCTGGCGGCGTGCGATTCAGCCTCGCCATCAGCTGCGGCCCCATCAGCACGACGGCTCCACTGACACCGCACACCACCAGGCAGGCGAGCAGCAGCCCGAGACCACGGCCCCGCGAGCGACGCGGAGCCGGACGGGAGCGACGCGCGACCGGAATGTCGTCCCTCTGTTGCCGACGAGCAGAGGCAGCCCGACTCACAGCGCTGATGCGTGTTGTTTCGATCGTAAGGGCGATGGCCAGGGAGCCCCACCGTCATTGATGACGCAGTGGTAGCTTCAAAAAACAATCCAGCGGAGAATGGCTGAGATGTTGCGTGTTGCGGTTGTCGGCGGTGGTCCGAGCGGATCCTGTGCTGCCGAGGTGCTCGCCAAAGCTGGAATCGAGACCTGGCTGTTCGAACGCAAGCTGGATAACGCCAAGCCCTGCGGTGGAGCGATCCCCCTCTGCATGGTCGAGGAATTCGATCTGCCGGACGACATCATCGACCGCAAGGTTCGCAACATGAAGATGATCTCCCCTTCCAACCGGGAGGTGGACATCCGACTCGATCCGCTCGGTTACGACGACAACGCCTACATCGGCATGTGCCGCCGGGAGGTGTTCGACGCCTTCCTCCGCAACCGTGCCGCCGATCTCGGCACCACCCTGGTGAACGGTCTGGTGCAGAAGATCGACACCGGCACCAACCGACAGGGCCCATACACCATCCATTACGCCGACTACAGCGCTGGCGGCCCCACCGGTGACCGCAAGACCCTGGAGGTGGATCTGATCATTGGAGCCGACGGCGCCAATTCCCGGGTGGCCAAGGCCATGGACGCCGGCGATTACAACGTGGCGATCGCCTTTCAGGAGCGGATCAAGCTTCCTGCCGAGGAGATGACCTACTACGAGGATCTGGCGGAGATGTACGTCGGAACCGACGTCTCCCCCGACTTCTACGCCTGGGTGTTCCCCAAATACGACCACGTGGCCGTGGGAACCGGCACGATGCAGCAGAACCAGAGCCTGATCAAGGGTCTTCAGAAGGGAATCCGCGAGCGTGCCACCAAGCGCCTGTTCAAGGGCGAAGTGATCAAGGTGGAAGCGCATCCCATCCCGGAACATCCCCGACCCCGTCGTGTGGTGGGGCGCATGGCCCTCGTCGGTGACGCTGCCGGCTATGTCACCAAAAGCTCCGGTGAAGGGATCTATTTCGCAGCCAAGAGTGGCCGGATGTGCGCCGAAGCGATCGTGGAGATCTCCAAAAACGGCAGCGTCATCCCCACCGAGAAACAGATCAAATCCAGCTATCTCAAGCGCTGGGATCGCAAGTACGGCGCGACTTACGCCGTGCTCGACATTCTTCAGCGCATCTTCTACAGAAACGACGCCGCGCGAGAAGCGTTCGTCGAGATGTGCGACGACAAGGACGTTCAGAAGCTCACCTTCGACAGCTACCTCTACAAGCGGGTGGTGATGATGAACCCCTGGCAGCAGATCAAGCTGACGCTGCGCACTCTGGGCAGCCTGATCAGAGGAGAGGCCCTGGCTCCCTCGAGCTACAACCCCGTGCCCTCGGCGGTTGGACGTTCCGATGGAGATTTCCTTGCTGAGGAAGCTGCTCAGGCGGTGAAGGCTCAGGCCAAGGAGAACGAGATGGAAAACGAGAAGGAGAAAGCCGGGATCAGCTGACCCCGGCTGCAGGGGCCTGACTCAATCCCGCTGTTCGATCGCCTTGTCGACGCCTTCCTTGATGCGTTCGATCCCCTGCTGCAGGTTCTTGCCTGGAGCGGTTTCTTTCTTGGTGGTCGACCAGACGTTGATGGCATAGACGACGGCACCTGCCACGATCAGGGCCGCAAGAACAAGGCCGATGCCGTTGCCTCCCTGTTTGACCACGACTGGCTGTTGCTGATTGCTCGACTCGTCAGCCATGAATGTGATGGTTGATGCCATCTCTCGATAGCCGGTTCATCGCCGGTTGCCAACAAAGGAAACGGCGGCCCAGGGGAACAGTCGCGACTCAGGACTGAATCAACTCGAATCGCGCCAGCACTGAGGCCTGGTTGCGCAACACGCCCAGAAGGTTGAGACGGTTCCTGCGCAGGTCTTCATCCTCAGCCATCACCATCACGCTGTTCTCTCCGTCGAAGAAGGCTTCCAGGACCGGCGTGGCCTTCACAAGACCGTCTGAAAGAGCCTGG
Organism: Parasynechococcus sp.; assembly: GCF_045559935.1. NCBI lineage: Bacteria > Bacillati > Cyanobacteriota > Cyanophyceae > Synechococcales > Prochlorococcaceae > Parasynechococcus > Parasynechococcus sp. The sequence goes on from NZ_JBJLJL010000010.1 coordinate 253,562, forward strand.
TAGCGCCGTTCCGCGGCGAGAGGTTCCAGCTGCTTCAACACATCGAACATGCCCTGTTCGCTGACGGATTCGAAACGATCCGGATCCACCACACCTGGCAGGGCCAGGGTGTCCTCGGGGAGGTTCCCCTTCTCCGCCAGGCGAGCGGCGCGCTGGACAACGGCCTGAACGGCCGCCAGTCCGCCTTGCTGACGCAGCGCACGCAGCAGCTGAATTCTTTCCTGCACATCCATCGGGTCGCCGAGGAGACGAGCGTCCGTGACCCCTTCCCCGGCCACCGCCTGAACCAGATCCGGTTCATAGCCGTCCTCTTCAAGCTGCGAGACGATGCGTTGCCTGAGCAGTTGCAGAAGATCCGCCAGCAGCGGGCCCGGTTCGATGGCGAAATGCGGGAACAGCTTCACCCAGTCCGCGACGGCAGCCTTCAGGAAGGTCGGCAGATCGAGGCGCCAGCCTCTGTCCCAGAGGATCAGAAGAATTCCATTGCCGGCTCGTCGCAACGCGTAGGGATCGGAGGAGCCGCTTGGACGCTCTCCCTTGGCGAAGATGCTCAGCAGCAATTCAAGCCGTTCCGCCAATGCCACGACGGCTCCGGCATCGCTGCCGGGCAGGGCATCGCCGGCTCCCCGCGGCAGGTAATGCTCCACCACCGCAAGAGCCACCTCCCTCGGTTCCCCCTCCTCGAGCAGATATTTGCCGCCCATGAGCCCCTGAAGCTCCGGGAACTCCCCCACCATCTGACTGACGAGATCGTGCTTGCAGAGGTGGGCGGCGCGACTCGCATGACCTGCGATCTCCTTCGGTAACACAAGAGCCTCCAGGAGACGTTCCGCCAGACGTTCGATCCGTTCGCAGCGTTGGCGGAGACTCCCGAGCCCCTCGGCGAACGTGACTCGGTGGAGTGACTCCCGACGATTGACGCTGGAGTCGCGGCGGTCGACGGCCAGAAAGAACTCCGCATCCGCGAGACGGGCCCCGAGCACACGTTCATTGCCTCGGACGATCTGTTCCGAGGCCTGAGCGCGACCGTTGCTGACCAGCAGAAACTCTGGACGCAACACCGACTGCGCCTGCAGCCGCAGCGGATCACTCTCGACATCCGGGACATCCAGGGGGATGTAGCGCTGATGAGCCTGCATCACGGTGCTGATCACCTCTGGAGGGAGATCCAGAAAGCGGTCAGCGATCGATCCCCGCAGCACGCGCGGATCCTCCACCAGATCGACAAGCTCCTCGAAAAGAGCTGCAGGGCAGTTCGGAACCCCTCCAACCGCCTCAGCTTCGCTGTCGATGGCGGATTGGATCAGCTCGGCCCGCGCTTCGCGATCCACCAGCACACCCAGAGCCGCAAGGATGTCCGCATAGCTCTCGGCATCGGAGATCTCCACCGGGGCATCGCCATGCAGCCGGTGACCACGACTGAAACGATCGCTGCACACCCGGGGATCGGCACCCTCCAGCTCCACGGGGATCAGATCCGCTCCCAGAAGAGCCACGAGCCAGCGGATCGGGCGACTGAAGCGCTGGTTACCGGTCCCCCAGCGCATGAATCGCCTCCCCTGCAGGGAATCGATCCAGGCAGGAATCAGGCTTTGGAGAAGATCGCAACTGCTCTGACCGGGCGTTCGCACCGTGGCGAAGACGCAGGGGCCTTTCGGGGTCTCCCGCACCTCGAGTTCGCTCGGTTCAACGCCGCAGCGACGGGCGAATCCAATCGCCGCCGCACCGGGCTTTCCCTCCACGAAGGCCTGGGCCACGGGGGGACCTTTGCGATCTTCTGTCAGATCGTCCTGACGAACTTGCAGATCGGCCACGCGGACAGCCAGACGCCGTGGCGTGCCACTGACGCTGATGCCCTGATGGCTGAGGCGGCACTCACCCAGATCTCTGGTGACGCGCTGCACAAGCTGCTGCAGGGCCAGCCGGGCGAAATCAGCGGGCAGCTCCTCGGTGCCGATCTCGAGAAGAAACGTAGATGTCACGCCACTGACTTAACCGGAGGTGACTGTATTGGAAGCCGTTTCGCTACCTTCAAACAATCGAGATCCGATGCAAGTGAGCGACGGGCCAGCGGCGGTGAAGCAATCAGTGGAGAGCGCCCTCCCGAAGGCGGAGCAGAGGAAGCTGGACAGTGAGCACCTGCGACAGCCCCTGCTGGACGAGTTGGCTAACGACAGCCATCACTTCAGTGAGGACGCTCTTCAGATTCTCAAATTTCACGGCAGCTATCAGCAGGACGATCGCGACAAGCGGGAAAAGGGAAAGGACAAGAGCTGGCAGATGATGCTGCGCCTGCGCAGCCCGGGAGGACGGATCCCGGCCCAGCTGTTCCTCGCGCTCGACGACCTCGCCGATCGCCTCGGGGATGGAACACTGCGGGCCACCACCCGCCAGGCCTTTCAGATGCACGGCATCCCGAAGGCCGACCTCAAGGAGGTGATCGGGACGATCGTGACCAATCTGGGATCAACCCTGGCGGCCTGCGGGGACATCAACCGCAACGTGATGGCTCCACCGGCTCCCTTCGAGAAAGGGGGGTATCCGGTCGCCCGCCGCCTGGCGGATGAGATTGCCGATCTGCTGAGTCCTGAGGCCGCCGAAGGGTCCTACCTCGATCTCTGGGTCGATGGGGATCTGAGCTACCGCTTCAAACCATCGCGCGAGGTCCGCAAGGCGCGCGAGCGTCAGCTCGAAGGTGGTGTCTTTTCCGGCAGCAAGGACGAACCGCTGTACGGAGACACCTATCTGCCCCGCAAGTTCAAAGTTGCCGTCACGGTTCCGGGGGATAACTCCGTTGACCTGCTGACTCAGGACATCGGACTGGTGGCATTCACCGGCGCCGATGGTGCCTTGCGCGGCTGCAATGTCTACGTCGGCGGAGGCATGGGTCGGACCCACAACAAGGAGGAGACCTTCGCGCGGATTGCCGATCCTCTCGGCTACGTCGATGCCAGGCATGTCTTCGACCTGCTGCAGGCGATCGTCGCGTTGCAGCGCGATCATGGCGATCGGCGTGTGCGCCGCCATGCCCGGATGAAGTATCTGATCGAGGACCGTGGCATCGGCTGGTTCCGCACGGAGCTCAAACAGAACTACTTCGATGGGGAGTTGAAGGGGCTGCGCAACGAGCCGAAGGCGAAACTGCAGGACTATCTGGGCTGGCACCGCCAGCGCGCCGGTCTCTGGTTCGTGGGCCTGCCCCTGCTCTGCGGACGCTTGAAGGGGGAGATGAAGTCGGGCCTGCGCCGTCTGGTGGAGACCTACCAGCTGGAGATCCGACTCACCGCCAACCAGGATCTGCTGCTCTGCAACATCGGCACAACCCAGCGTGCCGCCATTCGGGAGGATCTTGCGGCACTCGGTTTCGCTGTGCCTGAGGAACCGGCCCCCCTGGCACGTCATGCCATCGCCTGTCCCGCGCTGCCGACCTGCGGACTGGCGATCACTGAATCAGAGCGCATCCTCCCCGAAGTTCTGGATCGACTGGATGCGCAGCTCCGCAGGCTCGGGATTGAAAAATCCCTGCTCGTGCGCATGACCGGCTGCCCCAACGGTTGCGCTCGCCCTTACATGGCGGAACTCGGGCTGGTGGGCAGCGGTGTGAATCAGTATCAGCTCTGGCTTGGTGGAACTCCGAATCTGCAGCGCCTTGCCCAGCCCTTTCTTCAGCGCATGCCCCTGCAGGAGCTGGAGACGACGATCGAACCCCTTCTGAAGAGCTGGAAGGAGGCAGGCGGACGGCGCAGCTTCGGCGACCACATCCAACGGCTGGGGGATCAGACCGTCGCCGAACTGCTCGGAACCAGCGCTCCGGCATAGATCGCCTGCGGCGCGCCGCAGCGCCACGCCCACAGCTGATCACCGTGGCTGAAATGCCACCACTCGTTGGGGTGCTGTTCAAATCCAGCTGCAGCCATCACCTCCTTCAGCAGGTCTCGCCGTCGCTGCCAGACGCCAGCCTGCGACTGCGGCTGTGAACGAGCCGCCGCGCTGTAGTGATCCGGCTCGGAGACCGCACCGATGGCGTCGATCGCCCCGCCCATGTCGAGCACCGAACCCGACTCGGCGAGGGTCAGATCCACGGCCGCGCCTGTGCTGTGAGGGGGAGGCGTGGCGGGATCGTCACTCGGAGGAGCCCAGAAACGCCCAACCTCGGCTGTCACTCTCCTGAGTGCATCCCGCTGGCCCGCATCGGAGGGATCAACGCCCTGCCTCTGGCATTCCTCAGCGATGGCGTGATCCACCATGAAGGCCTGCACGGCCACCGGGCGCCAGGCATCGAAGATGGCCAGCTGCAGCGTGGGGTCCCGCAGCTGCAACTGGCCCTGGGCCTCAAGCAACCGTGCCACGACCCCTGACCTGAGCCGGAACGGATCCGCACCGCGGCCATAGGGAGCCCCGATCGCCTGATAGGGATGGGGGGTCAGCCGCAGAAGGGATGGCGGCAGCGGTTCAAGGGGCTCGTGGCACTCCACGATCGGACGATCACTCCAGGGCCTCACCTGCTCAGGTGCGAAAACGAAATCCTTCCACAGCCCGTGGCGATGGTCAGTTCAGCGGGTTTCCGCCGCTGAGGCGTCTCTGCTGGTCGTGCAACAGCTCACGAAGCCTGGGGTGATCCTCCAGGTGAGGATCCGCGGCCAGCACTCCCTCAGCGAAGCTGCGGGCATCGTCGAGAACGGCACCATCGTCGGCGAGGCTGGCGAGGGCGAGATCCGGAAGGCCGGACTGACGCGTACCGAGCACCTGTCCTGGCCCCCGCAAGCGCAGATCCATCTCGGCGATCTCGAATCCATCGCTGGAGCGCACCAGCACATCGAGGCGCTGCCGGGCCAGCGCATTGGAGCTGCCGTTGATCAGCACACAGTGAGACGCAGCGGCCCCCCGGCCCACGCGGCCACGCAGCTGATGCAGCTGCGCCAGCCCGAAGCGCTCTGCGTGTTCGATCACCATCACCGACGCCTCCGGGACATCGACGCCCACCTCCACCACGGTGGTGGACACCAGAATCTGGCTTCGCCCACCTGCAAAATCCGCCAACACCGACTGCTTCTCAGGGCTGCTGAGACGACCATGCAGCAGACCCACGGTCAGATCAGGAAACACCTCGGATGCCAGTTCCGCATGCACATCCACCGCGGAACGCAGGGCGAGCTTCTCCGACTCCTCCACCAGGGGAAGCACCACATAAGCCCGCTGACCGCGTTCCACCTCCGAGCGGATCAGCTCATGCGCTTTCTCCCGCTGGGAGCTGTTCAGCAGCGTGGTGCGGATCGGCGTGCGGCCGGGCGGAAGCTCGTCGATCTGACTGACGTCCAGATCACCGTGCAGTGACAGGGCAAGGGTGCGCGGGATCGGTGTCGCCGTCATCGTGAGCAGATGGGGCTGCAGACCCTTGCTGAGTAGGCGATCGCGCTGATGCACACCGAAGCGGTGCTGCTCATCCACCACCACAAGACCGAGGCGGGAGAACACCACCGGATCCTCCAGCAACGCATGGGTGCCCACAAGCAGCTTGAGAGAGCCATTGGCGAGGTCATCGAGCAGTTGCCGCCGCCGTGGTCGCGGCGTGGATCCGGTGAGCAGCTCGACCGTGACGTGCAGCGGTGGCATCCAGCGACAGAGGTTGCGGTAGTGCTGTTCCGCCAGCACCTCGGTGGGGGCCATCAGGGCACCCTGCCAGCCGGCATCGATGGTGCTGAGCAAGGCGGCGATGGCCACCACGGTCTTGCCGGAACCCACGTCCCCCTGCACGAGGCGGGCCATCGGCTCGGACCGCTGCAGGTCCGCCTCGATCTCGGCGAAGACACGTTGCTGAGCCCGAGTGAAGTCGAACGGGAGCAGCTCCTGGAAACGCTGCAGCAGCCCTCCTTCGGCAACGCGTGTCAGCAGTTCGGGAGCCGGCCTGGAACGGAGCTCACTGCGGCGTTGCAGCAGTCCGAGCTGAAGCAGCAGAAATTCATCGAACACAAGGCGACGACGGGCCTGATCCAGCTCCTCACGGCAACGGGGCGCATGGATGCAGCGCAGCGCCTCAGCGATGCTCAGCAACCCGCAGCTCTCACGTTCCCCACTGCCGAGCGGCTCGCTCCACAGGCGAGCCGAGGGCAGAGCCTGTTCGATGAGAGCGCGGAAACGATCCGAGGCCACCCCCTCGGTCAGGGGATAGACGGGCAACAGCCTGCCGATGGTCTGGGATCGCACCGTGGAATCGGCACCATCGAGCACCTCGATCAACGGATCATGCACCGTGATCCCGTACCCCCCCTCCTTGACCAGCCCGCTGACGGCAACCCTGGACCCGACGGGATAAAGCCGCTGCTGAGCTTTCAGCGCAGCCGGAGAACTGAACCGTTTGCCTGCGAGGAACCGGGTGATGCGCAGGCGACCGGTGGGATCCTGAAGCTGAAGTTCCAGGATCGCGAGATTGGGATTCCGAGGGCTGACGAAACCGTTGCAACGACGGACGGTCGCCACGATCGTGGCCGTCTCACCGGTCACCAGAGCCTCGATGCGGCGCATCGCTGAGTAGTCGACGTGGTCCCGCGGGTAATGGCGCAACAGGTCGCGCACCAGAAGCAGTCCGAGGGAGGCAAGACGGGCCGCCAGCTTCGGTCCCACTCCCCGCAGCGCGGAGAGCGGACTGTCGAGCGGCAGCGGTCCGGAGCGATCTCCAGCAGCGGAGCTGGCCGAGGCGGTCTCCAGTCGCAGACGTGGTGGAGCCATCGGTGCCGACGGTTCGACGCGATGACGCAGCTCATGCAGCCACTGACGGGTGTCCGTCACCAGACGGCGGCGGGCGGCGTCCGTCATCCCCGGATAACGGCCGTATCCCTCTGCAAGGCCACGGACGCGGTCCCCGGCACCACGGGGAAGGGGAACGGCCGGAAGCGTTTCCAGCTGCTCTGCAAGGAAGGCATGAAAGCGTTGCCGACGGCCTTCGAGATCGGAGAAGCCGCGGTCAGCCTCCAGTGCCAGGGCCTGCTGCAGAGGGGAGATCCAATCGAGGATCAGCCGGAGCTGACCGGCGGTCAGTCCCCGTTCTCCGGGGGCAGCTTCGGCTCGGATGGGCTCTGCCAATGGGAAAGGGCCTCACGATCCAGACAGCGGCGCTCCCAGTGGCGCTGCTGTCGCACCATTGTGTGCACCTCCTGCTGATGCTCGCGCAGACGACGGCGAACCCGTCGCAGGCGGTGACTGTCGAATTCCAGTTCGCTGGTTCGCAGAAGCAGGCACAGCACATCCATTCCCTGCTCCATCTCACCCACTGCGATCGGCAGGTGCAAGCGCAGCAGATTGGAAGCGGCCGGTTGCGTCTCCATCTGACCGCGCAGCACCGCCTCCAGCAAGGTCACGGGCAGCAGAGTGCTGGCCAGGCCGCTGCGCAACAACTGCACGTTCACGGCATGGGAGAGGTTGCGAAGACGACGGTCCATCGCCTGATCGAATCCCTCCATCCAGAGGCCAAGAGCATCCGGCTGGGAGGGCAACAGGCCAGAGTCCCTGTCCTCCCGTGGATGCACTGGATACGTGCTGACCGTGGGATCCGGGGATGGATGATCCAATGCCTCACCAGCCAGCTGGAACAGCGAGCGGAGCACATCGAGATCCGCGGGATCCGCGCCGGAGTCAGCGTCCGCGGTCTCCGATCTCTCTTGCTCCTGCGGACCGGTGATCGGCCGGAACGGCTGATCGCTGTCGAGGGGAGACGCCAGGCTGAGCTCGATGGAGCCGGAGGCCTCCTGTCGCGGCGCCGTGTCCGCCGCTTCCTCACCGGCTTCGCTCTGCTTCGCCAGTTGTTCGAGCATGCCCCGGCTGGCACGGGCCTGCCGGCGTCGGTTCTCCTGACGCATCTGGTCAACCAGAAGCCTCAGCTGCTCGACGGTGAGCAGCACGGAACATCGCTGCACCAGGCTGTCGACAGCTGCATGAAATCCCTGCCGTGCCGTCTCACTGAGTTCGCGGAAACGCAGTGGATCAACGTCACTGATCAGCCTGTACAGCGCCTGACGGGTCGCTGACAGCAGTTCATCCCGAAGGATCTGGAGATAGAGCGCCTGATCCCTGTAGACGGAGACCGATCGCTGCCGGCACACCCTGCGCAGGCGCGCCAGCTGCTCGGATGGATCGTGGCAGGGCGGATGGTCCCTTCCAGGCACCGGGGTCAGCCGGCCTTCATGGAAGCCACTTCCGCGGCGAAGTCGCTTTCCTCCACCTCGATTCCTTCCCCGAGGGTGTATCGGGTGAATCGCCGGACCTTCACGTTCTCGCCGATCTTGCCGGCGGTCTGCTTGACCAGTTCGGCAACGGTGATCGCACTGTCCTTGATGAACGGCTGCTCCAGAAGCGCCAGTTCCTTCAGGCGCTTGCCGATGCGGCCTTCGACGATCTTCTCCTTCATCTTGTCGGGCTTGCCTTCGAGATCATCACGGCCCATTTCGATGGCTTTCTCCCGCTCGCGGATCTCACCGGGGATGTCATCGGTGGACACGTATTCCACGTTCGGGCAGGCCGCCACCTGCATGGCCACATCACGGACCAGCTCCTGAAAGATCTCACCTCTGGCGACGAAATCGGTCTCGCAGTTCACTTCGAGAAGCACCCCGACGCGGGCGCCAGTGTGGATGTAACTGCCGACGGATCCCTCGGCAGCCGTGCGGCCCGACTTCTTCTCGGCGCTGGCGATGCCCTTCTGACGCAGCCACTCCACGGCCTTGGCGGCATCACCGTCGGTGGCTTTGAGAGCCTTCTTGCAGTCCATCATTCCCGCGCCGGTCTTGTCGCGCAGGTCTTTGACAAGCTTGGCGGATACGTCAGCCATCAGAACTCGAAGAGATGAGGGGGAATGAAATACCGCCGCCCCAGGGTGATGGAGCGGCGGCGCGAACTTAGCGCTTCAGCGGGACTCAGGCCTCGCCGTCGTCACCACCGCGCTGATCGTTGTTGCCGTGGCGTCCTTCGTTGATGGCATCCGCCAGGCGCCCCAGCACAAGCTGCACCGAGCGCACGGCGTCGTCGTTGCAGGGAATCGGGACCTCGCAGAGATCCGGGTCGCAGTTCGTGTCGAGCATCGACACGAGCGGAATGTCGAGCTTGCGGGCTTCGAGCACAGCGTTCGATTCGCGGCGCTGATCCACGAGAACCACCACGTCCGGAAGACGCCGCATGCTCTTGAGACCACCCAGGTACTTCTGCAGACGTTCCAGTTCACGGCGAAGCACGGCGCCCTCCTTTTTGGGGCGCATCGCGATGGCACCGCTGGACTCCATCCGCTCGAGATCCTTGAGGCGATCGATGCGCGCCTTCATGGTCGTCCAGTTGGTGAGCATGCCGCCAAGCCAGCGCTGGTTCACAAAGGCGGCACCGCAACGGGCAGCCTCCTGGGCCACCACTTCGGAGGCCTGCTTCTTGGTGCCCACGAACAGGAACCGCTTGCCGCTGCGGGCGGCAGAGCGGGTCCATTTGTACGCGTTGTTCATGCAGACCGCGGTCTGCACGAGATCGATGATGTGGACTCCGTTGCGCGCGCAGTAGATGTAGCGCGACATCTTGGGATTCCAGCGGCGGGTCTGGTGCCCGAAGTGGGCACCCGCCTCCATCATCTCGGCGAGGGTTACAACAGCCATGGTTTGAGGGTTTCGGGTTCGCCTCCACCTGCTAGGGACGGATCACGGCACTGCCTGAGGGCATTCTCCGCGATCGCATTCACCCGAAACGAGCAGGTGTGCGGTTTGAAAGGACTTTCCGACGTTATCAAAGCAAGGGGCAGGGAACGCCGGCAGCACTGGCTTCCCGGAACAGAGCCCGCACGCCGATGCGGTTCAGGGGAAGCCGCAGCAACTCCATGGCCGTTCCCGCATGGCCCCGACGGATGAGCCAGCGCAGCAGGGGTCGCAGGCTGTGCTCATTCAGCAGACCTCCGAGCGTCAGAAGCTCCCAGAGAACTCGGTGCAGCCAGGTGAACTGGATGATGAAGCGCACACGCCGGGTCGGGTGCTTCCGATAGAAGACCAGACCCATGCGGGCCCGTTCCCCTTCCACCTCAATCAGGCGGGGGATCTGATCCAGGCTCAGGGCTGGGTGCCAGTGGTACCCCACAGCCTCCGGGCACTGGATCAGTTGAACCCCCATGCGTCGGAGTCTTTCCCCGAGTTCGAGATCCTCCCAGCCGTAGAGACGGAATCCTGTGTCGAACAGACCGGAGTCCTCCAGCACATCGCGATCGATCGCCACATTCCCGGTAGCGAAATACGCCCAGGACAGATCACGCAGCTTGTGCCGTTCCGAGGTTGGGTTGTCGAAGTCGGCCGTGTTGACAACGGCTCCGTAGGTGAAGGCCAGCCTGTCCCCGTGGGTCTGCCAGTGCTGGCTGAGCGCCCGTGCATGGCTGGCAAGAAACGTGTCAGTCACCACAAGATCGCTGTCAATGAAAACGATCACGTCTCCATCGGCCTGCTGCACGCCGCGGTTGCGGCCCGCAGCAGGGCCGCCATGTTCCTGTTCAATCAAGCGGACGTGGGGGAAGCGGGCCGCGTGCTCGCGCAGCCAGTCGGGCGTTCCATCGGTGGATCCATCGTCCACCACCACCACCTCATAACGATCAAGTGCTCCACCGAGCTGCTGCTGCTCGAGAGCGAGCAGACACTTCTCCAGGATCGGCTTCCGGTTGTAGGTCGGGATGACGACGCTGGCGAACATCGCGGAACCCTCGTGGCAGAGATCAGCAAGCCTAGAGACCAAAAAAAGGGGCCTTCAGGCCCCTTTGCGATGGAATGACTCGGCGGATCAGTCCGCCGCTCCGCCGTTGTTTGCGGTTCCGGTCACACCGTTGCCGGCTCCCTCACCGCGGCCGTCGTTGCGGAGCTTGCGCTTCTTGAACTTGCGCGCGTAGGCGCGATTGCGCTCCTGCTTCTCCTTCTTCAAGTTCCTGCGCTTGGCCATGGAATGTTGTCTGCGTGACACAGACCATCACCTTACTGAACGGGCGGCAGCAGGCAGCCATCTTCCATTCTCAGCAGCCGATCGGCCACGTCGAGAATCCTGGGGTCGTGCGTGACCATCAGCACGGCGCAGGACTGTTCGAGCGCAAGGGTGCGCAGCAGCTCAACGACACCGCGGCCCGTGGCGCTGTCCAGGGCTGCGGTGGGTTCATCCGCCAGCAGCAGACGTGGATGGGCAGCCAGAGCCCTGGCGATGGCGACCCGTTGCTTCTGCCCTCCGGACAGGTCGTGGGGCATCTGGGCCATCTGGTCCTCGAGGCCGACAGCCCTCAGCCAGCGGCGGGCTTCATCCCGACGGGCCCTGTAACCAAGACCCGGAAGAAGATCCGACCCCATCTGAACGTTCTGCTCAGCGGTGAGGCAACGGAGCAGGTTGTGCCCCTGAAAGATCATGCCGATCCTGCGTCTGACCTGCTGACGTCGACGACGGCCGGCTCCATCCAGACGTTCACCGAGAACCGTCACATCCCCTGACTGCACCGAACGCAGGGCACCGATCAGGGTGAGCAGCGTCGTCTTGCCGCAGCCCGATGGTCCGGTCAGCAGCACAACCTCCCCCGGATCGATCCGCAGGCTGATGTTCTGCAGCACCTGACGGCGCATGGCACCGCGGCCGTAGGCGTGACTCAGACCGCTCAGTTCAACGGCGGCCATCAGAAGATCTCCGCAGGATCGGCATCCACAAGCCTGCGCATCGCCAGGAGGGAGGACGCCACACACATCACCAGGATCATCACCAGAACCGTCAGAGCTCTCGTGGCGTTCATGCCCACCGGCAACCGGGTGGCATCCCTGACGAACCAGTACAGACCCTGACCGGCGAGATAGGCCGGCACATAGCCCATCACCGCGAGGTAGACCCCCTCCCGCAGCACCACCCCAAGCAGATGGCTCAGCCGATAGCCCATCGCCATCAGCGTGGCGTACTCGGGCAGGTGGTCGCTCACATCCGTGTAGAGGACCTGATAAACGATGACGCAACCGACCACGAAGCCCATGGCGGCACCGAGCGTGAAGATGAATCCGATCGAGGTGCTGCTGCGCCAGTAGTTCTGCTCGAAATCGATGAACCCCTGCTTGCTGAGGACGATCACGTCATCAGGCAGCCGTTGCTTCAATCGAGCCAGCACCCGATCAGGATCACTGCCTGCTCGAAGACGGATCAGACCGACCTCGATCGCCCCGGGCGGTTTCTGAGGCAGCAGATCGAGAAAAGTCTCGGTACTGGTCAGCAGGTTGCCATCGGCACCGAAACTGGTGCCGAGGCTTACAAGACCGGCAACACGGACGCGATTGCCCGCAATCTCGGTCTCGACGGTGCGCCCCTCGCGATGCCATTGCGCGATCGGACCGAACTCAGGGCGGGACAGCTGATCGAACAGGATGCGCCCTTTCTGCTTGAGAACCCCCGTCTTCTGCGCCAGACCGGGATCCATGAAGAAGGGATCATCGGGATTGAACCCCAGAGCCAGAATCGCCCGGTTGCGACGGGTCTCCGGGTTGCGCCAGAGCATCAATCCCCAGTGGACCGGCGTGACACCTTCGACCTCCGGATCAGCCAGGGTCTGCACCAGACGGCGACGCGGAAACCCCGCCATGCGCACCGAACTGGCGGATCGGGGACTGATCAGCACCAGATCGGCATCGAACAGCCGGTGCACTGTGACGCTGGCGTCGAACAGCCCGTCGCGAAAGCCGAGCTGCATGAACATCAGAATGCCGGCGAAGCTGATGCCGGCGAGGGCAACGAGCAGCCGGATCGGCTGGCGCGTCAGCAGCAGCCACGACAAAGGAATGCGACGGCCCTGCCAGGGCCTCTTCACGACGTCACTCCGAAACGGGCGATCACCTTCAGTCCGGACAACCGGCTGACCCTGGCTGCGTCCTGCGGGTCAAGCGCCACGTTCACCTCGACCACACGGGCATCCGCGTCACCGGTGGGATCGGTCGACAGCACCTGACGCTGCTGAACCTGAGGTGTGATGGACGCCACGCGACCCTGCAACTCACCCTTGAACCCGCCGTTCTCGCTGGTGAGCGTCACAGGTTGGCCGATGGTGATTCTTGAGATGTCGGATTCGTACACCTCGATCCGTGCCTGCATGCGCTGGCTGGCACCGACCTCCATCACCCCTTCCGATCCCGGACGCTCGCCGACCTGGGCGTGCACCCTGAGCACAAGGCCATCGATCGGAGACCTGAGTTCACTGTTCAGCAGATCAACCTGGAGAACCCCGCGCTCGGCCCTGGCCTGAAGCAGCTGTCCCTCGAGACGCCCCAGCTCGGCCTGCTTCGTTTCAAGCAGCACCAGCGAAGCAGCCCCTCCACGGGCCGCTCTGGAGTAGCGCTCGACCTCGATGCGCTGGAATCCGATCTCGCTCTCCAGGCTCTTCAGCAGAGCCGCATTGGACGCCAGGCGCGCCTGAACCTTGTATCGGCTGTCGAATCGCGCCAGGGGCTGGCCCTCCCGGACCGTCTCACCCTCCGCCACCAAAAGCTCCGCCATCCGCGCACTGCCGGCCAGCCCTGATGAGGGAGCCGCCAGTCGCCGAACCTCACCGGAGGGTTCCAGCTGCCCGAGCGCCGCCACCGCTTCGGGTGCCCGCGTCAGCGGGGCAGGATCTGCCACCTGCTGTGACGTTGACGGCAGGTTCTTGACGACGGCCCAGACGCCGGCGGCGAGCGCGAGAGTTCCGCCAGTCAGCAGCCCCCAGCGGCGCAGCCGACTCATCTCAGAGGAGGCGGATCGTCGAACAGGAGCTGCTCGATGTAGCGATCCGCCCAGGTCGGGTCGAAGGCCTTCTCCAGCACCCGGCGGGTCTTGTCGTTGCGCTTCTGCTGGAGGCAATAGTTCAGCTGACCCTCATGTCTGCGGATCGTAGAAGTCGCTTCAGGGGAATCGAGTGAGGCACCGGCCACCGCCTCCCGCATCACGGCCAGGTAATCCATCACCAGCTGACGGAACAGCTCTTCCTCGTCGGCACCGTCCGGACGGATGAAACGCACGAAGCTGGAGAAGATCGTCCCCCAGCCAGGCAGTTGGCGAACCTGCCGGAATCCCGGCACAGGCACGGTCTGCAGAGCCGACACCACAGGCGCAGGAAGGTTCTCCCCTGCCGGGGAGAGATCAACGATGGCCGCCGAGATGCCGGCCGGACCCGCCACGACATCCGCTCCGAAGATCGGCAGGTCAAAGCGGGGGTCCGGGAACCAGACGCAGTGCAGGATCTGCAGACCGTTGCCGAGGCGGGCGACCTCAAGGTGAAGCTTGCGCAGCCCACGGCACTGGTGAACCTCATTGGCGATGAACAGGCGTTCACCATCCAGCCGCCCCTGGACTTGCTCGAGATCGGCCGCCAGCGGCAGGAGCCGCAGCTCGGGCAGCTCACCCCGGGCACTGCGGATTCCCTCCGACAACGCCTTCACCAGGGGGTGCAGTCCCTCACAGGAGTCCGACACGGAGGACTGCATCAGGGGCAGCAGGCACAGAATGGAACTTTGCCACGTAGTTCTGAGCACTTCGCTGGTCGGACCTGACCTCACCCCTTGGACACTCCCCAACGGCGTCCGCTGCGTGACAGCGGCGATGCCGGAGGCTGCGCTGACATGCCTTGATCTCTGGTGTCGCGCTGGAAGCGCCAGCGAAGAGAGGGGAGAAGAGGGGATGGCGCACTTCCTTGAACACCTCGTGTTCAAAGGCAGCGATCAGTTGCCAGCAGGTGCCTTCGATCGCGAGATCGAAGCTCTCGGAGGCAGCTCCAATGCGGCCACCGGATTCGACGATGTGCATTTCCATGTGCTGATTCCCGCCGAGCAGACCACCCGTGCCCTGGATCTGCTGCTTGATCTGGTGCTGCATCCGGCGGTTTTGGAGCGCGATTTCAGCACCGAGCGGGAAGTCGTGCTTGAGGAGATCGCCCAGTGTGCCGATCAACCCGACGAACTGGTCCTGCAGGTGCTGCTGAGCCGAGGCTGTCCGGACCATGCCTACGGCCGGCCGATCCTCGGCGCACGTTCCAGCCTGATGGCCATGACACCGGACATGGTCCGTCGCTTTCATCAGCGACGGTACCGGGGCTCGAACTGCAGTCTCGCCATCGCCGGCGCTCCGGATGGATTCCTGGAAGCACACATCCGTTCCTCAGCGCTGATGGATCTGGAGCCGGCACCGCTCGATGCCATCCCGACGCCGGCTGCGGCCGTGCGCAGCGGCCGCCATGCGATCCGGGTCGATCGCCTCGAGTCCGCCCGGCTGTTGATGCTGTGGTCAACAGCGGAAGCAGCCGATCAGGAGATGGTGATGGGGGCGGATCTGGCCACCACGCTTCTTGCCGAGGGACGACGCAGTCGTCTGGTCGGGCGGTTGCGGGAGACACTGCGCATCGCGGAGACCGTGGACATGGATCTCACGGTGCTGGAGCAGGGGAGCCTGGTCACCCTCGAGATCTGCTGCAGAGAGGAGGATCTGGCGAGTGTGGAACGGGAGCTCGAGGCAGAACTGGCCAGGAGCCTCCATGAGCCACCAGCCGAGTGGGAGCTGAATCGAGCCCGACAGCTCGTTGGCAACGGACTGCGCTTCTCCCTTGAATCCACGGCGCAGGTGGCTGGCACAGCGGGGAGTCAACAGCTCTGGGAGCGTCAGCAGGACCTGTTGCAACCCCTGCAGGTTCTGAACGGCTGGAGTGCTGACCGCCTCCTGCAGGAGCTGATGCCGACGCTCAGCAGCGACAGAGCCTGCACCCTGATTGCCACCCCCGGAGCGGCAGCGTGATGGGACGGCCTGAACTGCTGCTCGAGCCACGCTCCACGCCTGGAGTGATGGCAGCCAAGCTGCTGCTGCCCAGGGGAAGCGCATGTGATCCCGCCGGACAGCGTGGCGCCCATCAGCTTCTGGCCGCCCTGCTCACCAGAGGATGCGGTCCGCACAACCACCAGCAACTGGCTGAACTGATCGAAGGCCGGGGAGCAGGACTACGCAGCGAGGCTCACGAGGATGGGCTGCTGATCAGCCTGCGCTGCGCCAGCGAGGATGCTCGGGAGCTGCTGCCCAGCCTGGCCTGGATGGTCACGGCCCCGCACCTGGAGCCTGATCAGCTGGAGCTGGAGCGGCAGCTGTCGGTTCAGGCCCTGGTGCGCCAGCGCGAGGACCCGGTGCAGATCGCCTTTGACGGCTGGCGAAACCTGACCTACGGAGAGGGCGGCTATGGCCACGATCCGCTGGGAATCGAAGCGGATCTGATCAGCCTCGAGCGATCCTCACTCGAACCCCTCGCCTCTGATCTGCAACGGCAACCGGCGGTTCTGGCGCTCTGTGGCCAGTGGCCTGATCAGTTGACCCAGCAGTTCGGAACGCTGCCCGGGTTCGCCTCCTGGCCGCCCGGGACTGCCGATGCCGGCCAGCTGCCGGACACCGGTGCGGAGCATTCGAACAACCGATTGCACGGGTCGGTGATGGCCACGGAACAGGTGGTCGTGATGCTGGGGCAGGCGACCATCCCGCACGGACACCCGGATGATCTCGCCCTGCGATTGCTGGCCTGTCATCTCGGGGCCGGAATGTCGGGCCTCCTGTTCCAGCGGCTGAGGGAGGAGAACGGTGTCGCCTATGAAACCGGCGTGCATCATCCGGTCCGCGCCGGCGCAGCTCCGTTTCTTCTGCATGCCTCGACCAGTGCCGATCGGGCTGATCTCACCCTGCGCCTGCTGATGCAGATCTGGTGGGAGCTCCGGGAGGGGCTCCTCGACCAGGCTGAGCTGGCCCTGGCCCGAGCCAAATTCATCGGCCAGATGGCCCATGCCGGCCAGACCTGTTCCCAACGGGCTGAGCGCAACGTGCAGCTGTGCGGCCTCGGTCTGCCGCAGGATTTTGATCAGCAGTGTCAGAGCAGTCTGGAATCGCTGGATGCAGAGGCACTCCGGCAGGTGGCGGATCGCTGGTTGCACAGACCAAGCCTGAGTCTCTGCGGACCCCGGCAGTCTCTGGAGACCCTCAGCCGGCTCTGGTGCAGTCAGTCGTCGCGGTCCTGAGCGACGGCCTCGAGACGATCCATGGGGATCAGAAACGTGCCGCGCCTGAAGCGCACAGCCAGGGTGTCAAGCGGGCGCAGGGCCACCACCTCACCGATTTCTCCGGCTTCGACCAGGTCCGGAGGTCGCAGCATGGGCATGGGATCCGCCGTCTTCAGGTACGGCATGGGTTCTTTCAGGCGCAGGCGGTCGCCGATCGACGCATCCATGGAGTCTGGGCAGGGCTTGCATTGTCAAGCAGGATGGGCCGAGTCGAAGCCAAGCCGTGCGGGCCCTGGCCACATGGAGCGGCGCCCTCGCCGGTCTGCTGCTGATCCTGATCGGCAGCCTGCTGCCGGCAGCCCTGTTGGTGCCGTTGCCGTTGTCAGTGGTGGAGCTGCCGGCGACCTGGCAGGTCCCGGCCCTGCTGCTCTGCGCACTGGTCTGTGGTCCCAGGGCAGGGGTGATCGCTGCCGTCGCTTATCTGAGCATCGGCCTCACTGATCTGCCCGTGTTCCAGAGCGGTGGCGGAATCACTTATGTGCTCGAGCCCGGGTTCGGCTATCTGGCCGGATTCATTCCGGCCGCCTGGCTCACAGGACGGCTGTCCCAGCAGAACGAGATGGGGGATCTGACCGCGCAGACCGGCTCCGCCATCGCGGGGCTGATGGTTCTGCAGCTCTGCGGACTTCTGAACCTTGGCCTTGGTGCTCTGTTGAGCCGCTGGAGCGTCTCCCTGCCCCAGCTGATCGTTCAGTACTCGCTGGGTCCCCTGCCGGCGCAGCTCCTGCTGTGCTGCGGAGTGGGCCTGATCGCCGTCGTGCTGCGCCGTCTGCTGATGGTGCCGGGATGAACCATCGCGTGCTGGGACGGAGTGGCGTGATTGTGATCGCCGTCGCCGTTGTGCTCTGTGATCAGCTGAGCAAGGCCTGGATCACGGCCCTGCTGAGCGATGGACGCTCGATCAAGGTTGTTCCCGGTCTGCTGGATCTGCGCCTGGTGCACAACACCGGAGCAGCGTTCAGCCTGCTGCGGGGAGCGACACCGCTGCTTGCACTGCTGAGTCTGGTGGTGGTCATCGCCGTTCTGGTTTGGCTCTGGCGACAGCAGAGGCTCCCGATCTGGCAGGGGCTGGCTGTCGGCTTCCTGCTGGGGGGCAGTCTCGGCAATGGACTGGACCGCTGGCGGCTCGGCTATGTGGTCGATTTTCTGGCCCTTGTTCCGATCGACTTCCCGATCTTCAATCCGGCTGATGTCGCCATCAATCTCGCCGTGATCTGCTTCGCTGTGGACCTCTGGTCGAACCGCAGCGGGATTCGCCGTGGCTGAACGCATTGCTGAATCCGGAGTGCCCAGCCTGGTTGTTCACCAGCTGGATCAGCCGGACCGAAGCATCCCCCTGCATGGAGACGGCTATCGACTCGGGCGGGAGGACAGTCTCGAGGTTCCGCTCAATCATCCGGCCATCAGCCGCTTGCATGCTCTGCTGCAACGTCGTGGACGGCACTGGCTGCTGATCGATCAGGACTCCACCAACGGGATCTGGTGGAAGGGCCGCCGTGTCAGAGAACTGGAACTGCGTGACGGTGACCGGATTGCCCTGGCACCCGCTTCCGAGGCGGGATCACCGACTCTTCGCTTCATCAACCCGCGTGAACACAACGGTCGGCGTCTTGCCTGGCTGACCGGGGCCCTGGTGGTGGCGGGACTCAGCACCACCGGCGCCTTGCTGCTTCTCGCCAATCTCAGTGTCCCGGTCCGCGGCCGGTTGGCCACGGTTCAGGGTCCGATCGCCATCTACGACCGGAACAACCAGCCGATCCGTTCTGCTGATTCCCAGCGCCACCGTGAACTCGGCAGCATCCAGGAATTTTCTCCATCCATCGTCGATGCTCTGCTGGCCAGCGAGGACAACCGCTTCTGGTGGCATCCCGGCATCGATGCCATCGGCACCCTGCGGGCACTGACGACCAATGTCGTTGGTGGCGAGGTGCTTGAAGGGGGCAGCAGTCTCACCCAGCAGCTGGCCCGCAGCCTGTATCCCGATCAGGTCGGGCAGGGCGACACGATCGAACGCAAATGGAGGGAGCTGCTGGTGGCTCTGCAGCTGGAGAGCCGCTTCAGCAAGGCAGAGCTGCTGCTGAGCTATCTGAACAGGGTGTATCTCGGTGTCGGCTTCGGATTCGAGGACGCCGCCCGGGCCTACTTCAACACCTCGGCCAGCAAGCTCAACCTGGAGCAGGCGGCCCTGCTGGTGGGCCTGCTGCCGTCTCCGAACGGACACGATCCCTGCCGTTACCCCCAGCGGGCACTGGAGGCCCGCAATCTGGTGCTCAACAAGATGGCCGATGAGGGGCGCTTGTCCCTGGAAGCCGCCCGCGAAGCCCGTCGTCGACCGATCCAGCTGTCGCCGAAGGCCTGCAGCCAGGTCAATGCCGGTACAGCACCCTTCTACAGCGACCAGGTGCGCCGAGATCTCACTGCCCTGGTGGGACCGGAGGTGGCAGCGGAAGGGAATTTTCTGATCGAGACCCATCTCGACCCTGTGCTCCAGTCCGTGGTGGTCCGACAGCTGCAGAATCTGCTCGAGAGCAGCGCCGGCCTCGGCGTCGGGCAGGGGGCAGCGGTGGTGCTTGACAGCCGCAACGGTGGTGTTCTCGCCATCGCCGGTGGCCGTGACTACCGATTCAGCCAGTTCAACCGGGCCACGATGGCGCTGAGGCAGCCCGGCAGCACCTTCAAGCTGATGACCTACCTCGCGGCGTTGGAGCGCGGCATCAGCCCGGGAACCAAGCTGAACTGCGAGGGGCTGGAGTGGGGAGGTCAGACCTTTGAGAGCACCTGCAAGGGGGAACTGACGCTGCTGAGCGCCTTTGCGTTCAGCAACAACACCGCAGCCCTGCGACTGTCCCGTCGGATCGGATTGGAGCAGGTCGTGCGTCAGGCCAGGGCTCTCGGGATCACCACACCGCTCGACCCCGTACCGGGTCTTGCCCTCGGTCAGAGCGAAGTCCGACTGATCGAACTCACCAGTGCCTATGCCGCGGTGGCCAACGACGGACTGTGGCATCCACCGACCACCATCCGCAGGCTTGTGGACGCGGAGACCTGCACAGCCGAGCAGGCCAGGTCCTGCCGCAGTCTCACAGCCACCGGCAGCGGAAGTCTCAACGCCGAGCGTCGGGCCGTCCGGCCCGAGACTGCCAAGCGGATGCAGACGCTGCTGCAGGCGGTGGTGCGCAACGGCACCGGTCGAGGGGCCTATCTCGGCGGCAAGGAGGGAGGCAAGACGGGCACCACGAACGACGGTCGTGATCTGCTGTTCATCGGCTACGAACCCTCGCGTCACTGGGTGCTCGGCATCTGGCTGGGCAACGACGACAACAGTCCGACCGCCAGCTCCAGCGCCCTTGCCGCGGTCCTCTGGGGCGACATCATCCGGGCAGCGGGTCGCGGCAGCGTCACGCAATGATTCCGCCGCGCAGCCGGTTGCTGATCGGCCTTGCTGCCGGGCTCCTGGCCCTTGTGGTGATCGGAGCCATCCTCCAGGCGGTCCGCAGCCTGCTCTGGGATCTCAGCTATCTGCTGCCGGGCTGGTTGCTCACTCCGGTGCTGTTGCTGGCCGTCGGCCTGATCCTCGCTCTCGGGATCCAGATCGGCTGGCCATGGTGGCAGAGCTGGCAGCGACGGAAGCAGCGGCCGGATCAGACCACGGAACCGCAGATTCAGGTTCCGAGCGATCGGCGCGAGGCCGCGACCCGAAGTCTGGACAGCATCGACCGCGTGCTGGAACAGCTTCAGGACGACATCACCCGCGAGGGACTGCGACGGGAGCGGCAGCGGGTCGCGGAGGATCTGACGCGCGGCGACCTCGTGGTGGCCGTGTTCGGCAGCGGCTCAAGCGGGAAGACCTCTCTGATCCGTGCACTGCTTCAGGAGATGGTGGGGGAGGTCGCCGCGGCGATGGGCTCCACCCAGCACAGCCGCACCTATCGCCTGAAACTGCGGGGCTTGCAGCGTGGCCTGCAGCTGGTGGACACCCCCGGCATCCTCGAGGCCGGGGACGCCGGGTATACCCGTGAGGAAACGGCACGGAGGGTGGCCGTGCGTTCCGATCTGCTCCTTGTGGTGGTGGATGGAGATCTGAGGGCCTCCGAGTTCGGCGTTCTGCAGTCGATCGCCGACCTTGGAAAGCGTCTGCTGCTGGTGCTGAACAAGCGTGATCTGCGAGGTGTTGAAGAGGAGCGACGGTTGCTGGAGGTGCTGCGTCACCGCTGCAGAGGGCTGGTGGAGGAGCTGGATGTGATCGCCTGCAGTGCCTCACCCCAGTCGATTCCCAGACCGGGGGGCCAGCCGCTGCAACCGGCACCGGATGTGGTGGAGCTGCTGCAGCGGCTCGCAGCCGTGCTCCACGCTGATGGCGAGGAACTGATCGCCGACAACATCCTTCTGCAGTGCCGCAGGCTGGATGAGCAGGGTCGGCAGCTGCTGAACCGCCAGCGACGACGGGAGGCTCAGCGCTGCGTGGACCGCTACAGCTGGATCAGTGGCGGGGTCGTGGCAGCCACGCCGCTGCCCGGCGTTGACCTGCTTGGAACGGCTGCCGTGAATGCCCAGATGGTGATGGAGATGGCCGGCGTCTATGGAGTCGAACTCTCCAGAGATCGGGCTCGTGAGCTGGCGCTGTCCGTGGGACGGACGCTGGCGACCCTGGGACTGGTCAAGGGAGCGATGAGCCTGATCGGAACCGCTCTCAGCCTCAGTCTGCCGACCCTGCTGGCCGGACGGGCGATCCAGGGCGTGGCTGCGGCCTGGCTGACCCGCATCGCCGGGTTCAGCTTCATCCGCTATTTCGAGCAGGACCAGGACTGGGGGGACGGAGGTGTTCAGGATGCCGTGCGGCAGGCCTTTGAACTGAACCGTCGCGATGCCTCTCTCAGGAGCTTTCTTGAGATGGCCGTGCGGCAGGTGGTGGAACCGTTGCAGCGCCGCCCAGATCGGAAGCTCCCACCCCGGCCAGAGCCTCGGGAGGAGGGGGGAGCATCGGACCGCGGGCGTCCAGGACCGTGATCATCCCGAGATAGAGAACGCCGATGGCGACGGAGATCGCACCGGTGATGATGGCGATCCAGCGGGAACGGCCTCGTTCCTCCTTCATCACAGACTGCGCAGTGGGGCGATTCTGAGGGATGACGCTCAGAGGAGCGAGTCGTTGATCAGCTCAGCCAGCCGGTCCAGGTGCTGGGGTCCGGTGTGGGGGTTGCCGAAGACGGCCTTCAGGCAATAGCGGTCGCCGTAGCGCGGTCTCGACAGCATGAACCCCTGACCCAGAAGCCATTGGCGGGTGGTCTGCGACCAGGAGTCGCAATGGTCCGCGTCAGCGGCGTGGGGATGCAGGGACAGCAGATGCAGTGAGCCGTCCAGCAGCGTCAACCGGTCCAAGTCCAACCGACGACGGACATGGTCCCGCCGCTCGAGGGCCGATCGCAACACCATCGCGATTCCCTGTTCACCGAGCTGTCTCAGTCCCAGCCAGAGCTTCAGCACTTCGGCAGGACGTGTGCCCTGCAATCCGAGCTCACCGCCATGGGGCTCACCGCTGGCGCCGTCCATGTACGGCAGGCCGGTGGAGAAACTCTGATGCAGATGACCGACGTCCCGGACCAGCAGAAGGGAGGACGCTTTGGCGATCCCCAGAAGCTTCTGCGGATTGAGCGTGATCGAATCCGCCTGCTCAAGCCCATGGAACAGGGGAGACCAGTCCTCCGAGAGAGCGAAGACGCCCCCGATCGCAGCATCCACGTGAAGCCAGGCCTCATAGCGACGGCAGACGGTGGCGATCTCAGCAAGAGGATCGATGGCACCGCGGATCGTCGTGCCCGCTGTCGCCACCACCGCAAGGCAGGGTCGACCACGGCGGTGAAGATCCTGCAGCGCCCGCTCGAGAGCGGTGGAGCAGAGGCGACCCTCGCTGTCCACGGGAAGCTGCTGCAGACCGTCTCCGGCCAGACCCATCACCCGTGTCGCCTTCTGAAGGGAAACATGGGCATCCCGACTGCAGAGGACGACGCCATCACCGGGGCCTTGCAGGCTACGGGCAGTCACCAGGGCCATCAGGTTGCTGAGTGTTCCACCTGTGGCCAGCACACCTCCGGCGTTCTCAGGCAGCCCGAGTCGCTGACAGAACCAGCGGCAGAGCTGGCGCTCCAGGCTGGACAGGCCTGGGGAGAGTTCCTCGGCCAGCAGGTTGTTGTTCAGGCCGGCACAGATCAGATCCGCTGCAATCGAGGCGGTGAGCGGAGGGGGATCAAGGTGGGCCAGCGCCCCGGGGTGGGACGGCTGATAGGCCCCGTCCATGACGATCTGCAGGTCGTTCAACAGCGCCGGTACGTCGCATCCCTGATCCCCAGGCACCAGCTCCGGCTCGGGACGGACCACAGGCAGCGGTGGGCGGTCCGCGGCCGTGCCGATCCACTCGCAGAGCAGGTCGCTCGCCTGATGAAGGAAATGGCGCAGGACAGGGTCCGGGCTGTCAGGGGAGGCGAAGGGTGGAAGCCAGGTCACGGGCTGACGCAGATCGGAGCTGGCGTGCACCGGCAACGGTGGAGCTTCGCTGATCCTCGCCTTTCGTGGGAACGTGCTCACAGATCGTTCGATGTGCGTTGATGCGGGAAGCCACCGTGCAGCGCTGGATGACAGTGCTGCTTCAGCGGGCGGAGAGGGTCGGTGAGGCCGGGGAAGTGCCGGTGGCAGCCGTGGTTCTGGATGCCGAAGGTCGCTGCATCGGCCATGGCAGCAACCGACGCGAGACGGGGAGGGATCCTCTTGGTCACGCCGAACTGGTTGCGCTCAGACAGGCCGCCTGGGTTCAGGGCGACTGGAGATTCAACGACTGCACCTTGATCGTCACGCTTGAACCGTGCCCGATGTGTGCCGGAGCCCTTGTGCAGGCGCGGATGGGCTGTGTGATCTATGGAACATCGGATCCCAAGCGAGGGGGCCTGGGGGGAAGCCTCGATCTGTCCACCCATGCAAGTGCGCACCATCACATGTCGGTGCAGGGAGGGGTTCTACGGATCGAAGCCCGAGATCAGCTGGAAGGCTGGTTCAGGCAGCGGCGGCGACGGTCCCCTTGAAGCTGGGGAGCTCGGTCTTGAACAGATCAAGCAGCCGGTCGACGTTCTCGGGGGTTGAGTTGTAGCCCATCAGACCGATGCGCCAGATCTTGCCGGCGAGGGAGCCGAGGCCACCACCCACCTCGATGCCATGGGTATTGAGCAGATGCTGGCTGAATGCCTTTCCATCAACCCCTTCAGGGATGCGAACGGTGGTGAGGGTGGGGAGCCGATGCTCCTCGGGAACGACCATTTCAAGACCGAGTGCCTCCAGGCCGCTCCAGAGCGCTTCCGCATTGCGACGATGTCGGGCCCAGGACTGGTCCAGTCCTTCCTCGGCAAGCAGACGCAGGGCCTCCCGCATGCCGAAGTTCATGTTCACAGGCGCTGTGTGGTGGTAAACCCTGTCGCTGCCCCAGTACTTGTTGAGGAGGGAGACGTCGAGGTACCAGTTCGGCACCTTGTCCCGGCGAGCTTCCATCTTGGCCTCAGCGCGGGGGCCCATCGTGAAGGGACCAAGCCCAGGGGGGCAGCTGAGTCCCTTCTGACTGCAGCTGTAAGCGAGATCGACCTGCCAGTCATCGATGTAGAGCGGAACACCGCCGAGAGACGTGACCGTATCCAGCAGCAGCAGGCAGTCGTGCCGGCGGCACAGCTCGCCGACTCCCTCCATGGGCTGGCAGACCCCTGTGGAGGTTTCGGCATGCACCATCGCCAGGATCGCCGGCTTGTGCTCGAGGATCGCCGCCTCGAGCTCCTCAAGGGAGAACCATTCTCCCCAGGGCTTTTCGATGGTTCTGACGTCGGCGCGGTAGCGACCGGCCATGTCCACAAGCCGTAAACCGAAGTACCCCTTCACCGCGACGAGAACGGTGTCACCGGGTTCGACGGTGTTCGCCAGGGTTGCCTCCATGGCGGAGCTACCGGTACCGCTCATCGGAAGCGTGAGTCGGTTTTCGGTCTGCCAGGCGTAACGAAGCAGTTCCTGAACCTCGCTCATCAATTCCACGTAGAGCGGATCGAGATGGCCGATGGGCGTGCGAGACAGAGCTTTCAGCACCGTCGGGTGGGCATTGGACGGCCCCGGTCCGAGAAGCAGTCTGTCCGGGGTGGCGATCGGATCGAAGCTCCTGCGGTGACTGTCGTCTACGGGAAGGAGTGAGTGGGTCGTCGCCAAGGCCCTGAGCAGGAGGTCTGGCCGCAGATGCTACGCACTCATCTCACCCAGCGGACGAAATCCGTCGGTTTGCAACGCAGTCGTTGAAGCTTCGGATCAGCGCTGACGCACGTTGGTCTCAGCGAGGCCTCTGGCCATGTGATCGAAGGGCTCTCGGACGGTGGCCAGGCGCTCCAGGGGGACCCCTTCGGACCGGAGTCGTTCACAGACGACCTCACCGAGAAGCACGATGCTTCGAACCGTCGGACCGGTTGGTACCCCGAGGCTCTTGTAGGTGTCATCCAGCCCGTTGAGCACCCGCTCGTTGAGGATCGTGCTGTCTCCAGCCACGAGGGCATAGCTGGCGTAGCGCAGGAAGTAGTCCATGTCCCGCAGACAGGCCGCGAGGCGCCTTGTGGTGTAAGCGTTGCCTCCCGGGAGCAGCAGTTCCGGCTCATCCAGGAACAGCGTCTGACTCGCCTCGCGGACGATCTCGGCGGCATCGCGGTTGATCAGCTCCACGGCGCGGATCCGAAGTTCGGACTCACCAAGGAACGACTCGATCCGGTCGATGGCCATGCGGTCGAAGTAACGACCCTGCTGGTCATATCGACCGATCAATCCGCTGATGGCGTCGCGCATGCTGTGGATTCGACAGACACTCCCGGCCGGAAGCTAACACCTGTCATCCGGCGAAAAGCCTCTGGGGGCCTGAGTTCCAGCGAAGTTGACAGAAACGGTTACGCGGAGCGTCAGCGGAACCGGCCGAGCAGAGATGTCGCCCCAGGTGATGGGTGGAGAATTTTGTACCCCTTGCTACACAATGGGGTATTCAGGATCTTTACGGTCCTAAAAGCACGCCTAGGGCCGAGACGTCTTTCCATGGCAAAAACTTCACAGGATGTCCTCCGTCAGATCAAAGACGAGGGCATTGAACTGATCGACCTCAAGTTCACTGACCTCCACGGCAAGTGGCAGCACCTCACGGTCTGCACCGATCTGCTGGAGGAGGAGTCCTTCACCGAGGGCCTTGCCTTTGACGGTTCATCGATCCGCGGCTGGAAAGGCATCCAGGCCTCCGACATGGCCATGGTGCCCGACCCCAACACCGCCTGGGTGGACCCGTTCTACCGGCACAAAACCCTGAGCATGATCTGCTCGATTCAGGAGCCGCGCACCGGTCTGCCCTACGAGCGCTGCCCTCGCGCCCTGGCCCAGCGGGCTCTCGACTATCTGAGCTCGACCGGCCTTGCTGACATGGCCTTCTTCGGTCCTGAGCCTGAGTTCTTCCTCTTTGACGACGTCCGCTACAACTCGTCCTCCGGTGGCGCCTTCTACAGCGTTGACACGATCGAGGCGGGCTGGAACACCGGTCGCCTCGAGGAAGGCGGCAACCTCGCCTACAAAATCCAGGAGAAGGAGGGCTACTTCCCCGTCGCTCCGAACGACACAGCCCAGGACATCCGTTCGGAGATGCTTCTGCTCATGGGCCAGCTCGGGATTCCCATCGAGAAGCACCACCATGAAGTGGCCGGCGCTGGCCAGCACGAGCTGGGCATGAAATTCGCTGAGCTGATCCAGGCAGCCGACAACGTCATGACGTACAAGTACGTCGTCCGCAATGTCGCGAAGAAGTACGGCAAGACGGCCACGTTCATGCCGAAACCTGTCTTCAACGACAACGGAAGCGGCATGCACGTGCACCAGAGCCTCTGGAAGGGCGGCCAGCCCCTGTTCTTCGGAGAAGGCACCTACGCCAACCTCTCCCAGACGGCTCGCTGGTACATCGGTGGAATCCTGAAGCACGCTCCGGCATTCCTCGCCTTCACGAACCCCACCACCAACAGCTACAAGCGACTGGTGCCCGGATTCGAAGCTCCTGTGAACCTGGTGTACTCCGAAGGGAACCGGTCCGCCGCCGTCCGCATCCCTCTCACAGGCCCAAGCCCCAAGGCCAAGCGTCTGGAGTTCCGCTCGGGTGATGCTCTGGCCAATCCTTATCTGGCCTTCAGCGCCATGATGATGGCCGGCATCGACGGCATCAAGAATCAGATCGATCCCGGTGACGGCTTCGACAAGGACCTGTTCGAACTGCCTGCCGAAGAACTCGCCAGCATCTCCACGGTTCCGCCATCTCTCAACGGCGCCCTCGAAGCTCTGGATGCCGACAGGGGATTCCTGACCGAGGGAGGCGTCTTCTCTGATGACTTCATCCAGAACTGGATTGACATCAAATACGAGGAGGTTCAGCAGCTCCGGCAGCGTCCTCACCCCCACGAGTTCGCGATGTACTACGACGCCTGATCCGGGGATCCGGTCGGTGTGTTCAGGGGCCCGTCTTCTCAGGAGACGGGCCTTTTTGATGACCGTCAGGTTCCGTCTGATGAGCAGAGTCCCCGTTTCAGCAATGGATTCGCTGGAATGGTCGTCTTCAACGCACTCCGATGGCGACCACGCCCTTCAGCAAGCTCGCTTACCAGACCCTGCAGCAGGGGAAAGGTCTGGCCGGTCTGGTTCACAAAGACCTCAGCACGCGGCTGATGTCGCTTGTGGCTCCGGAAGCCGTCCCCAGCACGGAATCGGTTCCTCCCGAGATGCTGAACACCCTCCGAGCTGCCATGGCGAAGCTCGAGGAACGGGACTGGGCTGACGCTGAGCAGGGTGTGTATCCGCAGGAACTGCTCTTTGATGCGCCCTGGCTGGAGTGGGCCAGAACGTATCCGATGGTCTGGCTCGATCTGCCCTCAACCTGGTCCCGCCGCAAGCAGCGCAATGTGAGAGATCTGCCGGAAGGAACCGACCCCAGCCTCTATCCCGACTACTACCTCCAGAACTTCCACCACCAGACGGATGGGTATCTGAGCGATCACTCGGCAGGCCTCTACGACCTCCAGGTTGAGATTCTGTTCAACGGCACCGCCGATGCCATGCGTCGCCGCGTTCTGGCACCTCTCAAGAGAGGTCTGCGTCACTTCTCAGATCGATCGCCGGCCTCGCTGAGGATTCTTGATGTGGCGACCGGCACCGGTCGAACCCTGCATCAGATCCGCGGAGCCTTTCCCCACGCGGAACTGATCGGGATCGATCTTTCGGAGGCCTACCTCAGGCAGGCGAATCGCTGGCTGAATGGTGGGACGTCACCACTGGTGGAGCTGCTGCGGGCGAATGGAGAACGTCTTCCTCTGGCTGATGACGGCCTGCAGGCCGTGACCTGTGTGTTTCTGCTCCATGAGCTCCCGGGGGAAGCGCGCCAGAACGTGCTGAACGAAGCCTGGCGGGTGCTGGAGCCCGGCGGAACCTTCGTTCTCGCGGATTCGGTCCAGATCAACGACTCGCCGGAGTTCGGCGTCGCGATGGAGAACTTCAGAAGGGTCTTTCACGAGCCCTACTACCGCGATTACATCAGTGATGACATCCCCGCACGCCTGGCCAGCGCGGGATTCGAGGCCATCAAAGGCGAATCCCATTTCATGACGAGGGTGTGGACCGCGCGGAAACCTGTGGTTTCAGCACTCTGAACGGGTTCGCTGACAGCCCACCTTGCAGATCCGTTCAACATCCATAGGGTGTGTTCGACCGTTGGGATGATCCATGACCAATCCTTTCCGGTTGCGTTGGCTTCAGGGATGGATCTTCCAGGTCGTTCTGATGGAAGGCCATGTTCAGGTGGAAGCCCACGGTTTTGGCATCTGCCTGCGAACCGCTGTGCTCCCCGGGGAAAGTCCTCAGAGCGCAGCTGATCGTCTGGTGCTCGCTGAGGACCGCCGTCGCCGTGCGCTCCACAGTGCCTGGCTTCGGGGTAATGATCTGCCCAGACCTTCGGAACGCCCCTTTCCGCCCCTCAGGGAAGCTCAGTCAGAGCGACCCGTCTCCCTTGTGGTTGTTCAGCAGAATTCCTAAAAGCTGGGCTGAGGGTTCTCCTCAGCCTCCCCTCAGCCACCAGGCGACCACGAATCCTGCTCCCCCCCAGCGCAGGGCCCGCCAGAACCTTGCACCTCGCTGCCGCGGCAGCGTCCAACCTTCTGCTGGGCTTTCCAGAAGTTTCTGAGCCAGGTTCTGGCGCTGCTTCCAGCGACGCTGGGAACTGCCGCTCCCGCTCTGCAGGCTGACAGCCTGACGGCGACCCTGAAGCATCAACAGGGAGGCGGTGTGAAGCCAGCGGAGCTGCCGACGTTCAGCACGGTGCTGAGGCATCAACCACTGCACTGTTTCCCTGAAACTAGACCGATCTCCTCTCCTCCAGCTCGATGCCGCCCGCTGAATGGCCTGATGGAACCCGCAAGCTGACCCAGGAGCTGCATGATCTGATGAAGATCAGCGATCGGGACTGGCATCGTCTGAAAACCAGTTCCGATCGTCGCGCCGCTGAACTGCTCATGGCAGCACTGGCTCAGCTGACCGCGAATGGCCGCCGCGAGGATGTGGCCAGCCTCACCGAACAGGCTCTCGGCTGGATCAGAGGTGAGCTGAAGGATCCTGGCTGCCCCCATCGCTGACGGGCCTGCGGCAGGCGAGCTGCAGACGGTTGCCCCGTCGGCTCCAGCGGACATCGTCGAAGCACTGATGGATCAGGAAAAGACCTCGGCCGCTGGCGGCATCAAGCTGATCCGGGAGAGAGGGCTGACGCACCCCCCTCGGCATCCCCTGACCTTCATCCTGGATCTGCCAGATCAACCAGTTGGGCGTGAGGATGCGACGGACCCGGAGCCGCTTGGCGGGGTTTTCCGCGTTGCCGTGACGAACGGCATTGACCAGTGCCTCGTGCAGACCGAGCTCAATGCGCTGGCATGTCACCATGCATCCGACCGGTTCGATCAGAAGCTCCATCAGCGGTGCCAGCTGAAGCGTGGAGGGCAGAACGAAATCGGCCCACCGGAACGACGGAATCGACGCGATCGGATCGCTCGACGGAGGAACGAGGGATAAGGACCGCTGAGGTGGCACGATCCGGATCACTGCTGGACTTTCTCGAACCTAACGGTTCTTTGCGGTCTGCACAGATCGATTGGTTACCGCCGTTGCTGCAGGGCTGGGTGATTCAGCAAGGCATCCATCAGACGGACACCACGCAGTTGGTTGACCAGAGGCATGTGCCCTTCCGGCGCCTCCAGGCTCCAGGTGAAGGCGCCGGGATAGCGGGTCCAGACACCATCAAGTTTCCAGCCGATACGAGGCCAGAGACGGTCATAACGCCCACCCAGTGCCTGAAGAAGCCGTGCCTGGGTCGTGAAACCGAATCGTCCCTGGGAATACGCGGTCCAGAGACGGTCGATCACGGTCAGGTCAACCCCCGGCATTGCCGGCACCTCGCTGAAGTACACGTAACCCCGCCTCTCAGCTTCCGGACCTGCCAACTGCCTGAGTGCGGCACTGGTGAAGCGGTCGGCTGCCTGGAAATCCTCCTGAAGCAGATCCTGCTGCAGGCCCCGGTAGTCGATGCCGACAGCTGATTCAACCTTGAACCATCCATCCGGGCAGCTGCCGAGCAATGCGCTGACCCGTTCGGGGTGTTGGCGATGCAGCAGCTGCAGGATCCAGCCGGCCGCCCAGTCATCACCAGCGCGGTCAAATGGCTCCAGCAAGCCATCTCCTAAGGCCTCAAGATCACCGATCCGAGCCTCGACGGTCTTGATCAGACTGCGGCGCTGACGTGGATTGCCGGTCGCGAACCGCTCGAGCAGTTGGTCGGGACTGAGGCTGGTGGCGGGTGAGGAACCAGAAAGCATGGATTGCAACCGGCCCTGACTGGCGCGGCGTTGGCCCACTATGTCAGGCATGGGAATCGCCCGTTCCGTCACCGTCGAGGAACTGCGGGAGCAGAGCGGTCCGCTGATCGATGTGCGCAGTCCATCGGAATTCGACCGCGGGCATTGGCCAGAGGCTCGGAACCTTCCTCTCTTCGAGGATGACGAGCGCGCTGCCGTCGGCACGGCTTACAAGCAGGAGGGGCGCCGCCGGGCGGTGCAGCTCGGTCTTGAGATCACCGGCCCGAAGCTGGCCGAACTCGCCGCCAGGCTGGAGTCTCTCGCCGGGGGAGTCCCCCCGAGGATCTACTGCTGGCGAGGAGGCATGCGATCAGCCAGCATCGCCTGGCTGGCGGAACAGATCGACCTCAAACCGCTGCTTCTGAAGGGTGGCTACAAGCAGTACAGGCACTGGGTGCTCGAGCAGTTCAGCAGACCCTGGCCCCTGCGCCTGCTCGGAGGCCGCACCGGGACGGGCAAGACCGATCTGCTGCTGGCTCTGGAACAGCGGGGCGTGGCCATGGTCGATCTCGAGGGACTGGCCCATCACCGGGGCAGCAGCTTCGGAGGGCTGGGATTGCCGCAGCAGCCGTCCACAGAGCACTACGAGAACAAACTGGCCGAGTGTCTCGACCGGCATCGGCGGTCGCAGGCCCGAAGCATCTGGCTGGAAGCCGAGAGTGTGCAGGTTGGACGCTGCCGGATTCCTGCGGGTCTGTTCCAGCAGATGCAACAGGCCCCAGTGCTGGAGATTCAGCGAACACTCGAGGAACGGGTCAACCAGTTGGTGGGGGTCTACGGATCACAGGGGCAGGAAGCCCTGAGCGAGGCCACGCAACGCATCAGCCGGCGGCTGGGACCGCAGCGCACGGCCATGGCCCTGAAGGCGATTGAGGCTGAAGACTGGGGAACCGCCTGTCGGGCCACCCTCGATTACTACGACCGCTGTTACGACCATGAGCTGGAACGGACACCGCAACGCCAGAGCATCGACATCAGCGGTCTGTCACCCTCGGCGGCAGCAGATCACCTGATCCAGCTCAGTTGCATGGAGAGATCCGACTAAGATCCGCCCTCAGATCAGTGGGCCAATGAGCGAAGCATCCGGGGCGGCAGCCATCCAGTTCTTCAGGGGAGTCAACGAACCTGTGGTTCCAGATATCCGCCTGACCCGCAGTCGTGATGGACGCACCGGTCAAGCAACGTTCCGTTTCGAGCAGCCGGCTGCGATTGCGCCGGAAACGATGGGTGACATCACGGGGATGTGGATGATTGATGAAGAAGGAGAGATGGTCACCAGGGAAATCAACGGCAAGTTCGTGAACGGCAAAGCGAGTGCCCTTGAAGCTGTGTACTCATGGAAATCCGAGGAGGATTTCGAACGCTTCATGCGCTTCGCCCAGCGCTATGCCGCCGCTAACGGACTGGGATATGCCCAGAACCAGAACGACGACGACACGAACCAGGATTCCGACCCGAACGCGTGAACCTGGCGCGATGGCTGTCCCTGGCGGCGCTGATCGCTGCCGGTGTCCTGATCTGGAGCCTTCGTCACGTGCTTGTGCTGATGTTCACAGGCATTGTTCTGGCGATGGCTCTGTGCACGTTGGTCGGCCAGCTTCAGGCCCTGCGACCGATGCCGCGGACCATCGCCCTGCTCTCCTGCATCGGTGGGGTGATCGGCGGGTTGGCCATCGCATCGGCCGTCGTCGTTCCACCCTTCGTGAAGGAATTCGCGGTTCTGCTGGAACAACTTCCAGAGGCCGCACGGATCCTGATCAGCAGCACCCTGAGTTCTCTTGATCGCGTCAGTGATGCGATTTACGGCGTTGACACGCTGCCTGATCTGCAGGAGCTGGGACGTTCGGAACTGCGGCTGATCCCCGATGGTTCTTCCCTCCTGTCAGGAGTGGGCACAGGCCTGGTGAGCCTTGTCGGTGTTGCCGGCAATCTCGGGAATGGACTGCTCCGGGTGCTGTTCGTGCTCGCCATCGGGCTGATGATCAGCATCCAACCCCAGGCCTACCGCGACGTCAGCATTCAGCTGGTTCCATCCTTTTACAGACGACGCGCACGTCGCATCCTGACCCTGTGCGGGGAGGCCCTCAGCAGCTGGATGGTCGGTGTGCTGATCAGCTCGCTCGCTGTGGCGATGCTCTGCGGCATCGCTCTCTCCCTGCTCGGTGTGAAGCTGGTTCTGGCCAACGCCCTGCTGGCGGGATTGCTCAACGTCATCCCCAATGTGGGGCCGACGATCAGCACCGTGTTTCCGATGGCTGTGGCCATTCTTGACGCCCCCTGGAAAGCCGTGGCCGTGCTCGGGGCCTATGTGCTGATCCAGAACCTGGAGAGCTATCTGATCACCCCCTCGGTGATGCATCACCAGGTGAAACTGCTGCCGGGATTGACCCTGATGGCCCAGTTCATCTTCACCCTGCTGTTCGGTCCTCTCGGACTGCTGATGGCCCTGCCGCTGGCCGTGGTGATCCAGGTGCTGGTACGTGAAATCCTGATTCACGACGTTCTGGATCACTGGAAGCGCACAAGACTTCAGACATGAACTCACGTTCACTGCTGATTGCGCTGACATCGATCGGCCTTGCCCTGATGGCCTGGCACCTCCGCTGGGTTCTGCTGGTGCTGTTCGGGGCCGTTGTGGTCGCTGTCGCCCTTGATGTGCTGATCACGCAGCTGATGACACGCACGCGACTCAACCGTCCGCAGGCTCTCAGCATCGTGTTGGTGCTGCTGCTGCTGGCCGCCGTGATCGTGGCCCAGCTGCTGCTGCCGGAGCTGATCACTCAGATCCAGCAACTGGGGCGGGATCTGCCGGAGCTGCTCAGCAAACTGAACACCATCCTCGCGACCAATCCACGCTTTGTGGAACTGGACAAGGCCATCGGCGGTGACGTCAGCCTCGACCAGCTTCAACCGCTTGGATCACGGCTGCTGGGCATGGCGGGCAATGCCGCCAACAGCGTGGTGCAGCTCGGGCTGATGACGCTCCTTGCCGTGCTCCTCGCCCTCGACCCGGCATCACATCGCCAGATGGTCGTTGCGGTGACTCCCCGCCCGGCCCGGGTTCAGATGGTTCAACTGCTCGATGCATGCCGGACCGCACTGGGGGGATGGCTGAGCGGTATGACCATCTCCGCCACAACAGTCTTCCTGTTGAGCTGGGCAGGACTGAGCCTGCTCAAGGCACCCTTGGCACTGCTGAGCGCCCTGGTCTGCGGTCTGCTCACGTTCGTCCCCACCATCGGACCCACCACAGCCACACTGCTGCCGGCAGGACTGGCGCTGCTGCAGTCACCGGAGCTGACGATCTCGGTGCTGGTGTTCCGTCTTGTCCTGCAGAACCTGGAAGCATTCGTCCTCACGCCGTTACTGCTTCGTCAGACCGTCAACCTGCTCCCGACGGTTGCACTGACAGCGCAGCTCAGCCTTGGCGCCCTGCTCGGACTTCCCGGCGTGCTCCTGGCTCTGCCACTGGTGGTGGTGATGCAGGTGGGCATGCAGCGCGTGGTGGTGCAGCAGGTGATGGATCAATGGCCATGAGGCCCATCGCTGGCATACGGTGGAATCCAACCAACTGCGTCATCGCGCGTGGATGTCATTTTCAACTTCTCCCGCTACGACGATCTGAAACAGGCCGTACTTCAACTGGTGAGAGATAACATTGACCCTGATTCCCTGTACGAAGAAGCACAGGATTTGTTTGAATCGTGGTGGGAATCAAATCAATCTGCAGGCCGCTGGAATGACGAAGTCAAGCGCAGAACGTGGGACTCACTCTGGCAGGAGTTTGGAACCTGAGAAACACAGCCTGACCAGAATCACCCCTTGAAATCTATCGATAACGACGCCAAAGAGAAGGGAATGCCACCAGTACCACGACGGCCAGCATGTGATGGCGCAGGGCGTAATTCAGGCCAGTGAAGGTGAACTGATCGGCAAGAAGGATGATTTCAGTTTTCAGATCCCACAGCGACAGGACCATCAACAGCAACGGAAACCATTTGTAGGTGCGAGCGCCCACGGGGGTCGACGGCAGACCCCTACGCACGGGAGCGGTCCCAGAGCGTGAGCAGAGATGGAGCCAGGGCGATGCTCGACCAGCTGCCCACCACCACACCAACGGCCAGAGCCGTGGCGAACCACACCAGCGTTGACCCTCCGAAGAAGATCAGTGCGAGCAACGGCATCAGGGTGGTGCCGCTGGTGTAAAGCGTGCGCGTCAGGGTTGCCGACACGGCCTGGTCCACCTGCTGGGAGAGGCTGAGCTCCTCCATCTCGCGACGCCGTTCTCGGATGCGATCGAACACCACCACCGTGTCGTTGACCGAATATCCGGCGATCGTCAGCAACGACACCGCGAACAGACTGTCCACCTCCAGCTGCAGAAGCAGACCGAGCCAGGCGAACAGGCCGCAGACGATGGTGACATCGTGAGCCAGAGCCACCAGCGCCAGCAGGGCGTATCGACGGTCGTAGCGGAAGGAGATGTACACAGCGATGCCACTGAAGGCCACCAGCAGTGAAATGAGGCTGCTGCGCAACAACTGACCGCCCAGGCTTGGGCCGATCGTGTCGACGGCCTGCCCCCCTTCGATGAAGGGACCGGCGAGCGGCTCCACGCCACGAATCACCGCCTGGCCCTGACCGGCCGTCAGGGTTGGAAGTCGAAGCGACAGCGACTGACCACCGTCCAGCAGTTGCACACGGGGAGCACTGAGATTGGGTGGAGTCGTGTCGGGCTCTTCAGGAAGCTCGAGCGAGCGGATCAGCTCCTGAACCTCAACCGTCTTCAGCGCACCGCAGGATGACCCGCAGTTCCGTTCAAGCTGAATCTGCGTCCCCCCTGTGAAATCAAGACCGGGACGCAAAGGGAACCCGACGGAGGGATCCAGCCAACACAGCACCAGTCCAGTCAGGCTGACCAGAACGACGGCGGCGGAGACCAGCCAGATGCGGCGGCGCATGCTGCTCAAGGACCAGCGCAGCTGGAGCGTTGACGCAGAGAGCTCAGGCGATGAAGCGACCATCGTTCAGGCAGACGGGGGGGAGATCTGCCGCAGCGGCAGGAAATTGCTTGGGTTGCGCAGGCCGGCATACCCCATGAGGAACCGCAGCAGTGTCCGCGTGCAGGTCAGGGCGGTGAACAGGCTCAGCAGCACCCCGATACCGAGGGTGGCGGCAAATCCCTTGACCAGTCCTGTGCCCAGGAAGAACAAGGCCGCACAGCTGATCAACGTGGTGAGGTGACCATCAACGATCGAGGAGAACGCCTGAGCGAAGCCCGTCTCGATCGAACGGATCAGCGTGTTGCCCTGCCGCAGTTCATCCTTGATGCGCTCGAAGATCAGCACATTGGCGTCCACCGCCATGCCGATGCTGAGGATGAACCCTGCGATTCCAGGAAGTGTCAGCGTGACAGGCAGCAGCGTATAGATGGCGAGGTTGAACAGGGCGTAGAGGCTGAGAGCCGCAACAGCCACCCCTCCCGGCAGTCGATAGACAAACACCATGAACACCGCCACCAGGGCGAGGCCGGATAGAGCGGCCACCAGGCTGCGACGGATGTTCTCAGCCCCAAGGGTCGGACCGATCGTGCGCACCTCGATCACCTCGACCGGCAGAGGCAGCGAGCCACCTCGCAATTTCACCTCCAGCTCCCGTGCCGTCTCGGCGCTGAAGTTGCCGCTGATGGTGGCGGCGCCTCCGGAAATGCCGGCTGTCTTGAACTGGGGGCCAACGGTGGCGGCGCTGATCAGCTGATCATCCAGAACGATCGACAGCAACTGGTCGGTGCCGGCGATCGACTTGGTCAGCTCGGCGAAGGCCTCGGCACCTTCACCATTGAAATTGAGGGTCACCTCCCAGCTGTTCGGATTGTTCTGCAACGGCTGACGACCTGCGGAGACCAGCTGTTTGCCGGTGAGGGCTGCCGGCTCGAGGAGCTTCAGGATCTCAGCATCCACCTTGACCAGAAGTGCCCTGAGCTGGTCCTCTTCGCTGCCCATGTCGCCATCCAGGCCAAGAACCGACTGCGCTTCGCCGAGCCGCTCAAGATCCAGAGGGTCGGTCTCCTCCCCGCGACGGATCTGCTCTTCCCTCAGGTTGAGAATCGCTTCAGCCTGGCTGCGCAGCTGACGCAGAGCCCGGAAGTCCGCCTCGGTTCCAGGCTTCTGAGCTCTGAACTCCAGCAGAGCCGTGTCGCCGAGGATCCTGGCCGCCGCCGTCGGATCCTGCTCACCGGGCAGCTGAAGCACAAGCTGGTTCTCCCCGACGGTCTGGAGGGTCGATTCCGCCACGCCCAGACCGTTGACTCGGCGGTCGAGCACGACCTTCACCGCCTCCATCTGCTCGGCACCCACCCGCTTGATGTCACCGGCAGGCTGCACCTCCACGGTGATCTGGCTGCCACCGCGGAGATCCAGCCCCAGCTGGAGGGGGGTGGTGAACAGCAACGCCGCAGCCGAGATGGCCAGCGCGAGGACAAGGGCGAACCAGCCCTGCTGACGAGCCATCGATCAGATCCCCTGACGCACGATCTGCTCAGCCGCCTCGATGATCTGATGCGGCTGGATGATCGTCAGATTCTCCAGCGAGCCGTTGTAGGGCGTGGGGATGTCCTGGCTGGACAGCCGCACCGGGCGGGCATCCAGGTCGTCGAAACACTGCTCGGTGATCAGAGCGATCAGTTCGGCTCCGATGCCGCCTGTCTTCATGCATTCCTCCACCACGATCACGCGGTGGGTCTTGCGGATGGAGCGCGCGATCGTCTCCATGTCGAAGGGCTTGAGGCTGATCAGATCGATCAGTTCCACACTGATGCCATCCGCCTCCAGTTGCTCCACGGCCTTGAGGCAGTGGTGGCGCATGCGCGAGTAGGTGAGGATCGTGACGTCGCGTCCTTCCTGCACCAGATCCGCCTGGTCCAGCGCACAGGTGTACTCACCCTCCGGCAGCTCTTCGGTGAGGTTGTAGAGCAGGACATGCTCGAAGAACAGCACCGGGTTGTTGTCGCGGATGGCGGCCTTCATCAGACCCTTGGCATTGGTGGG
Organism: Parasynechococcus sp.; assembly: GCF_045559935.1. NCBI lineage: Bacteria > Bacillati > Cyanobacteriota > Cyanophyceae > Synechococcales > Prochlorococcaceae > Parasynechococcus > Parasynechococcus sp. Next base: position 291,650 of record NZ_JBJLJL010000010.1, read on the forward strand.
CGTGCTGCAGGCCACGATCTTGATGCCCGGCACCGCATGGAAGTACGCCTCCAGACGCTGGCTGTGCTCCGCCCCCAGCTGACGGCCCACACCACCGGGACCGCGCACCACCGTGGGGATGGTGAAGTTGCCGCCGCTCGTGTAGCGGAGCATTCCCATGTTGTTCGAGATCTGATTGAACGCCAGGAGCAGGAACCCCATGTTCATGCCCTCAACGATCGGCCTGAGACCGGTCATCGCGGCACCGACCGCCATGCCGGTGAAAGCGTTCTCCGCGATCGGGGTATCCAGAACCCTCAGTTCGCCGTACTTCTCGCAGAGATCCTTGGTGACCTTGTAACTGCCGCCGTAGTGACCGACGTCCTCTCCCATGACACACACATGAGGATCGCGGGCCATCTCCTCGTCGATGGCTTCCCGCAGGGCGTTGAAGAGAAGGGTTCCTGCCACGGCGTCGCTGCAATCCCGGCCTTCCCGGGGTGAGCGGCCAAGCTATCTCAGCCGCTGCGGACTCAACCGCCGGCGGCGAAGGTGAACAGCAGCAGCACCGACAGCAGCATCGCCGGCGAGAGCAGCAGAGCCAGCTGTCCCAGGTCGTGGGGGGTCATGCACGTCGTCCGAGCTCAGCCAGACGCTAGGCAGGGTCTGAGTCCTGACCCGTGAAGAGACTGCGAAGAAACACCAGGGTCAGCCCGAAGGCGACGAATCCGGTGCTGAACGTGGCCAGGAAGGACAGACCGACCAGCAGCGTCTTGAGCGTGACGGCGATGTTCTGGGCGATCGGGGAGCTGTAGTGCGGCGGATGCATCGCGAAGTAAACGACCATGCGCCGGCTGAACCCCAGGGCCAGCCAGGCGAGCAGTCCAGCCGTCACGGCACCGGAGAAGAAACTGAGGGGCCCCTTGCGGGCTCTGGTCTCAGCGGAGTCGCTGGCCGGAAGTTTGGTGTCGTCGGAACTCATGCTTCGATCCTCGCCCCCCCGGAGCGGAGGGAACAGCACCAGGCCCGCAGCCCTTCGGACTCCAGATCCTCCCGGAGCCTTTCATATCCCTGCCGGGAGCTGTTGAGATCGGGGAACAGGGCAAAACAGCTGGGACCGGAGCCGCTCATGGCGACAGCAAGGCTGTCGGGAAGGGAGCGCAGCAGCTGAAGCGCGGTCTGCACCGCTGGCGTCTCGGGCTCCACCACGGACTGGAGATCGTTCCGCAGAGGCGGAGGCTGCGCGGCACGGATCGGCCGGATCCAGCCGGCCTGGCGCAGGGCCCGGCGTCTCAGCTCGAAGGCGGGCTCGCCGACCAGATAGTCGCCGCCATGCCGTTGCCGGCAACGTCCATAGGCCCAGGGGGTGGAGACACTCACCCTTGGATCCTTCACCAGCAGAACCGCCAGCGGTTCGCTCCCGTCCGACAGAGGCTCCAGCAGCTCTCCACGTCCGAAACAGAGCTGACTGCCCCCCTGAACGCAGAAGGGCATGTCGGACCCGAGCTCAGCTGCCAGCCGTTCCAGATCCGCGCAGCTGTGCCCCAGTCCCCAGAGCGCGTTCAGCCCCACGAGCGTCGCGGCACCATCGCTGGAGCCTCCGGCCAGTCCGGCACCGATGGGGATGCGCTTCTCGAGTGTGATGGCGGCACCGAGCTCCTGGAAGCCGGAACGCTCCCGCAGCAGACGAGCGGCCCGCAGCACCAGATTGTCCTCGCCGATGCTGAGTGCGGGGTCATCACAGCTGAGGCTGAGGCGCCCATCGGCGGTGTTGCTGAACGTGAGGCGATCGGCGAGGTCGATGCTCTGCATCACCATCGCCAACTCGTGGAAGCCGTCCGCACGCAGGCCGAGCACCTCGAGATGCAGATTCACCTTGGCCGGAGCCGTCACCGTGATCGTGCTCATGCCGAGGCGCTGATCATTCGCTCCGATTCAAGCCCTTCGCCAGTGCCACCCAGGCCTGAGGGGCCACCTCCTGGGGCCGTTGCTGCAGGGTGATCCCGGCGGCTGCGGCCAGTGCCTCCAGCTCGGAGGGTTCCGCAAGCGAGGCCAGGGTGTTGCGGAGCATCTTGCGGCGACTCTGGAAGGCCTGCCTGAGCAGCCCCTCCACCCGCCGTGCCAGCCCAGGCTCCAGCCGTTGATGCGCAGGAATCGGATCAAGGGCGATCACTTCCGACTGAACCTTTGGAGGCGGCTGAAAGCAACGGGGTGGAACCGGACAGACGCTGCGACATCGGGCGAGCAACTGCATGCGCACACTCAGGGCACTGAAGCTGCTGTGTCCGGGCCGCGCCCGGATCCTCTGGGCGACCTCCTGCTGCACCAGCAGCACCAGGCGTTGATAGGGCGGGTCGACCGGTTGATCAAGCCGTCCGATCAATCGGTCCAGCAATGGGCCAGTGATGTTGTACGGAATATTCGCAACCACCTTCCCTGCGGGACAGGCATCCGGGAGCAGCAGAGGCACCTCCAGCACATCCCCCTGGGTCAGGGAGAAACGCGGTTGATTCTCGAAACGCTGCTGCAGGCCGGTCACCAGATCCCGGTCCAGCTCCACGGCATGCACCGCAGCAGCGGACGACGCCAGCAGACGATCCGTGAGGGCACCGCGTCCGGGCCCCACCTCGAGCACGCGATCCTGGGGCTGCAGGTCCGCCGCCTCCAGGATGCGATCAAGCACCGCCGCATCGCGGAGCCAGTGCTGCCCGAAGCGTTTGCGGGCGGTGTGGCCATGGAAGCTCATGGATTCACTGTGCACCAGCTGCCGAGTTCAGCCGAGTTGATGCACAGGAAGCCAGCGCACGCCCCTGCGGCGGCCGGACAGTGGCACCAGGGCCAGCACCACCTGCAACTGCTGCCGTTCCGCCTCGGGGTGGACGGCACGCCAGCAACTGATCGCTCTGGCAAGACAGCGTCGTTTCCGCTGATCGAAGGCGGCCGCCCCGCTGTCAGCACGCAGGCGTGAACGACGACCCTTCACTTCCACCACCAACAGTCGCCGATCCTTCTCGAGCACAAGATCCAGCTCGCCCCAGCGGCAACGCCAGTTGCGATCGAGCAACCTCCATCCCGTCGAGCGCAGCAGCTCAAGGGCTGTCGCTTCCGCGCGACGGCCGAGAGTCAGGGAGTCCGCCATGGACAGGACACGCAGAGGGGCGTTCAGAGCATTCCCCGTTCCGCCAGGCCTAGGGTCCTGTTGTGGAACACGACTCCATGCATCGACGATTACTGGCGGTTCTGGCCACCACGCTGCTGCTGGTGCCCCTCCTGATCAGCGGAGCAGCACCATCCTTCGCCGCGATGGATGTCGCCAAACAGGTGCTGATCGGAGCGGATTACTCGGACAAGGATCTCCGGGGCGCCACCTTCAACCTGAGCAACCTGCGGGAAGCGAATCTCTCCGGCTCAGACCTGCGGGGGGCGAGTCTTTACGGAGCGAAGCTGCAGGACGCCGATCTCAGCGGTACTGACCTTCGCGAAGCCACCCTGGACGCGGCGGTGCTCACCGGAACAGATCTCTCCGACGCCGTTCTGGAGGGTGCCTTTGCCTTCAACACCCGCTTCCAGGACGTCACCATCACCGGAGCGGACTTCACCGATGTACCGATGCGCGGTGACCAGCTGAAAAGCCTCTGCGCGATGGCCGATGGAATCAATCCGATCACCGGCCGCGAGACCCGCACCACTCTGGGTTGCGGCTGAGCGGAGGATCCGATGAGCTTTGACCCTCGCAGCCTCGAGCGTCTCCGGGAACTGGGACGGCAGTTGCCTCAGAAGCTTCCCGATCCAGCAGGGAACGCCGACGCGACGACAACGCCGAAGACCGGCCCGAAACGCCACAGGGTGGAGACGGAACAGGATCCCGATGCGCTGTTCCGGGAACTGATGACGGTCAGCGAAGACGGCACTGTTCCTGAGCATCTGATGGCCCGCCTCAAGCAGCTGGAAGCCAGGCGCCAGCCACCGCAAACCAACCCACTGGAGTCGCCGATCCGCAGCTCCGAACTGCCTCCACCTCCCAGCGGCAGCAGTGGCAAGGGCAAGACCACCCGCCCCCGGCGTCCTTCCGTGACTCCCGGCAGTGAAGAGGAAAGCCTTTATGTGGCCTTCGGACAGCTGCTGCTGGAGGACGACGAGGACGCCGATTGAATCCCTCACGCCTCCGCATCCTGGCCGTGGGCAAGGTGCGCCGCGGCTGGATCCAGGACGGTATCGATCTCTATCGCAAACGACTGCCGGGCCTGAGCATCGTGGAATTGCGAGACAGCACTCCTGAGAAGGAATCGGAAGCGATCCGCGCCGCGCGGCGGCCTGATGAGCGACTGGTGGTGCTGATGGAGCAGGGAGAGACGCTTGCCTCGATTCCCTTCGCCCGCAAGCTGGAGCAGATCAGCAGTGAACGGATCGCCTTTGTGATCGGTGGAGCCGATGGCCTCACCGATGACCTCAAGTCAGAAGCCCACTGGCGACTGAGCCTGTCGCCGATGACCTTCCCCCATGAGCTGGCCCGTCTGATGCTGGTCGAGCAGTTGTTCCGTGCCCAGGCGATCCTGCAAGGAAGCCCCTATCACCGAGCCTGAACCGATGCTGCACGTGGTCGACAACCTGATCCCGAACGAGGAGATTCCGGCACTGCGCCACCTCTGCGACCTTCACGGCGACCTGAAACAAGCCAGTGAAGGGCGGAACCTGTTCAGCTGGATTCCGGCCGACGCGTCAGACCGGTCGGCACGCTCGCTCCACACGCCCGATCAGCAGTCCCTGGTGGAGCATTACATCCGGAAGAGACTGGGGCCGCTGCTCGACCGTTTCACCCCACAGGCCGCTGGTTACGAATGGTGGTGCAACACCAACAACGACCTGGACTGGCACATTGACAAGCACGAAGCGACGGCCGGGCGAGACGGGCGCTATGACCTGCCGTTGCTGTCCACGGTCTTCTATCCCCACGTCAGCTGTGCAGGCGGCGAATTGCTCATCGCCGACAACGCGCCTGTGCAGCAGAACAGCCCCATCGCCTCCCCCGACTTCCGCTCGGTGATCTCCGTGCCACCTGTGGTGAATCGCGTTGTGCTGTTCTCTGCCGGCGTGCTGCATCGGATCAACCCATTCGAAGGGGAGCGCTACTCCGTTGCCGTGAATGTCTGGGGGCACCCACTGATGGAGTGAAGCGCATCAGATGATGCCGAAAGCATCAGGCACTTCTCGCCATCAGATGAGTCTGATGAATCAACTGACGGGCATACAAGCGACCGGCACGATGAGCATCAGCCAGAGATCGATAGTTACCGACAAAGTCATAATCAGAGCCGTTACTTGTTGCGGCAACCGCATAAAGACCGGTTGAAATCTTCCTGACCGTCCAGCTCAGGTGACAGGCTGGAGCTTGTGCACGGGACTTCACGACCACCCTCGACATCGAATCCCAGCAAGCTAGGGGCAATCACGAATCACGACTGCAACCCTTATTAGTTCGCAAATAAGTATTGACAGACAGGCGCAATGAGCGCCGCAACAGAATCTCTCCCCTGGCAACGCTAGGCAATCTCTCCTAGGTACTTCGCCAGACTTCACAGATGACTTTTGAAATTTCATTACCGGTGATAAATCACATCATCACGGCAAATCAACAGCATCATGGCTGAACCCAATGGCAGCTCCGGCACCGCACCCCTCAGCGAGCGCTGGGCAGCGGTCGACGACTACTTCGTCTGCATCACCGAGTGCAGCCTGGATGACGGCACCTGCGTCACGCGCTGCATGGAAACCCACCTGAAGCAGGACGGAGCCAGCGGCGCCTCGTGACGACGCTAATGAGAATCACTTGCAATTCTCTCCGGACTCGGATTGAATTGCGAAACATTCTCAGCAAGCGCCCATGATCCGCGTCTTCGGGCATCGCGACACCCTGCTCGCCTCGCTCGTCGCCCACTGGGCGAACGAGCGCCTTGGCATCACCAGAGCTGCGTCAGGCTCACCGGCTGGAATTTCTCCACGGCGATGGTCCAGGCCCGCGGGCTCATCCCCTGCAGGCCCTTCCTGAACGCCTCCGCGTCGCCACTGTTCAGCCAGGCCGCCTTGAGCACCGGCAGATCCTCCGGCAGCCGCTCCATCGGCAGCTCCACCAGCAGCAGACTCTCCGCCGCCGCCGCCCGCTTCAGCAGCCCCTCGTCGCTGCGCTGCCAGACCCGCAGCAGCAGCTCAAGCACCAGGGCCCGCCCCAGTTCGTCCGGCGCCTCCCCCTCCGCCGCCACCTCTTTCTGGGATCGTCCGGCCAGCGGCAACGCTCGCCGCCCTTCCTGCTCGATCAGGGCCAGCGCCACGAGGTAAGGAGTGTCGGCCACGGATCATGCGCGAAACCACACCATCCTCCCCGCGAGCCAGTTCAGTACACCTGTACTATCAAGCAGGTCGCGTCGTCCGCTGTGGAGTTCCACCAACCTCCGCTTCCCCTGCAGCCCAGGCGGGCGCGACTGAGTCTGCCGCTGGCCGGCGAGCGGGTGGCGGCCGGCTTCCCCTCCCCGGCCGACGACTACGTGGAGGTGGGAATTGACCTCAATGAGCAGCTGATCCGCCACCCCACCAGCACCTTTTTCCTGCGGGTCAGCGGCGAGTCGATGACGGGCGCCGGCATTCACGACGGTGATCTGCTGGTGGTGGATCGCAGCCTCGACCCTCGCCCGGGCCGGGTGGTCGTCGCCGTGCTGGACGGTGCATTCACCCTCAAACGACTGGTGCGCCACCGCGGTCGCCTGCGACTCGAGGCAGCCCATCCGAACTATCCGCCCCTGGAACTGCACCGCTGCGGCGAGGTGCAGATCTGGGGTGTGGCGGTTCACGTGATCCATCCGCTCTGAACCACGCCATGCCCTCGGCCACCGCCCTGATCGACGGCAACAACTTCTATGCCTCCTGCGAGCAGAGCCTTGATCCCGCCCTGATCGGTCGACCGGTGGTGGTGCTCTCCAACAATGACGGCTGCATCGTGGCCCGCAGCGCCGAGGCCCGCGCCCTCGGCATCGCCATGGGCACGCCGTACTTCAAGGCGCGCACGGAGCTGGCACGCCAGAACGTGGTGGTGCGCAGCTCCAACTACGCCCTCTACGCCGATATGAGCCAGCGGATGATGAGCCTGCTGGAAACCCATTGCGAAGAGCTGGAGATCTACTCGATCGATGAGGCCTTCGCACGGCTGAGTCGTCCCCGCAGCGGCGATCTGCAGCACTGGGCCCGCCGGCTTCGCGCCCGTGTTCGACAGGATCTGGGGCTGCCGATCGCCATCGGTGTGGGAGCCAGCAAAGGGCAGGCGAAGCTGGCCAACCGTCTGGCCAAGCAGGTGCCGGCCCATGCCGGCGTCTTCGATCTGGGTCGCTGCGATGACGCCGACAACTGGCTGGAAACGGTTGCGATCGAGGATGTCTGGGGCATCGGTCGCAAGCTGGCCCGTTGGTGCCGGCTGCGGGGCATCACCAATGCCCGGCAGCTGCGAGACATGCCCAGTGGAGAACTGCGGGCGAAATGCGGTGTGGTGGGGCTGCGACTGCAACGGGAGCTGCGTGGCCATGCCTGTCTGCCTCTGGATCTGGCACCCGCACCGAAACAGGAAACCTGCGTCAGCCGCAGCTTCAGCCGCCCGATCACCAGCCTCGAAGAACTCCGCCAGGCCGTGGCCACCTACGTGGTGCGCGCAGCGGAGAAACTGCGCAGACAACGCCAGCGGGCCGCCGCCCTCACGGTCTATACCCGCACCAGCCCCTTCATCCCGGCGTTCTACAGCCAGGCCGCCAGCACCCGGCTGGATCTGCCCAGCAACGACACCGCGGTGCTGCTCGAGGCGACATTGCCGCTGGTGGATCGCATCTTCCGGCCGCACCGGCAACTGGCCAAGGCCGGTGTGCTGATGCAGCACCTGCAGGGCACCGACACGCTGCAGTCCCATCTGATGGTGCCGATGAGCGCGGAGCAGCAAGGGAAGCGGGAGTGCCTGATGCAGACGATCGATCGGCTCAATCAGCGCTACGGCCGCGGCACGGTGCACTGGGCGGCCTGTGGCCTGCAGCCGGGCTGGATGATGCGCCGGGAACGCCTCAGCCGCGCCGCCACCACCCGGTTGAGCGATCTGCCGACCATTCATGCCCGTTGACGACGCATGAAGCGGAGCCTCACCGATCCGCCGGCGCACATCCTCTAGGTCTGCTGCAGCAGCTGTACCGCCTGCTCACGCCTGCTGAGCAGCAGCACCATGCGCTCGCCATGAGCATTCAGACCGATCTGCTCGCGGACGAGGTCCGTGCTGGCCAGAGCCAGCCCGCAGGTCTCGATGAACAGAACCGGCAAGGTGCCGTGATGGCCGCGCATGCCCTGCAGATCCAGAGCCTGACGAACCGCCCGCTGAGCCCGATCGGTGCCGAGCCGCTCCACCAGGGACGGCCAGAGGTGGTTGACGGGCTGCAGGGCCGCAAAATCCAGCTGAGCATCAGGCATCAGGACGGCAGCAGGGCGATCGCCTCCATGATCATCTGCGGTGTCACGGCGATCCTCTCCAGCGGATCAGCGTTGTCCAGATAGGCGTCGAAGGAGGCGAAACGCTCGATCACGGGGTCGGCCCCCTCGGCAGCACAGGCCTCGACCCAGTCGCCGTCCTCCGGTTTCACAACCGCATAGGCCTGCAGGGTCTCCTCCAGATCACCGCCGTCCCCGACCCCCTCGCCGTGCCAGATCGCTTCGAAGAATTCAGACATCTCAGGCGGGGAAGAGCTGTTGGTTCCGGTTGGCGATCGCCACCAGCGACAGCATCACCGGCACCTCCACCAGCACGCCCACCACGGTGGCGAGAGCGGCGCCGGAATTCAACCCGAACAGGCTGATGGCAACCGCCACCGCCAGCTCGAAGAAATTGGAGGCACCGATCATGGCGCCAGGGGCAGCAATGGTGCGCGGCTGGCCCCAGATCCGCATCCACTGAGCCGCGATCCAGAAGATCAGATAGGTCTGGAGAATCAGTGGAATGGCAATCAGCACGATCGCCAGTGGATTGGAAAGGATCGCCTGGGCCTGCACCATGAACAGCAGCAGCACCGTGGCGATCAGAGACGTGATCGCCAGCGGCTTGAGCTGTGCCTCCAGCCGCTCGATCCGGCCGGGAGAGTGGAGGAACACCCGCGTCAGCCAGCCCGCCGCGAGGGGCACCACCACGAACAGACCAACCGCGGTGATCATCGTGTCCCACGGCACCAGCACATCGCTCACCCCGAGCAGAAGCGCCGCGATCGGGGCGAAGGCGAACACCATGATCAGGTCGTTCACCGCCACCTGCACCAGGGTGTAATTGGGATCGCCATCACTGAGGCGGCTCCACACGAACACCATGGCCGTGCAGGGAGCCACCCCCAGCAGAATCATCCCGGCCACGTACTCCTGGCCCATCGCTTCCGGGATCCAGGCGGCGAACAGGCCGCGGATGAACAACCAGGCCAAAGCCGTCATCGTGAGCGGCTTGATCAACCAGTTCACCGCCACGGTGATCAGCAGTCCGCGCGGTTGCTGACGGATGCCGCCGATGGCGGAAAAATCAACCGCCAGCATCATCGGGAAAATCATCCCCCAGATGAGAATGGCGATGGGAAGGTTGATGCGAGCCACTTCCAGCGAGGCGATCCAGGCCGCCAGATCGGGCAGCAAGCCGCCGAGGACGACTCCCGCCACGATCGCCAGACCGATCCAGAGGGAGAGATAACGCTCGAAGATTCCCATCAGGTGATCACCGGAGTGGTGCAGAGATCGACATCACTCACGGCATCCAAGCTCCTGCTGTGGAACAGAACAAAGGCGAAGGTATCAAGACGCTCGATCACCGACTGACCCCAGAGGTGTTCTCATGCAGCTTGTGGGTCAGGCGGAGAGAGGCTCCTGATCGCCGTAGCCGCTGCATCGCTGCTGATCGAGATGAAGGATGTGCTTCCGTTCGCTGTAGTACAGCTCCTGATAACGGAGAGCATCGCGATTGAGCTCGTCGAAGAGATCCTGAATGCACTGCTCCATATCCACCGGCTCCTCCGCTGGCTGATGCTCGATCAGCGTGGCGATGCAGGCCTCGAGCGTCTGCAGTCGCTGCCCGCCCCAGGCCTCCAGAAGATGCCGGCAGCGTTTGAGACTTTTCTGCCGTTCCAGCAGCGCGGTCGTCCCCCTCAGCTGGACGAGAGGCTCCGCAAGGGAGACCCGATCCAGTTCTCCAGGCTCCAGCAGGGGCGTCAGCCGTGACACCAGAGCACTGTTCTCGAGCAGAAGCTGATCGGTGAGCAGCCTGGGAAGATCCAGGTCCGCCAGCTGATCCCCGGTGTCCTCGGCACGGCTGATCAACTCGAGCCTGCCGACGCCGAGATTGGTTTCCTCCAGTTCCGTGATCGCAGCCCAGAGCAGCCGGTGCGGCTGCAAGGCGAAGTCCTCCAGTTCACGCTGACGAAGCTGCTGACGAACCTCAGCGCGATGGCGCGGGCAGTGGAGATAGAGCCGCAGAAGGTCGGCCTCGCAGCGTTCCCGCTGACTGGCCTCCCCAGGCTGTTCGTGACGACTGGCACGTCCGTGCCAGCGCTGTCCCTTCACCTGCTGACGCAGATCCTCCTCCAGCTGCAGCGCGAGGCGCCCCTGCCCGCCGCTGAGCCGCTCGGCCACCCGTTGCAGGTAGTGGGTCCGCACAGCCGACTGCGGCAATTTGCCGAGCAGAGCCACCAACTCGCTGACGGACTGCTGGAACTGATCGGAGCGACTGAGATCGCGCTCCTCCAGGACCTGCTCGATCTGCCAGTCCAGCCACAGGGGGGCCTGATCCAGCAGCGCTCGGTAATCCCCGGCGCCGTGATCCTTCAGGAACTCGTCAGGGTCCTTGCCCGACGGGAGGTGCAGGACCCGCAATTCCAGCTGACCCTGCATGGCCAGCTGCTCGACCTCGCCGATCGCACGATTCGCCGCCCGGATTCCGGCCCGATCGGCATCGAAATTCAGCACGATCCGCTTGCTGTCGCTGACGCGGCAGAGCTGCGTGATCTGCTGGCTGCTCAGGGCCGTTCCCAGAGCGGCCACCGCGTTGTTGACCCCGGCGGAATGCAGGGCGATCACATCGAAATAGCCCTCCACCACCACAGCGCGGTCATCCCTGCGGATGGCGTTGGCCGCCTTGTCCAAACCGAACAGGTGCTTGCCTTTCTCGAACAGCTCCGTCTCCGGAGAGTTCAGATACTTCGGTTCACTGCCGTCCAGGCTGCGACCACCGAATCCGATCACCCGACCCTGACGGTCATGGATCGGCACCATCACGCGATGGCGGAACCGGTCGTAGAACCCGTTGCCACCCTTGCGGGGCACCACGAGACCGGCCGCCTCCAGCACCTCTGGTGCCAGCCCCTCCACCTGCTGCAGATGGCTGAGCAGGCCATCCCATTGATCCGGGGCGTAGCCGAGTTGAAACGCGTCCTGCGTCGCCGCGGACAATCCCCGCTTGGTCGTGAGATACGCCAGGGCCTCCTTGCCGGCAGGGCTCTGGAGTTGCGATCGAAACCAACCAGAGGCCAGGGAAACAGCCCGCTGAAGCTTCTCGCGACGGGACAGCTGCTGACGCAGACGTTCCTGCTGAGGACCATCAACGGTCTCCACCGGCAGCTGATATTTGCGAGCCAGCTCCAGCACCACGTCACTGAAGCTCTGGCGCTGGAACTCCATCAGGAACTTGATGGAGTTCCCACCCGCACCGCAGGAGAAGCAGTAATAGAACTGCTTCTGCGGCGACACGGTCATCGACGGCTTGCTGTCGTCGTGGAACGGGCAGATCCCGACGAACTCACGCCCCTTCTTCTTGAGAACAACGTGCTCTCCCACCACATCGACGATGTCAGCGCGCTCCTTGACGGCGTCGATCGTGCGGGGGTGCAGGCGTGCGTTCACCATGGGGCCATTCTGCGAAGTCACGCCCTGCCGTCCAGTGACGGATCCTGCAACCGCACGAGAGGACAGGCGACCGGCAGGCACGTTAGGAGCAGGTTCGGCCTTGATCTCCACTCCGGAGGAGGACCTTCAGAGGACGGAACCATCAGAGTGAGCCGACCGCCATGTCCAGACGATTGGAACGATCGGAACGGATGAAGGCTGCCGCTGATCAACTCCGAGCCGGCTTTGAGCTGTGCAGGCCCTGTGTTCTCAGCTCTCTGGCTTTCAGCCTGATGACCGTCTGCGTGAAGCAGCTGGGGGGACGGCTGCCCGTGGCGGAAGTGGTGCTGTGTCGCGCCCTGATCAGCGTGGTGCTCACCGCGGTGGGACTGAAACTGGCCAACGTCTCGCCCTGGGGAGAGCGACGAGGCCTGCTGCTGCTGCGAGGACTGTGCGGAAGCCTGGCCCTGCTCTGTTTCTTTGAGGCGATCACCGTGCTGCCGCTGGCCTCGGCCACCGTTCTTCAGTACACCTATCCAACCTTCACGGCACTGGCAGCAGCCGTGTTCCTGGGGGAGCGGCTGCGCCGGAGCATCGTGCTGGCGGTGCTGCTGGGCTGGGGCGGAATCATGCTCGTCGCGCAGCCGGATTGGCTCAGCCGTGGGATGACCACACTGCCGATGACGGCGATCGTGATCGCTCTTGGTGGTGCCGTGTTCACAGCACTGGCCTACGTCTGTGTGCGCCGGCTCTCCAGCACGGAACACCCCCTGGTGATCATCCTCTACTTCCCGATGCTGTCTGTGCCGCTCACCCTGCCGCTGGTGGCTCGTGAAGGCGTGATGCCCCTGGGAGCGGAGTGGATCTGGTTGCTTGGGGTTGGCGTGTTCACCCAGCTGGGACAGATCTGGGTGACGGAAGGGTTGAGCCGGATGCCGGCCGCGCGGGCGACATCGATCAACTATGTGCAGGTCGTGTTCGCTGCACTCTGGGGTTGGCTGGTCTTTTCGGAGTCCCTGAATGCTTGGGTGATCAGCGGAAGCATCCTCGTCCTGATTTCAACCCTGGTGAGCCTCGCCGCCAGACGCTGACGCCTTCCGGCAGATGGCCTCCTCAGGCATGCTCCAGGCCGAGAGGAAACAGCTGCCACTGCTGCTCTCCAGGGGATGAGGCCAGTGGCCTGGCGAGAGACCAGCTGTCGCCCTGCTCCCCCCGTTCAAGAAACAGCTCGAAGGCGCTGTCGACCCGCATGCTGTCTCCCGGAAGCTGCCAGTCGAAAGAGCCGAGCAGATGCACGAGACGCGCCCCATCAAGCTTGATCTGCTCCTGCTGCTCGATCCGAACCCGCGAAACGCTGGGCACGTCGGTGGAGACGGGAAGATTCAGGCTCGAAGCAATCGCTGACTGCGTGATCACGATCTGCTGAGCCAATGCCTCGTTGATGATCGACCTCGGCGGTTCATTGCCCAGGGAACAGGCCGTCAGCATGACGGTCATCAGGCACCAGAGACAGACCTGGCGAAGCTGACGCAGCATCCATCGAGAGCATGTGAGGACCATGATTCCGGCCTGTCGCCGATGCACCTCCCTATCCAAGCAAGCCAAAGACACGGAGGAGCGCAAGACCGGACCGCCGCGAGCGATGCTCTCGGCAACGACAACATCAACAACGGGCCAAAAGCGACAACTTGACTTGACCAATCAAAACCGAAATAGACCACTGAAAGTCAACCAAATCCCCGAATCCTCCGGCGTGAAGGGATCAATCCGAATGTTCTGAATCAACGTTCAGGAAGAGCGCCCAGCAATCTGTGTCAAGCATCCGGGTCGATGCTCATCCAGCTTGATAAGAACGGGTCCTGGATTAGGGTGTCAGAAAGGGCAGATCAGGATGCTCGGCTGGTTGAGCGGAACGATTCTTGCGACGTATCAGCGAGGCAACCGTCATCTCATTGTTCTGAGATGTGGATCTGTCGGCTACGAAGTCAATGTTATCCAGCGTGATTGGAACGACATCACACAACACGAAGAGCGTGCTTACTGGATTCACCAGGTTTGCCAGAACGACGACACAATCCTGTATGGATTCCAGTCTCTGAGCACGCGCGAACTGTTCCGCACCCTGATCAGTGTGAACGGTGTGGGGCCCCAGGTGGGACTGGCCCTGCTTCAGGAATGCAGTGTTGAAGATCTTGTCGATGCCATCATCGATGCCGATCTCAGCCTGTTGAGCCAAGCCCAGGGGGTGGGCCGGCGCACCGCGGAGCGGATCACGGTCGAGCTGCGCTCGACTCTGGAAAACCAGCGTGCATCCTTCCAGGAATCGGAGCCCGTGAAAGGCCAGGAGTCCAAGGGAGAGAGAGCAGTTCAGGACGGCGTCCCGGGGGATCTGGTCAACACCCTCAACGTGCTGGGTTACGAGAATTCCGAGATCCGTGCGGCGATCCGCGCCGTGAAGGACACGCTTCCCCCCGGGACAGGGGAGGACGCCTGGTTGCGGGCATGCCTGAAGCAGTTGAGCCTCCAGTGAGGTCGACCCGGTAAGATGGTTGTTTGCAGCACAAGGGCTTTTACCCCCGCATGTCGCTCGATACCACCGAAAAGCAGCAGCTGATCAACACGCATCAGACCCATGGCACCGACACCGGCTCAGCCGAGGTTCAGGTGGCGATGCTCAGCGAGCGGATCAACCGTCTCAGCGGCCATCTGCAGCAGAACAAGCACGACTTCTCGTCCCGTCAGGGCTTGCTGAAGATGATCGGACGTCGGAAGCGGCTGCTCAGCTATGTGCGCAACAAGAGTGAACAGCGTTATTCCGACATCATCGGCAAGCTCGGCATCCGCGGCTGAAGTCTGATGTCGGACCGGCGCAACCCGTTGCCCTTTGAGCCCAAGGGCACAAAGGGGGAACGAAGCGAGAAGGCACAGGCAGCGCCGGCCGCACGCCAGGAAGCGATTCCACGCCCGATTGCCAATCGCATGGCGCGACGGGTCGCCGTGTTCACCGGTCTGCCATCACTGGCTGGCATGGGAGTGTTCGTCCTCAGCTACGTGCTGGTGACCCGGGGAATCGCAGACATTCCACCGGGTGTGACCCTGACAGGATCAGGCGCTCTGTTTCTTCTCGGTCTTGCAGGGCTGAGCTTCGGAGTGCTGACGACAAGCTGGGAGCCGCAGCCCGGATCTCTTCTGGGTCTTGAGAATCTGCGGCCCAACCTGCAGCGGATGCGTCAATCGATCCGAGCGCAGAAAGAAAAGGACTGACGCAACTCAGGCCGCAACCAACCGACCGCTGCATCGTGCGGAGAAGGCCATGGCCTGCAGCGATTCGGCTGCTGAAACAGCATCCCGTACACAGAACTGAGGGCCAAGACGGACGTAACGGACCGATGGCCCCTGGCGCACCTCCGCCACCACCGGAACACGCACACCGAGCTCTTCGCGGTCGGGCCGGTGCTGCTGAAGGCACTCCCGTAGCTTGTGCTGCACGGCGATGTCGCTGGCCTGATCCACCGGCAACTCCACCACCAGCAGCGTGAGATCGTCGACAGCACGGCAGTCGTCCACAATCAGCTGAACTCGATCATCTCGGCGGTCGACACCGGCCCAGATCAGCAATCGGGCCTCGGCCATCAGATGATCCGACAGACGCGCGTAACTCTTCGGGAACACAACAGCTTCACAACTGCCGGTGAGATCCTCCAGCTGAAGAATCGCCATCCGGTCACCCTTGCGTGTGGTGACCTGGCGGAACTC
This sequence comes from Parasynechococcus sp., assembly GCF_045559935.1. Taxonomy (NCBI): domain Bacteria; kingdom Bacillati; phylum Cyanobacteriota; class Cyanophyceae; order Synechococcales; family Prochlorococcaceae; genus Parasynechococcus; species Parasynechococcus sp. The sequence continues at coordinate 307,307 of NZ_JBJLJL010000010.1, forward strand.
ACTGATCATGGCGATCGCGCTCACCTTGGCCTTGTCGGCCTGTTCTTCCAGGGATCCCAGACCGATCGGAGCCAGGAGGCTGGCCGACGGTGACAGCTGTTTGAGGGGATGGTCCGAGAGATAGAAGCCGACGAGATCCTTTTCGAGCCGCAGTTTCTCGGTCGGCGGATAGTCCGCCACCGGTGCGGCCTTGGGAGCAAGGCTGAGATCAGCGGGTGCATCAGCCGCATCCGCTGGGGCTGCCATCAGATCGAACAGGTTGCCTTGACCGCTGTCCCGATCCTTCGCCCGGGAGGAGGCCCAGTCGAGAAGCAGATCCAGATCAGCCATCAGCTGGGCCCGGTTGCCGTCGGGTTGAAGAGCATCCATGGCCCCGCAGTGAATCAGAGACTCAAGACCACGACGATTCAGCACCGACGATGGAATCCGGTCACACAGATCAGCGAGGCACTGGAACGGACCATCCGACTCGCGTGAGGCGATCAACTTCCGGATCGCACCATCGCCGAGATTGCGGACCGCCGACAGACCGAACAGGATCCGCTCGCCCGTGGGTGTGAAATCAATGCGGGACGCGTTCACATCCGGTGGGAGCACTTCGATGCCCATCGCATTGCAATTGGAGATGTAGCGCTGAACCTTGTCGGAGGCGCCGGCATTCACCGTCAGCAGAGCAGCCATGTAGGCCACCGGATAATGCGCCTTCAGATAAGCGGTCTGATAGGTGACGGCCCCATAGGCCGTGGAATGGCTCTTGTTGAAGCAGTACTCGGCGAACAACACCATCTGGTCGAACAGCTCATCGGACACCTTCTCGTCAACGCCGCGTTCCGCTGCCCCCTTCACGAAGATGCCGCGATGCTTCTGCATCTCAGCCACCTTCTTCTTACCCATGGCCCGACGAAGAAGATCGGCCTGTCCCAGGGAATACCCCGCCAGATCCTGCGCGATGCGCATGATCTGCTCCTGGTAAACCATGATTCCGTAGGTCTCGCTGAGAATCGGCTCAAGGATCTTGTGAGCGAAATCAATCGCCTCACGTCCATGCTTGCGGTTGATGAACTTGGGAATCAGTCCGGCATCCAACGGTCCGGGCCGGTACAGGGCGAGGATCGAGGAGATGTCCTCCAGTGATGAGGGCTTGAGATCACGCACGATCTGACGCATCCCGCTCGACTCCAGCTGGAAGATCCCCTCGAGATCTCCGCGCGCCAGCAGTGCGAACGTCTCGGGATCCTGCGGAGGCAGACGGTCGGGATCGACGCGGGTCCCACTGCTCACCTCGACCAGCTCAAGGGTCTTGTCGATCATCGTGAGGTTCTTGAGGCCGAGGAAATCCATCTTCAGCAGCCCCATCGACTCCACGTCCTCCATGAAGTACTGCGTGATCACCTGACCGTCGTTGTTCCGCTGCAGCGGCACCAATTCATCCAATGGATCCGCGGCGATGACGACACCGGCAGCGTGAACGCCGAATGTCTTGTTCGTTCCTTCGATGCGCATCGCCATGTCGACCCAGCGCTTCACCACCGGATCACCCTCGTATTTCTCGCGGAATTCGGGATTCGGGGATTCAGCACCAATCATCGCCTTGAGCTTGGCGGGCTTTCCGCGCACCACGGGGATCAGCTTCGCCAGACGGTCGGCATCGCCGTAGGGGATGTCGAGCACACGGGCGACATCCTTGAGCACGGCCTTGGATGTCATCCGGTTGAAGGTGATGATCTGCGCCACCTTGTCCTCGCCGTAGCGCTCGGTGACGTAGTCGATCACCTCACCGCGGCGTTCGATGCAGAAATCCGTGTCGATATCAGGCATCGACTTGCGTTCGGGATTCAGGAAGCGTTCGAACAGCAGCCCGTTGCTGACCGGATCGATGTTGGTGATCCCCAGGGCGTAGGCCACCAGTGAACCGGCGGCGGAACCGCGACCCGGGCCCACAGGGATGCTCTGTTCACGGGCGAAGCGGATGTAATCCCACACCACCAGGAAATAGGTGGGAAATCCCATCTGCTCCATGATCTTGAGTTCATGGGCCATCCGATCGGCATAGGCGGGATCGATCGGGGCCTCTGACGCCAGCTCCAGACGGTCCCGCAATCCCTGCTCCGTCACCTCGCGCAGGTAGGTGACGGACGTATGCCCCTCGGGAATCGGGAAACGGGGCATCTGGTATTTGCCGAGGATGTCGTAGTCCTCAACCTTCTCGGCGACACGCACGGTGTTGCGGATCGCCTCCTCCACCACCTCGGGCTCAAGATGATCGACGAAGAGGCGACGCATCTCCTCCTCGGTCTTGATGTACTCGGTGCCGGTGTAGCGCAGCCGTTTCTCATCACTGATCAGCTTGCCGGTGAGCACGCAGAGCAGCGCGTCATGGGCTTCGACGTCCTGCTTGCTCAGATAATGCGCATCGTTGGTGGCCACCAGCTGGATGCCCAGCTCCTTGGCGATCCGCACGATCTCAACATTGACGATGCGGTCTTCGGGGGAACCGTGATCCTGAATCTCCAGGTAGTAGTCGTCTCCGAACACCTCCTGATACCAGCGGGCCACATCACGGGCGACCTCAGGACGCCCGCGCAGAATCGCCTGGGCGATTTCACCGCCGAGACAGGCGGTGGCGATGATCAGCCCCTCGCTGTGCTGCTTGAGCAGCTGCTTGTCGATGCAGGCCCTGGAGAAGATTCCGCGGCCGCGCATCCCCCGCAGGTGACTGATGCTGGTGAGCTTCACCAGATTGCGGTAACCGGTGGCGTTCTTGGCAAGAACCACCAGGTGATAGCGCTTCTCCTTTTTCTGCTGAGGATCGTCGATCGAACCGTTGATCACATACATCTCATTGCCGATGATCGGCTTGAGATCCGTGCCCTTGCAGAGCTTCAGCAACTCGATGGCTCCGTACATCACACCGTGATCCGTCAGCGCAATGGCGGGCATGCCGAGCTCCCGGGCACGCTCGACCATGGAAGGCAGCTGCGAGGCGCCATCCAGAAGGCTGTAGTCGCTGTGGTTGTGAAGTGGTACGAATGCCATGGGGTCAGCCTAAGACCCAACGCAAGATCAAGCGTACGAACTGCACAGCCTCCACCAGATGTGGTGGGAATCAGGGAACCAGGCTGGCTTCGGGACGCTGAGAGAGCACGTCAGCAGCCTGCTCGTACTGGGAGGCCACCTGCAGAAGACGCGCCTCATCCAGCACATTGCCGATCAGCTGAACGCCGATGGGAAGGCCGGCCTGGCTGAATCCGCAGGGAACACTGATGGCGGGCAGGCCGGCCAGGTTCACCGGAATCGTGAGCAGATCAGCCAGGTACATCGCCAGCGGATCATCGGCGTGGGCTCCACTCCGGAAAGCGGTGGTCGGTGCCGTCGGCGTGAGCAGCACATCCACGGACTGGAAGGCTGCATCAAAGTCGCGGCGAATCAAGGTGCGCACCTGCTGTGCCTTCCGGTAATACGCGTCGACGTAACCGGCGGAGAGCGCATAGGTTCCGATCAGGATGCGGCGCTGCACCTCGGCGCCGAATCCTTCGGCACGGCTGCGGGCCGTCATCGCGGCCAGACTTTCGGCGTCTTCGGCTCGGAAGCCGTATTTCACGCCGTCGTACCGGGCCAGGTTGGCGGAGGCCTCGGACGGTGCGATCACGTAGTAGGTGGCGATTCCGTCGGTGAACCGCGGACAACTCACCTCCACCAACTCGGCCCCCAGAGCCTCCAGCTGCGCAGCAGCGGCCTGGGTGGAGGCCTTCACTTCGGCATCCAGGCCCTCGGCGTCGAAGCACTCGCGGATCACGCCCACTCTCAAGCCCTTGATCGACCGGTTGAGACCACTGCTGAAATCCGGAACCTCGGCGTTCAAACAGGTGGAATCACGCGGATCAGGGCCAGCGATCACCTGCAGCAACTCCGCAGCATCGGCAACGCTGGTGGCGAAGGGACCCACCTGATCCAGGGAGCTGGCGAACGCCACGAGCCCCCAGCGACTGACCCTGCCGTAGGTGGGCTTGAGACCCACCACGCCGCAGAATGAAGCCGGCTGACGGATCGAGCCACCCGTGTCCGAGCCGAGGGACGCGACGCAGGCCCCCGTGGCGACAGCCGCCGCACTGCCGCCCGAGGATCCCCCGGGGACGTGATCGGTGTTCCACGGATTGCTTGTGGCACCGAACGCGGAGGTTTCCGTGGAGCCCCCCATGGCGAACTCGTCCAGGTTGGTCTTTCCGACCAGAACACCACCGGCGCGCCACAACCGTTCCGTGACAGCGGACTCGTAGGGCGGCACGAAACTCTCCAGCATCCGGCTGGCGCAGGTGGTGGTCACACCCCGGGTGCAGAGGTTGTCCTTGATGGCGAGAGGGATTCCCGCCAGAGGTCCAAGCTCCTCCCCAGCGGAGCGGGCGAGATCGATGCGATCAGCATCGGCCCGGGCTCGATCCGCTGTGACGTCCACAAAGGCGTGGACCTCGTTCTCGGTCTTTGCCGCCCGCTGGAGATGCTCTTCGACAAGCTCACGAGCAGAGATCTCCCCGCTCTGCAGCTGCTGACGCCACGCGCTGATCGTCATCGTCCCGGCTTCATGTCAGGGCGACGCTATCAGTCGTGTGCTCAGCCCTCAGCCGCGATGGTGAGCGGTTCGCCACGGCGGGTGCGCAGCAGGCTGTGACGGATGGACTGAGGCTGCTCCGAGCCGATGTCCTCGAGGAAGACACCCAGCTGATCCTCCAGACCCTTTCGGGAGAGAAAGGGGCCGAACCAGTAGGTGACGTCAGGGCCGCTCGTTTCGACTCGGGCCCACCAGGCCATTCCAAGTCCATTGGCAAGGCTGCGCAGCGGCCGGATCAAAGGACTCATGGACCTTGAGATTCTCTGCGCATTTTGCACCGACCAGACCGAAAAAGATGTGATCTCAGGGAGATAGCTGGATGCTCTGATCAAAGTGAAGGTCCGCCTCCTCTGTTGGAGCGGACAGCGTCAGATCGATCCGTTGCTCCGGAGCAGCCTGGCTTGCATCCTTGGACTTGCGTCCCGGAGCCGTGTGTGGACGCACCACCGGCGGCGAGGGAGCCTGTCCGTGGATGTCCTTCATCCAGCTGCGGCGTGCCACTTCGTAAACGCAGAGCGCCGTTGCCACCGAGGCATTGAGGCTGGGCGTCACACCCCGCAGGGGAATGCGGACCAGCTGATCGCAATGGCGACGCGTCAGCAGAGAGAGCCCCTGGTCCTCTGAACCGGTCACCAGAACGATCGGTCCGTCGAGGTCAGCATCCGTGAGGGTCACATCACCCTCCGCCGCCAGGCCGATCACGCGATAACCGGAATCCTTGAGCTTCTCCAGAGACCTGTTGAGATTGACGACCCGGGCGACCGGCAGGTGCTCCAGGGCTCCGGCAGCCACCTTCGCCACCGACCCGGTGAGTCCGGCGCTGCGCCGCTGAGGCAGAACCAGACCATGGGCTCCCATCGCCTCCGCGGAGCGGACCACGGCTCCGAGATTGTGAGGATCGGTCACCCCATCCAATGCCAGCAGCAGTGCGGGTTCACCAAGATCGGAACAGCCCTTGATCAGGCCATCGAGATCAAGGGTCTCCGCAGCAGCCGTCTGCAGAGCGATTCCCTGATGCACCGACCCACTGGTGATCTGGCCCAGCCGGGCCCAGGTCACCTCCTCGACGAGGACACCGGATGCCTTCGCTTCTCGCAGCAATTGCAGGAACTTGGCGGAGCTGCGCATCTCGGGCGTGCACCAGATGCGATGGATGGGGCGACCGGATTCCAGGGCCGCCTGGCTGGCATGGCGCCCCCAGACCAGATCATCCGGCGGCGGAGAGGCTGCCGCTGCATCCGGGATCTCCTCCCGCTGACTGCGGACCGCCGCGCCCGGGGCGGAACCATGACGGGAGCGGATCGGGGGCTGGCGCCGCTCATCCACTGAGCGTCGACGCCCTTCCGGCCGCCTGCGATCCGCTGACCACTGGCCGTCGTCAGGGCGAAACTCCCTTCGCTGCGGGTCTCTGTCTCTGGTGCGTGGATTGACCACGCGGTTCTGATTGTCCGAGAAACGACGCTGCGGTCGTTCACCGGGTCGCGAAGCTCCAGGGCGACCGACACGGCCCTGCTCCCCCCGACGCTCACCCTCCCTTGGCCAGTCGCCGCGGTCGCGGGACTCGCTGCCGTTGACAGGACGCCGACGTTCCCCCCGTCCCTGGCGACCATCGCGGGGGGGGCCACCGGAGCGGCGTTCAAAGCGAGGTGTCATGGGCGACAGAGGTGTGGGCGGATGGAGGACTCGGATCCGACCCGTCCGACTCCAGCGAATCCAGGAGCTGAGCGAGACGGGCTGGGTTGTTCAGAAACAGCCAGCCCACCATTGTCTCAAATCCTGTCGCCATTCCATAAACCGCTGCATCGCCGCGCCGGGGGCCACGACCGGCGCGGTTCCGACCACGACGCACCAGGTCGAGCTCACGGTCATCCAGCAGCGGCTCAAGCTGCTTGAGAGCACGGGCCTGAGCATCAGCACAGACCTGATCCACAACCGCACGGTGCAGAACATCGGCACGACCGGGACTGCTGCAGTGACGCAGGCGCTGATGCAGCTCCCAGACCGCATCCCCCAACCAGGCCAGCTGGAGAGGACCGAGTTCATCACCGCCGCCGGTGCCGGTCCACCCGTGGATCCAGTCGCTCAAGCCGCCAGCTGGCTGAGGGCGGTGGGCAGGTCGTCGACGAGATGCAGGAAGCCCTCAAGGCGCACCAGCTTCACGGTCTGGGTGACACGGGAGTTGCCGACCAGCTGAAAGGATCGCTTCGCATCGGTGCACTGCTTGGCCAGTTGCACCAGAGCGCCGAGACCGGATGAATCGAGGAAATCGATCTTGCTGAGGTCGATCACCGCCGGAAGGCTGCTGGCCTGAAGAACGTCTGCGACGTAGGCCATGAACTGCTTCTCCGAATAGGCATCAAGTTGCCCGGTGAAGTGGAACACCAGACATCCGTCCCTCTGCTCGAAGCCGCCTCGGAGGGAGACGGTCAGTCGCTGCAATTCGCTGATGGGTTCAGCTCCCGGGAGACCTCTGGGCGAGATTTTAGTGAGGCTGGACGGCGTCAACCACCACTGGACCGCCGATCCGCCATCAAGGTCACGAACCTGGCGAAATGGTGGTCCGCGTCATGGGGGCCTGGACTTGCTTCCGGGTGGTACTGGACACCGAAGACGGGTCGGTTGCGATGCGCGAGAGCCGCCACGGTGCGGTCGTTCAGATTCAGATGGGTGATCGCGATGCGGCTGCTGTCCAGGGACGCCGCATCAAGGGCAAATCCATGGTTCTGGCTGGTGATCTCCACCTGGCCATGCGTGCCGCAGGGATGATTGAGTCCTCGATGGCCGTAGGTGAGCTTGAAGGTGCTGCCGCCGAGGGCCAGACCGAGGATCTGATGGCCCAGACAGATCCCGAACAGGGGCAGATCCGGCTGATCCAGCAACTGGCGGGCCAGGCTGATTCCACCGCTGACCGCGGCCGGATCCCCCGGACCGTTGGAGAGGAACACCCCTTCCGGGCGATGGTCCAACACGGTCTCCAGATCGGTGCTGGCAGGAAGCACCGTGACGGCACAGCCATGGGCAGCAAGCCGATCCAGGATCGCCCGCTTGATGCCGAAATCGATCGCGACCACCCGGTAGCGCTCCTCAGGATTCGTCCTCAGCCGCTGATCGAAGCTCGCAGCGCAGGGGGACTGCCAGGCGTAGGGAGTCCGCGTGCTGACAGCGTCGGCGAGGTTCAGCCCTTCCATCGAAGGAGCCTGCTTCAGCTGCTGCATCAGTTCAGCCGGAGTACGACCGTCGCTCCCGATCACGCCGTTCATCGCACCGGCCTCGCGCAGATGACGCACCAGTGCCCGGGTGTCCACACCGCAGATCCCGACCAGCCCATGGCCGACCATCCAGCTCTGGAGATCACCCGTGCTGCGCCAGTTGCTGGGACACGGCGACAGCTGTCGGGCGATCACTCCGCGTGCATGGGGCGTCTCCGCCTCCAGATCCTCTCCATTCACTCCCGTATTGCCCAGCTCGGGATAGGTGAAACTCACCAGCTGCCCGGCATAGCTGGGATCCGTCAGCACCTCCTGGTAGCCGGTCATCCCGGTGTTGAACACCACCTCCCCGACGACCGATCCCCGCTTGCCGAAGGCATGGCCCGAGAGCACCGTGCCGTCCGCCAGCACGAGATGGGCCTGCGCGGACGGAGAAACGGAGATCAAGGCAGCCAGCCGCAGCTCATCACCTTCTTATTGTCCATCTCCATCGGCAAGGGCCCGCCGAAGGGCCTCCAGTCGCTGCCAGGGATGCCCCTGATCCAGGCTCTGGCGGGCCATGGCGGCACCGACACTGAACTCCTGCTCCACTCCGGCAACCCAGAGCACCAGTGCTGTGTTGAGGGCGACCACGTCACGCTGGGCAGCATCTCCCTGGCCGCGCAGCACCTGTTCAAGGATGGTGCTGTTCATCGACAGATCCCCACCGCGGAGGGCTTCCAGAGGGGCCGATTCCAGTCCCAGCTGCTCGGCAGTGAGCGAGAGAGAGCGCACCTCACCCTTCTCGATCAGTCGCAACTGGTTGCTGCCGGCCAGCGAGGCTTCATCGAGACCGCCGGCGCCATGGACAACGATGGCCCGCTGAAGGCCGAGCCGCTGCAGGGCACCCGCCATCGGATCGAGCAGGGTGTCCCGAGCCACCCCAAGCACCTGGGCCTGGGGGCGCAGGGGGTTCACCAGGGGACCCAGCAGATTGAACACCGTGCGGACGCCGAGACTGCGACGCAGAGGCGCGAGGTTCACGAGGGCCGGATGCCAGGCAGGGGCGAACAGAAAGGTGATCCCCGTGCTGCGGAGCGCGTCAACGACCCGGGGCAGAGGGGCCTTCAACTGCAGACCGAGGCCTTCGAGCACGTCCGCTGATCCGACCTTGCCGCTCGCGCTGCGGTTGCCGTGCTTCGCCACCGAGACACCACACGCCGCTGCGGTGAAGGCCACGGCGGTGGAGATGTTGAAGGTATCGGCACCATCACCGCCGGTGCCGCAGGTGTCCACCATGGCCAGATCCGGCCGTTCACAGGGCAGGGGGCAGGCCTCGCGCAGAACGGATGCCATCGCCGCGAGCTCCTCCGCCACCATTCCCTTGGCCCGCAACCCGGCCAGGAAGGCACCGGTCTGCACGGGTGAAAGTTCTTCCGCCAGCCAGGCCCGCATCAGGGCTGTCGCCTCCGCGCTGCTCAGATCTCCCCCCTGCAGCAGGCCATCCAGCAATGCGGACCAGGAAGGAGAGTGGGGCGACATCGTGGGCAACCGGGGACAAAAAAACCCGGGGTGCAGAGCACGCCGGGCCAGGTGATGGGGACTCCACCACTATCACTCAAACGTCCAGAACCTGACCAGACCGGCTGCGCGGGTCTTCAGCCGGCATCGTTCTCTGTGGTGTCGAAGCCTGAACCGACGGCATCGTCCACAGCCTGGCCTGGACGGAAGCCACTCGCCCAGAGGCTGCGCACGCGGCTGTTCAGGTCGTCTCGCGTCAGCGACCACAGCGTCAGCAGCCGATCCAGGTCCCGTTGCAGATCTTCGGCTCCAGGGAAGCCGTCGTAGCGGATCAGCAAGCGAGCCAGATCGGTGAGGTCCCCGTCGCGGGGAGTCTCACGCGCCAGCAGTCGATCGACGTGATCGCGATCGATGGCGTGGAGCGGATGGCTCTGGGTGGGCTCGGACATCGACTGGGTTCCCGATCGCACCAGCCTGACGCAATCGGCCACTGCCTAGGTTGTCGGCCTGCACGGGAGACGGCATGGCCGCCATGCGCCTCGATCTGATCGGCCGCTATCTGCGACCTCACCGGCGCACCGTGCTTCTGGGAGCTCTGGCGCTGGTGGTGGTCAACATCCTCAGCGTCACGATCCCCATGGAGGTGCGTCGCGTCATCGATGAGCTCCAGGACGGCTTCTCCTACGACCGTGTGCTGCGTCAGGCGGGCTGGATCGTGGTGCTCGCCACCACGATGGGAGGGGTGCGTCTGCTGTCGCGTCAGCTGGTGTTCGGCATCGGACGACAGGTGGAGGTGGAGCTGCGGCAGCGACTGTTCGACAACATGCTGAGGCAGGAGCCGGCCTGGGTTCAGTCCACCGGCAGCGGTGAGGTGATCAGCCGTGCCACCAGCGATGTCGAGAACATCCGGAGGCTGCTGGGATTTGCGATTCTCAGCCTCACCAACACCGTTCTTGCCTACAGCTTCACCCTGCCGTTCATGCTTGCGATCGACCCCTGGTTGACGCTGGCAGCGGTTGGTCTCTACCCGCTGATGCTGGGCACCGTGCGGCTGTTCGGCGGGCGCATGATGCGGCAGCAGAGGCGGCAGCAGGAGACCCTCTCCAGGCTGAGCGAGCTGATCCAGGAGGATCTCTCGGGCATCGGTGCCATCAAGATCTACGGGCAGGAGGTCTCCGAACAGGAGGCCTTCGGTTCACTCAACCGGCACTACCGGGACAGCGCCATCCGACTGGCCCGCACCCGGAGCACGCTGTTCCCGCTCCTCGAGGGGATCGCCTCGATCTCTCTGCTGCTGCTGCTCGCCCTGGGCAGTGGCCAGCTGGAGGCCGGCACCCTCAGCATCGGAGGACTGGTGGCCCTGATCCTCTATGTGGAACGGCTGGTGTTCCCCACCGCCCTGCTCGGCTTCACTCTGAACACCTTCCAGACAGGCCAGGTCAGCCTTGAGCGGGTCGAGGAACTGCTCCAGCGACAGCCCCTCATCCAGGACAGGGGGAATCATCAAGATCCCGGTCAGACGTCTGCGAGTGGACGGCTGGAAGCCCGCGGACTCTCTGTGCGCTACGAGGGCGCGGAGCGGGACACGCTCATCGACCTGAGCTTCAGCATCGAGCCCGGGGAGCTCGTCGCCATTGTCGGGCCGGTGGGCTGCGGCAAGACCACCCTCGCCCGTGCCTTCGGTCGCATGGTGCCGGTGCAGGACGGCCAGCTCTTCCTGGATGGCATCGACGTCACCATGCTGCCCCTGGGCCGACTGCGGCGCGATGTGGCGATGGTTCCTCAGGAGGGGTTTCTGTTCACCAGCACCCTTGCGGACAATCTGCGTTACGGGGAGCCCGACGCCCCCGATGAACGGGTGGAGAAAGCCGCCGATCAGGCACGCCTGATCCAGGACGTCCGCGGCTTCCCGGATGGATTCAGCACGATCGTCGGGGAACGCGGAATCACCCTCAGCGGGGGCCAGAGACAACGAACGGCACTCGGGCGAGCGCTGCTGGTTCCGGCTCCGGTGCTGGTGCTCGACGATGCCCTCGCCAGCGTCGACAACAACACGGCTGCCGCCATTCTGGCTTCGATCAGAGCCCAGGCTGATCGCACGATCGTGATGATCAGTCATCAGCTGTCCGCCGCTGCAGCCTGCGATCGCATCCTGGTGATGGACAACGGACGGATCGTGCAGGTGGGGCACCACAACGATCTGATTCACGTCCCGGGGGTCTACCGAAGGCTGTGGGAGCGCGAGCAGGCCGCCGAGCAACTCGATGCCATGGCTTTCTGAAGAAGTTGGAAGCTTGTGCCTCACACCATGGTCAAGGGGCTTAGCTGAGGAAACGCCAGAGCAGTTCATGACCAGCAGCACTCCTTTCTCCGTGCGCTGCACCCTCACCTTCGGTGATATCTACGGCCAGGTGCTCGCCTGGATGGCTGTGATCTTCGTCAGCCTGGCTGCAGGCCTCGCCCTGATGGGCTCATCCCGTCCTCTGTTCGCGCTGGTCGGAGTTGGGCTGATCCTGGTGCTGAGCCTGCCGTTCCTTCTGTTCGCCTTTGTGACCACGCTGCTGAATCACATCCAGCTGGACCCCTCCGAACAGAGCCAGACGACCTGAACAGCTCCGTCTGCCTAGGGTGACTTCTCTGAATGATCCCTCCGATGCTTCCCTCCTGGCTCTCCCCGAGCGGCGGTTCACCCGACGTCGCCGAACCGGAGCGTCACGCTGTTCTGGGGACGCCTCTGCGCGCGCCCCTGCTCAGTGACCAGGAGGAGGCGATCTTCGCCTGCGGATGTTTCTGGGGAGCGGAGAAGGGCTTCTGGCGCCTTCCGGGAGTCGTGAGCACGGCCGTCGGCTACGCGGGAGGTCAGGTCGAGTCTCCGACCTACCAACAGGTCTGCGGCGGTCGAACCGGTCACACCGAAGTGGTTCGGGTGGTGTGGAGCACCCCAGCGATTGACTTCAGCGATCTGCTCAAACTCTTCTGGGAATGCCACGACCCGACCCAGGGGGATCGCCAGGGCAACGACACCGGAAGCCAGTACCGCTCCGCGATCTACACAACGACGGATCGGCAGATGAGCCTGGCGCTGGCCAGCAGAGACGCCTACCAGCAGGCCCTGCAGGAGCGTGGCTTCGGAGCGATCACCACCGAGATCCAGGCGGATCGCACCTTCCATTACGCCGAGCCCTACCACCAGCAGTACCTGGCCAAGCCAGGCAGCCGTCCTTACTGCTCAGCGATGCCGACCGGGGCTGTTCTGAGCGGGTTCGACAAGGCGGACTATCGGTTGCCGCCGAGGGTCTGGGAGTCCTACGACTGGTCCATCAGCCACTGCGTGCTGCGGAGCGACAACAGTCCGATCAGACTGAACTGATGCCCGAAAGGCTCTCCGATCGTCAGGTGCTGCTGGCCCTGCTGCTGACCCTGATGCTGGTGTTCGGGCTGATCGTTCAGACCCGAACCCATCACGCCGACCCCGCATCACCACTGCTCTGGCGTGAGCAGCCGGCCACCGATCCCGGAACATTGCGGATCTGAGCACGCCTCGGGGATCCGGTTGCGGTCAATGGCATCGTGTGGGGAATCCGCGCGTCGGACTGACCTCACGTGACCGCTCCGCACGAGAGACACGAGCGCCGACAGCTGCATCCCCTGCCAAGGGGTCTGGTGGAGCTGTATGGACTGATCGCCGTTCTGGTGGTGCTGATTCCTGAATGGCTGGCCGATGGAACCCTCAACATCGGCCAGGCCACCGCACCGGTGGAAACGCTGCCGATGCGGGCGAGAGCCTGGAGAATTCTCCCCGAACTTCGCCTTGCCGCGATGTCCCTGCGGGAATTGCGGCGGCTGGCGCAGCAGCAGCGACTGGGGCATTACGCAAGTCTGACCAGGGATCAGCTGACCTTCCATCTGCTGAAGCGGCTTCGCAGAGGGGAGAAACAACGAGCTTCCCGGCTGGGGGCAGGACGCCGGAATGCCCTGTGATAACTTGCTTCTGACGGGGCGTAGCGCAGCTTGGTAGCGCACCACTTTGGGGTAGTGGGGGTCGTGGGTTCAAATCCCGCCGCTCCGATTCTTCCGTCCAGTCCCATGACCTGATTCCTCGATTCAGGCCACGAGCCGGTGATCCCCGCCGGCTCTTTTTCATGGGTGCTCCCGACGCTCAGCGTCGGGGCAGGTGTGCGATCACGAGATGCCGCTGGGCATCGATCTTCAGCCAGCCTTCATCGCGAAGCAATCCGATGACCCGGGTCACGGTGACGCGGGTGGTGCTCAGGGCGCTGGCCATTTCCTGATGGGTCAGGCGCAGGTTGAGCCTCAAGCCGTCATCACAGGGCTGGCCGTAATCCTGGGCCAGGAGCTCCAGGAATCCACGCACCCTCTCCTCCACGCGCCGCAGTCCGAGGAGGGCCAGCATGTACTCCGCCTGGCGGTAGCGGGCGGCAATGGCATCCATCATCGCGATCGCCAGCTGCGGGGACTGTTCCACCTCAGCGGTGGTCATGCACAGCAGGTCGCAGTCAGTCAGCGCGACAGCTTCATAGGCCTCGACGGTGCTGAGGGGTTCTCCGAAGGGTTCATTGGGGCCCGCCAGACCCAGCAGCAGCTCATCACCGTGAACTGACACGGCTCCGAGTTTGACCATGCCGCGCACCACCAGCCAGATGCTGTTCTTCAGAAGCGGAACAACACTTCCAGCGGTGAGATGCACCAGGTTGCGCTTCTGATAATTGCTTTCGAGAAGTCCCCTGAAGCCATCGCGCCGAGGTGAAAGCTCACGGGAGGGAATCGCAACCATGGGGTGTTCCGCGGATACAAGTGAAGTGTATGGAGCACAACATCTGATCCAGGCAAAGGGCTGGGGGCCATTCGGTTAAGGGTGGTCTAACGCTTGTCCAAGAATGAGAAAAGGGAATCGGACCACGGCCGGAAGGTCAATAAAAAAGAGGGCCCGAAGGCCCTCTTGGTGATGAACAAGACATCTCCCGAGGGAGCTGTTTCAGCTCAGAATCACTGACCGATTTTGCTCACAGCGGCCTTGGCCTTGGCCAGGATGTCGCCCTTCAGGGGAACAAAGCCCAGGGAAGGAGCCACGTTCTGAGCCTTGCTGCTCAGCATGTAGTTGAAGGCGTCCTGGACCACCTTGGCCTTGCCGCCGTTGCCGGTCTTGTACGCCAGCACCCAGGTCAGGGTGGCGATGGGGTAAGCGCCCTTGGCGGTGGGGTTGGGGTTCTTGCCAGCCAGATCCTTGTCCAGCGTGAATGCCGTTCAGGGCGCGGGCACCAGCAGCCACGGAGGGCTTCAGGTACTCACCGGACTTGTTCTGCAGAGCAGCGGCAACGACGTTGCCCTTGATGTAGGACTGGTTGACGTAACCGATGGCGCCCAGGCGGTTCTGGATCACACCGGCGACACCGGAGTTGCCCTTGGCGCCGACGCCGGCAGGCCACTTGACGGACTTACCGGTACCCAGGGTCCAGGTGCTGGAGAAGGCCTGCATGGAGTTGGTGAAGGCCTTGGTGGTGCCGGATCCGTCGGAACGGTGCACCCAGGTGATGGTGCCGGGCTGGCAGCCGAGGTCTTGCCAGTTCCTGATTTTGCCCATGGCGACCTTGACGGCCTGCTCCTGGGTCAGCTTCAGATCGCAACCGGGCTTGTTGTACCCGAAGGCGATGGTGCCACCGACCATGGGGATCTGGACGACGCCGCGCTTGACCTTGGCCATGTCCTTCTTCTTCATCGGGTCATCCGATGCACCGAAGTTCACGGTCTGGTCGATGAAAGCCTTGCGGCCGGAACCGGAACCAACAGCCTGGTAGTTGACCTGAGGACCACCTTCCTTGGCCAGAGTGGCGAACCAACGCTGATAGATCTTGGCGGGGAAAGATGCACCGGCACCGTTCAGCTTTTCAGCAGCGGATGCAGACATGCCAGCCCCAAGGGCGAGCACGGAAGAGAAGAGAAGAGCCTTCTTAGCGAAGCTCATGAGAGGCCTAGGGAGAAACTGGCGACCTAGGAGTAGCTAATCAGCGATAGATACGTCGTTAGGGAACGGTTAAGGATCTACGAATTCCCAGGAGCGGTGGAGGTTCTTGCTCATTTCAACGTTGACTCAGCACCGGCCGTTGGTGTGATTCGAGGTCTTTGCTGTCTGTAATCGGGTGGACACTGAATAGCAATCAAGCCAACGGTTGACCCGCTGTCGATGAGTCGGGGGGACCTCCTCGATCAGTTGCGACAACTCCTGGGCACCCATCCGACGCAAGGCGCGGACATCAACATGCCAGAGAGCCTCCGCTTCCCTGATCAGGCGAGCCCAGGTGCGTACCTGCTGCCATTGACGCAGGCGACAGCGCAGGGGTCGGGTCTGATGGTGGATGAAAGCGGCCATGGCAACACCCTGATCAAGCCGACGGCCCTGATCTGAAAACACCCCAGTGGCTTCGGAGTGCTGAAGCAAAAGCGTTGAGTTGTCAGGCAGACAGGCGGTCTGGAACGACCTCCACCGGCACGACAGCGAAAGGAAGCTCGGCCTCTTCGCGACGGGTGAGCCTGCGGGTCCAGGCACCCTTCACCGGATCATTCCAGCGGAACCCTGCCTCGCGGGCGAGATGACGATCATCGAAGGACACCCTGGCGCGCACCAGGCGTCGCGGCTCCAGAGCTTGGGCGATCAACTGCTCGAGATCTTCACAGCGCTGAAACACCTCAGCCAGATAGATGCAGTCCGTCAGGGCCCGGTGAGCCGCCCACACCGGAATGCCGTAGGCGAGTGCGAGATCCCGCACCGACGGACGTGCACGGAGCTGACGCTCGGCAGGCCAGCGCACATCCTCCATGGTGCAGAGCCACGGGTGGGACACCGCGGGAAGAAGACCCTGGCCGAACCACTGTCGATCAAAGGCGGCGTTGTGAGCCACGAGCAGATCGGCTGCCTCGAGAAGGCTCTGGAAATACCGCATCGCCTCCTTCCATGGCTGGGGCAGGCGCGTCACAGCCGCGGGAATGCGATTGATGACCTCGGCGGCGTTGCTCTCCACGGGCAGCAGAAAGGACTGCTGGGCGAGAACGGCCCGGGACGGAACCGAGAACAGAATCACCCCCAGCTCGAGACACTGATCCAGCTCCGGATCCAGTCCCGTCGTCTCGGTGTCGATGATCAGCAGAGACGTCGGTCCTGCAGGCCCGGGATCAGGGTCGGAGAACCCTCCGAGCAGATCCAGCTGACCAGAGGCGAGATCTCCCATTCCGACAAGCCCTGCAGAATGATCTGATTGTCACGCCCGGGGCAAGCGCCCGATTCCTAGGCTCATCGCTGCGGAAGTGTCTGAATGTCCCTCGGTGTCGGTGACCGGATCCCCACCTTCGAACTGGCGGATCAGAACGGCGATCGCCACTCCAGCGCCTCACTGGGGGGACGCAGCCTGGTGCTGTTCTTCTATCCGAAGGACGACACCCCGGGATGCACCCTGCAGGCCTGCAGCTTCCGGGACAATCACTCCGAGCTTCGGGAGCTGGGCGCTCTGGTCTGGGGGGTCAGCGGCGATGACACCATCAGCCATCGTCGATTCGCCAACCGCCACAACCTGCCTTTCCCACTCCTCAGTGATCCCGGCAACACGCTGCGCCGGCGCTTCGGAGTGCCCCGCAGCATGGGTCTGTTCCCAGGCCGGGTGACTTACGTGATCGACGGAGACGGACTCATCCGGCATCGGTTCGACAACCTGCTGGATGGTCCAGCCCATGTCCGTGAGGCGCGTCGCATCCTGAACGACCTGGCCGGATCACGGGCATGAGTGACAGCTGGCGTCAGCTGGGATCGATCTGGCAGCTCAGGCCCCCCCGTCCGCGGGCGCTGGTGGAGTTCATCGGCGGCAGCTATCTGGCGGCCACGCCGCAGTTGAGCTATCGGCGTCTTCTGGAAGGTCTGGTAGCCCGAGACGTCGCGGTTCATGCCTGGTCGTACGTCCCGGGCTTCGACCATCAGAGCCAGGCACGCCAGGCCTGGAGCGATCTGCGAACAGCCCGTCGCCACCTCGAGGAGCGCAGCGGCCGGCTGCCACCACCGCTGCGCCTCGGCCACAGCCTGGGTTGCAAGCTGCACCTGCTGGCTCCCGATGGCGGCCGCGGCAGCTGTGGGCTGGTCGCCCTCAGTTTCAACAACTTCGAAGCGGATCGATCCATTCCCCTGCTCGGAGACATCGCCCCACGCCTGGGAGTGGAGACGGAATTCAGCCCGGGACCGGCGGAGACCCTGCGGCTGATCAGCCGCCACTATCTGCAGCCGCGCAATCTGGTGGTGCGCTTCGGCAGCGATGGGCTCGACCAGAGTGAAGAGCTGATTCCGGCACTGAATCAGCGCAGCGACGATGCCACGGTGTTCCAGCAGCTTCCTGGGGACCACCTGACTCCAGCCAGCGCCGGACTTCGGCGAAGCCTGCTGGGGGCCTGGGCCGATGATCCGAAGCGGGCCGCCGTGCTGAGCAGGCTCACGACGACTGTCGCCGAATGGACGATGCCCGATTGATCAGGCGCGCAGGCGGTCCAGCACGGAGCGGTCCTCCAGGGTGCTGGTGTCGCCGCTGACCTCCTGACCTGCCGCCAGGGCACGCAGGATCCGTCGCATGATCTTGCCGCTGCGGGTCTTCGGCAAAGCATCGCTGCAGCGAATCTCATCCGGCCGGGCGATCGGGCCGATCTCCGATCCCACATGCGCTCTGAGCTGCTTGATCAGATCACCCGACGACTCGCGCCCCGCCTCCAGGGTGACGAAAGCAACGATGCCCTCACCCTTGAGGTCATCGGGACGCCCCACGACAGCGGCTTCCGCCACCGCGGGATGGCTCACCAGAGCTGACTCGATTTCCATCGTGCCGAGGCGGTGACCGGAGACGTTGATCACGTCATCCACCCGGCCCATCACCCAGAAATAACCGTCGGCATCGCGGCGAGCACCATCGCCAGCGAAATAGAGGTACGACCCATCCGCGGGGCGGATGTGCTCCCAGTAGCTCTCGCGAAAGCGCTGAGGGTTGCCATGCACCGTGCGCATCATTCCGGGCCAGGGGGTCCGCACCGCCAGATACCCACCTTCATCAGGCCCGCAGCTGTTGCCTTCGGCATCGACGATGTCGGCCTGAATGCCCGGCAGCGGCAGGGTGGCGGATCCCGGCTTGGTGGGGGTAGCGCCCGGGAGGGGGCTGATCATCACCCCACCGGTTTCCGTCTGCCACCAGGTGTCGACAATCGGGCAGCGGTTGCCACCGATCACGTCTCGGTACCACATCCAGGCCTCGGGATTGATCGGCTCTCCCACCGTTCCCAGCAGACGCAGGCTGCTCATGTCGAATTGATCCGGCACGTCCCTGCCGTTCTTCATGAAGGCTCGGATCGCCGTGGGGGCGGTGTAGAAGATCGTGATCCCATGCTTCTGGATCAGCTCCCAGAAGGCCCCGGGCTTCGAGGGGCGCGGCGCTCCCTCGTACATCACCGTGGTGGCGCCGTTGGACAGCGGGCCGTAGACGATGTAGCTGTGGCCGGTGATCCAACCCACATCAGCCGTACACCAGAAGACATCCTCATCCCGGATGTCGAAGATCCACTGAAAGGTGAGGTGAGCCCAGAGGTTGTAGCCGGCAGTGGTGTGCACCACCCCCTTCGGCTTGCCGGTGGAACCGGAGGTGTAGAGCACGAACAGCCGGTCTTCACTGGCCATCGGTTCAGCTGGGCAGACGTTGCTCTGCCCAGCCACCAGCTCATGCCACCACAGGTCACGGCCTTCCACCATCTCGACCGGTTGCTTGGTGCGCTGCACCACCAGAACTCCGCTCACCGACGGACAGGCACCACCGGCGAGAGCGGCATCCACAGCCGGTTTCAGGGAGACGGGCTTGTCCTTGCGGAATCCGCCGTCTGCCGTGATCACCGCCTTGACCTCCCCGTCGATCAGCCGATCCCGCAGAGCCTCGGCAGAGAAGCCACCGAAGACCACGGAATGCGGGGCACCGATGCGAGCGCAGGCGAGCATGGCGATGGCCGCTTCTGGAACCATCGGCATGTAGAGGGCCACCAGATCGCCCTTGCCGATTCCCATCGCCCGCAGAGCGTTCGCGGCCTTGCACACCTCAGCGTGCAGTTCGCTGTAAGTGAAACGCCGGACATCGCCGGGCTCTCCCTCCCAGATCAATGCCGTCTTGGCCGCGGTGGGACCCTCGAGGTGTCGGTCCAGACAGTTGAAGGAAAGATTGGTGGTGCCGCCCTCGAACCAGCGGGCGAACGGGGCATCGCTCCAATCGAGAACGGTGTGAAAGGGCTCGAACCAGTGCAGCTCCCGACGCGCCGCATCTCCCCAGAAGCTGTCGGGATCCTGCTTGGCCGCCTCCGCCATCGACCGATAGGCCTCGAGGCTGCCGATCCGCGCACCGGAAGCCAGCTCCGCCGGTGGGTCGAAGACTCTCTGCTCCTGAAGCACGCTTTCGATGGTTGTCTTGGAGTCGGTCACAGCAGGCGAGGACAGCGCAGCTCGCCCCGCAGGCTAAAGAGGTCATCGCCTCACGATCCGGCTCCCGTATCAAACCGTCGGCAAGTTCCCCTGCCCTGAATGAATGATGGTGATGCCATCCCGTCCCCTGGCCTGTCTGTTCGATCTGGATGGTCTGCTGCTCGACACCGAGCCACTGCACAGCAGGGGCTGGTCCGATGCAGCGGCTCATTTCGGCGGGAACCTGAACAGCGCACAACTGCAGCAGCTCAAGGGACGGCGTCGGCATGACTGCGCTCGGCAGGTGAGTGCATGGCTGCCCGAACCGGTGGATCCGGACACTCTTCTCGCGGTTCAGCAACCGATCGTGCGGCAGCTGCTGCCCGAGGCCAGGGCCATGCCCGGAGCGGAAGCATTGGTGCAGTACTGCCATCAAGCTGGAATCGCCATGGCTCTGGTCACCAGCAGCGCTGAGGAGTCGGTGCTGTTCAAGTCAGCTCCCCATCCCTGGCTGACGCAAATCGGGATGCGGGTCTACGGAGATGATCCGGAGCTGAGCGCAGGGAAGCCTGATCCAGCGCCGTTCCAACTCGGCGCCGCGAGGCTGGGCATTCCCGTTGACCGTTGCTGGGCCCTGGAGGATTCCCAGGCAGGAACGGCATCGGCACTGGCGGCGGGCTGCCAGGTCTGGACCCTGAACGAATCACTGGCTACGTCGGAGATCGACGGAAACCCCGCACGGATCAACAGTCTTGAGGTTGTGCTCGAAACCTTGATCAGTACAGGCGACTGAGCACGAAATCAGGCAACTCCAGCAGTGCGCGTTTGCAATCCGATTCCGGCAGCCAGGCAAGAGACTCCCGGGATTCGCGGGCGAAGGTCTCAGCCAGTTCACGGCTGCGTTCGATCGCACGGGAGGAGCGCACCATGGCGAGAGCGTCCTGTAGATCCGTTTCGCCGCTGAATTCGCGCTGGATGAGTGGTTTCAGACCCGGCTGTTCCTCCATGGCATAGAAGGTGGGAGCCGTGAGATAGCCGCTGGCCAGATCACTGGCAGCAGGCTTTCCGAGCTGCTGGTCGCTGCCGGTGAAATCAAGGATGTCGTCAACCACCTGGAAGGCGAGCCCGAGCTGACGACCGAACTGGTACAGGCTGTCGAGCTGGATTTCATTGCAGCCACTCAGCACCCCCGCGGCACGGGAACTGTTGGCAATCAGCGAAGCGGTTTTGCAGTAGCTCTTCTCGAGATAGGTCTCGAAACCCTGAGCCGTGTCGTACCGGAACAGACCTTGCTTCACCTCACCGTCCGCCAGATCCATGATCACGCGGCTGAGCAGTTTCACGACGTCGAGATCGTCGAGATTGGCCAGATGCCAGCTGGCCTGTGCAAAAAGAAAGTCTCCGGCGAGAACAGCGACCCTGGCATCGAAGCGGCTGTGGACGGTGGCCACACCACGCCGCGTGGACGCTTCATCCACGACATCGTCATGCACCAGTGACGCGGTGTGGATCATCTCGGTGATCTCCGCCAGTCGGCGATGGCGGGGGGACAACTCGCCACCGGCCGCCAGAGAACGCGAGATCAGCAACACGATCCCAGGCCGGAGTCGCTTGCCTCCCGCACTGAAGAGATGTTCCGCAGCAGCCTGAAGGATCGGATGACCGGCTCCGATCAGACTGCGCAGGTCTCCGAGCAGGGTCTCGAGATCCTTCTCGACCGGTTCCAGCAGCTCGGTGACGGTGATCATGAAACCCCTCGGCGCCGAGATCCTAGTGGCCCTTCTCTCGGGACCGCAGCACGACCTCATGGACCAGAGGCCGCTCTCCAAGCCAGGGAGCGGCACGATCCGCGAAACCCTCGCCATCCGCCGTGACGCAGAAGCGGCAGCGTTCCAAAGCCGATCGGCCTGAGCTCAGCGGTTGCGCCGTCCCGAGGACGGCATCGAGTTCCCGGGCCACCCCCACCGCAGGATCGATCAGCTCGACGGTCTCCGGCAGCAGCTCCGTCAGCAGCGGTGCCAGCAGGGGGTAGTGGGTGCAGCCCAGCACGATCGAGTCAACGGAGGCCTCCAGCAGCGGAGCGAGATAGGTCTCGGCGGCCTCTCTGAGCTCAGTGCAGGCAAAGTCCCCCCGTTCGATCAACGGCACGAAGGAGGGGCAGGCCTGCTCCACCACCAGCGTTCCCGGACGCGTCGCCTCGATGCAGCTGCGGTAGACGCCGGAGGCCGCCGTTGCAGCGGTTGCCAGCACGCCCACCCGGGAGGTCCGCACCATGGAGGACGCCGCTTCAATCAACCCGATCACCGGTCCCGCCGCGACCGCTTCCGCCACATCCTTCGCCAGGGCGTTGGTGGTGTTGCAGGCCATCACCACCGTTGAGACCTGTTGATCCCGCAGCCATCCCACCACTTCAGCGGCGATCTGGCGGAGCTCCTGGACGTCACGACCGCCGTAGGGAACACGGGCCGTATCTCCCAGGTAGATGCAGCTGACGGCACCGTGGCGTTCAAGCACCCGCCTCAGCACCGTGAGACCTCCAAGGCCACTGTCGAACAGACCGAGCAGCGGCTTCATCGCACCTCACGGTTGAGGTAGTTGAGAATCCCCGCCGCCAGAGCCAGAGACAGGCGTCGTCGATGGGCCGCCTGGGCGAGCCGCGGAGCATCGATCTCACCGGTGACGAAACCCATCTCCACCAGGGCGGAGGGCATCGTGGAACGCCGGATCACGAAGAAACGTCCCCGACGCACGCCCCGGTCGGGAGTGCCTGGAGAGACATCCATCATCTGCTGCTGCAGGTAGCCAGCCAGACGTCCGGAACGGGGATCGGAAAAGAAAAACGTCTCGATCCCGTTCACGTCGGGACGATCCATGCTGAGGGCATTCGCATGGATGCTGACCAGCACGTTCGCGGCGGAGCGATTGGCGAGGTGAACCCGGGGAGGGAGATCCACATCCACTTCGGAACTGCGGGTCAGCCGAACATCGACACCTCTTGCCCGCAGCAGAGCTGCCACCTGCAACGAGACATCCAGCACCACATCCGTCTCCCGCAGACCGCCAATGCCGACGGCACCGGGATCAGGCCCCCCGTGACCTGGATCAATCACCACCCGGTAGCGGTTGAGGGGAACCATCGGCAGACCTGAGGGATCAACCGGCGTCCTGCTGGGCGCGAAGCGTCCGGTGGGTCTCCAGGCCGTGGCCCGACCACTGAGATCTCCCTCCCCCAGATCAGCCAGACCCTGGGTGGGCAAGCCGGTGAAGGCCAGCTCCCAGCGATCCGGAGCAGTACCTCGCAACTGGAGCTGAGCTGGATCGAGCTCCACACCTGGGCGGAATTCGATCACCAGCCGCGTTGCACCGGACCGTGGTTTTCCAAGACGGATCTCCTTGACGGCGCCACGACCGAGCAGCTTGCGCGGGAAGCGAAGCTCACCGGGAAAGTCGATCCAGACCCGGGTGCCGCGGCCGTCACTCGGTTCCTGATAGAAGGCCTCCAGCCGTGCATTGCGAGCGGTGCGCAGCTGCAGCGTGCCTCGCTCGGTGAATGCCCAGGCGGACAAGGCGCTGGCTGCCCTGGCCGGCAGCGACGGCAGCAGCAACGCCAACTGGAGCGCCGCTGCCACCAGGCAGGAGATTCGGCGGGATGACGCCGCTGCCATCGGACTCAGAACAGAGCTGGCTGACGATGACGCAGGCTCGGCATCTGCGCACGGATGTGTCCGACGTGGGCGGAGTTGACCGGAGCGACGGCGGCTCCGGGCTGGACACCGGCATCAGCAAGCACCGTTCCCCAGGGGTCGATGACCATGGCGTGACCATGGCTCTGACGCCGCCCGTAGTGAAGTCCGGTCTGAGCCGGAGCCAGCACATAGGCCGTGTTTTCGATCGCACGGGCCTGGAGCAGTACCTGCCAGTGGTCCTTGCCGGTGAAGGCCGTGAAGGCGGCGGGGATCATCAGCAGGTCGGCGCCGGCATCGGCGAGATGGCGATAGAGCTCAGGGAAGCGCACGTCGTAACAGATGGACACCCCCAGCCGACAGAGACCGGGCACGTCCACCACTGGAGGTCGTTCCCCTCCGGCATCAACCGTCGCCGACTCCCGGTAGGTGTTGCCGTCCGGAAGATCGACGTCAAACAGATGGATCTTGTCGTACCTCGCCAGGAGCTGGCCGTCACGATCCACCAGCTCAGCCCGGTTCAGGGTGCGCTGCCCATCGCCGACCGGGACCGGGAAGCCCCCTCCCAGCAGCGTCACCTGATAGCGACGCGCCATGGTCACCAGAAACCGGCTGCACTGCTCCGCCAGGGTCGGTGCCAACTCGAGACGGCGGGCATCGTCCCCCATGAACGCGAAGTTCTCCGGAAGACCCACCAGCTCGGCACCGCGTCGTGCTGCCAGATCGATCTGCTCCTCGGCCGCCGTGAAATTGGCCTCCGGGTCCTGACTGCTCGTGAGCTGCACGGCAGCCGCCAGGAAATCGTTCACGATCCCACCTCTGTGAGCGCGACTTTAGAGCCGCTCATGCGGCCTTCAGAACGCCTGGTTCGATCTGAGTCGGAACGACGCTGATCTGGTCGAGACCAGCGCAGCAGCGGAAATCGGCATCGTGGTCGCCGAGACCGATCAGGCGCTGACCATGGCTCGCGATGCGCAGGCAGGCTTCCGGGTCTTGCCTCCAGTTCTGCCAGAGGGCGATGGCAGCGGAGAGCTCATCGTTGGCGATCACGGTGGCTGCCGGGTCCCGTTCCGTCAGAAGGGCACCAAGGGCTCCTGCCGCCAGGGAATCCTCCAGGGAGTACGAGCCCTCCCAGCCGCTGCCCACAATCGCAACCGAAGCGGGCCGCTTCTCCAGCAGCCGCTCTGCCACCGCTTCGCGGTTGGGCAGAGCAGCCGTGACCAGCAAGGGGACATCGCGGACGCGATCCAGAGCCCGCGTGCCGTTTGTGGTGCTCATGAACAGACGCTTGCCGGCCACCGTCTCGGGCAGCACGGCCACGGGTGAATTCCCGAGATCGAAGCCAGGCAGTGTCTGCCCGCCGCGCTCTCCCACCCGCAGTCGGGAGGATTCGGGCCAGAGGTCGGCCGCCTGACGGAGATCCTCGAGGTCCGCGAAGGCCTGCACCGCTTCAGCACCGTTCTGGAGAGCCCAGGCGATGGTGGTGGTGGCCCGGAGAACATCGATCACGACCGCCGCCTCGGGCCGGGCGTCCGCCGGCATCTCGGCAGGCACATGGAAGTAGGAGATCTGCATGGCCACGCTGGGATTCGGCGTGCGACACAGTACCGAGACCGACAGCGCAGCACCGTCGCCTTCATGCCTCTGTTCCAGACCGGCCCGGCAACCCGTGACCTGCGCGGCTTCCTTGAGCTGCTCGATCAACGCGGTCAGCTGCGTCGCATCACCGCTCCGGTGGATCCGGATCTGGAACTGGCGGCGATTGCTGACCGGGTGCTGGCCCAGGGAGGTCCGGCGCTGCTGTTCGAGAACGTGATCGGCTCCTCCATGCCTGTGGCGGTGAACACGCTCGGGACCGTCGAACGGGTGGTGTGGAGCATGGGTCTTGAGCGGGCCGAGCAGCTCGAGGAACTCGGGGAACGGCTCGCCCTGTTGCAGCAACCCAGACCACCCAAAGGCCTTGGGGAAACCAAACGCTTCGCCAGGGTGTTCTGGGATCTGGTGAAGGCTCGTCCGGATCGGGATCTGATGCCGCCCTGCCGGCAGCAGGTCTTCCAGGGCGACGCGGTGAATCTCGACAGCATCCCGCTGATCCGCCCCTGGCCCGGAGATGCCGGTGGGGTGATCACCCTCGGGCTGGTGATCACCAAGGACCCTGAGACAGGTGTGCCGAATGTCGGCGTCTACCGCCTTCAGAAGCAGTCGGTGAACACCATGACGGTGCACTGGCTGAGCGTGCGCGGTGGGGCTCGCCATCTGCGCAAGGCCGCCGCGATGGGCAGGAAGCTTGACGTGGCTGTGGCCATCGGCGTCCACCCCCTGCTGGTGATGGCAGCGGCCACACCGATCCCTGTGCAGCTGAGCGAATGGCTGTTCGCGGGGATCTATGCCGGTGAGGGCGTCCGGCTGACCCCCTGCAAGACGATCGACCTTCAGGTGCCCAGCCACAGCGAGGTGGTGCTGGAGGGAACGATCACCCCCGGGGAGGTGCTGCCGGACGGCCCCTTCGGCGATCACATGGGGTTCTACGGGGGCGTGGAGGACTCCCCTTTGGTGCGCTTCCACTGCATGACGCAGCGACGGGATCCCGTCTTCCTCACCACCTTCAGCGGCCGTCCTCCCAAGGAGGAAGCGATGCTCGCCATCGCCCTGAACCGGATCTACACACCGATCCTGCGCCAGCAGATCCCGGAGATCACCGATTTCTTCCTGCCGATGGAGGCGCTCAGCTACAAGCTGGCGGTGCTCTCCATCGACAAGGCCTATCCAGGCCAGGCCAAACGCGCGGCCATGGCCTTCTGGAGCGCATTGCCTCAGTTCACTTACACGAAGTTCGTGGTGGTGGTGGATCGTCACATCAATGTGCGCGACCCGCGCCAGGTGGTCTGGGCGATCGCAGCTCAGGTCGACCCTCAGCGTGATCTGTTCACCCTTGCGGACACCCCCTTCGACAGCCTGGATTTCGCCAGCGAACAGCTGGGGCTGGGGGGACGTCTGGCCATCGATGCCACCACCAAGGTCGGACCGGAGAAGAATCACGACTGGGGGGAACCGCTCAGCCGTCCGGCATCGCTGGAGCAGCGGGTCTCGGAGCGATGGCACGAGCTGGGACTCGATGACCTGGGGCAGTCCGAACCGGATCCGAGCCTGTTCGGCTATGCCCTGGATCGATTGATGCAGCGGCTCAGCATCGCCCCATAGGATCAACGGTCGCTGTTTCCCCGAAGTCTTGAGCGCGACCGGCAGCCCGTCCACCCCCCGTGTGCTGCCGGCTGGAGGCAGCCTCTCCGGCCGGGTGACGGTGCCCGGGGACAAGTCCATCTCCCACCGCTCACTGCTGTTCGGGGCCATTGCCGAAGGCACGACAACCATCGAAGGACTGCTGCCGGCCGAGGACCCGCTGAGCACCGCAGCCTGCCTGCGGGCCATGGGAGTCGCCATCAGTCCGATCACCCCTGGCGCCACCGTCACGGTGCAGGGAGTCGGCCTCGAAGGCCTTCAGGAGCCCTCGGTGATCCTCGACTGCGGCAACTCCGGCACCAGCATGCGGCTGATGCTCGGTCTGCTGGCCGGTCGGAGCGGTCGGCATTTCATCCTGGATGGCGATGCCTCACTGCGGCGTCGCCCGATGCGACGGGTGGGCCAGCCCCTCTCGGCCATGGGCGCTGAGGTGCGCGGACGTGACAGCGGCAATCTCGCTCCCCTGGCCGTGCAGGGACGACAGCTGAAAGGCACGGTGATCGGCACGCCAGTCGCCAGCGCTCAGGTGAAATCCGCTCTGCTGCTGGCCGCTCTGACCGCGGACGGTCCGACCACGGTGATCGAACCGGCCCAGTCGAGAGATCACAGCGAACGCATGCTGCGGGCCTTCGGTGCCGATCTCGAGGTGGATGGGGAAATGGGGCGGCACATCACGGTCAGGCCCGGTGCCAATTTGCGGGGCCAGTCAGTGGTGGTGCCGGGAGACATCAGCTCGGCCGCGTTCTGGCTGGTGGCTGGGTCGCTTGTGCCCGGTGCCGATCTCACCATCGAGAATGTCGGGCTCAATCCGACGCGCACCGGCATCCTCGAGGTTCTGGAACAGATGCAGGCCCGCATCGAGGTGCTCAACCGCCGGGATGTGGCGGGTGAACCGGTCGGCGATCTCAGAGTGCGTCAGGCGCCGCTCCAGCCCTTTGCGTTCGGGGAATCGATCATGCCGCGACTGGTGGACGAGGTGCCGATCCTCAGCGTCGCCGCCTGCTTCTGCGCCGGCGAAAGCCGCATCAGCGGAGCCTCGGAACTGCGGGTGAAGGAAACCGACCGGCTGGCGGTGATGGCCAGACAGCTGAGAGCGATGGGAGCGGACATCGACGAACATGAGGACGGCATGACCATTCGCGGAGGCCGTCCTCTGCAGGGCACCGCTCTCGACAGTGAGACCGATCACAGAGTGGCGATGAGCCTGGCGGTGGCAGCCATGCTGGCGAGCGGAGACTCAACCCTGGCCCGGAGTGAAGCCGCGGCCGTGTCCTACCCGACCTTCTGGGACGACCTTGCCCGACTGCGCAGCTGACCTCGGAGAACTGCACGCCTATCCCACGGCGGACGGCAGCTTCAGCCTGCAGAGCGACCGTTTCGGCGAGGCCTTTCACAACTCAGCAGGAGCCCGCAACGAAGCCCAGGCGAAATTCGCCTTGCCGGCTCAGCTCGAGCGATTCCGAGACGGGACACCGCTCCGGGTGCTCGATGTCTGCGTCGGTCTCGGCTACAACAGCGCCGTGGTGCTGGAAGCGCTGCCGACACCACCTCCTGAGCTGGAGTGGTGGGGGCTGGAACTGGACCATCGCCCTCTGGATCTGGCCCTGGCCCGGCAGGACTTCCGCAGCAGCTGGTCGGCATCCGTCCTTCAGGTGCTGGAGCAGATCCGCGATCACGGCAGTTGGCGTCAAGGAGGCTGCAACGGCAGGCTGCTCTGGGGAGACGCCCGGACCATGCTGGGCCAGATCCCCGGCAGACAGAGCTTCGATCTCATCCTTCAGGACGCCTTCTCACCCCAGCGCTGTCCGGAGCTGTGGAGTGAGGAGTTCCTGGCGGGCCTGGCCGGGCGTCTGGCTGCCGGCGGACGTCTGCTCACCTACAGCCGATCGGCGGCGGTGCGGGCCAGCCTGCGACGGAACGGTCTGATGCTGTTCTCGCTGCTGCCGGCCCCGGGCGAACGGCCGGGCTGGAGCAGCGGCACGATGGCCGTGCGCCCGGGAGCGCCGATTCCTGATGGGGGGCCGGGCTGGAGAGCTCTGTCGCTGATGGAGGAAGAGCATCTCCACACCCGCGCCGCCGTGCCCTTCCGGGATCCCAGCGGCACCGACGACAGCGCTGCCATCCTGCGGCGCCGGAGCATGGAACAGGACGGATGCAGCCTCGAGCCGACCAACGCCTGGCAGCGGCGCTGGCGGCAGGACTCCACCGGCTGATCCCGGTAGATTCCGGCCGTTTCGATCACGCCCGACATGCTTGCCGTTGCTGTTCTGGCCGCTGGAAAGGGCACTCGCATGAAGAGCGCTCTGCCGAAGGTTCTGCAGCCTCTGGCGGGAGCCACCCTGGTGGAGCGGGTTCTGGCCAGTGCCCGGACGCTGCAGCCCGAACGACGGCTGTTGATCGTGGGTCACCAGGCTGAACGGGTGGAGGAGAAGCTGAGCCCGATCGGCGGTCTGGAGTTCGTTCTGCAGCAACCCCAGAACGGCACAGGTCACGCCGTGCAGCAGCTGCTGCCGGTGCTGAAGGGATTCGAAGGGGAACTGCTGGTGCTCAACGGCGATGTACCGCTGCTACGCCCGGAAACGATCGAGTCCCTGGTGAACGGTCATCGGAACAGCGGCGCCGACGTCACGCTTCTGACGGCTCGGCTTTCGGATCCCACCGGCTACGGCCGCGTCTTCGCTGATGAAACGGGACAGGTCAGCGGCATCATCGAGCATCGCGACTGCACTGAGGAGCAGCGCCGCAACACCCTCACCAACGCAGGCATCTACTGCTTCAACTGGCAAGCGCTGGAGGGGGTGCTGCCGCAGCTGAGCACCGATAACGACCAGGGAGAGCTGTACCTGACCGACACCGTGGCGATGCTGCCACGGGCCATGCATGTGGAAGTGGCGGATCCCGATGAAGTGAACGGCATCAACAACCGCAGACAGCTGGCGCAGTGCGAAGCGGTGCTTCAACAGCGGCTCAGGGAGCACTGGATGGCGGAGGGGGTCACCTTCGTCGATCCGGACAGCTGCACCCTGAGTGAGGACTGCCGGTTCGGGAGAGATGTGGTGATCGAACCCCAGACCCATCTGAGGGGATCCTGCCGAATCGGAGACAACTGCCGTCTGGGACCAGGTTCGCTGCTGGAGAATGCCGATCTCGGAGACGCCGTGACCGTTCTGCATTCGGTGGTGCGAGAGGCGACCGTGGCGGACGACGTCAGCATCGGCCCGTTCGCCCATCTCCGACCGGCGGCTGAGATCGGCAAGGGCTGCCGCATCGGCAACTTCGTTGAGGTGAAGAAGAGTCAGATCGGAGCTGGCAGCAAGGTGAATCACCTCAGCTACATCGGCGACGCGAGCCTTGGCGACAACGTCAACGTGGGGGCCGGCACGATCACCGCCAACTACGACGGCGTTCGGAAGCACCGCACGGTGATCGGCGACGGCAGCAAGACCGGGGCCAATTCCGTGCTGGTGGCTCCGTTGTCTCTGGGGAAGGAGGTGACGGTCGCAGCCGGTTCGACTATCACCAAGGATGTGTCGGATGGTGCCCTCGCCATCGGACGCTCCCGCCAGATGAACAAGGAGGGCTGGAGCCGCAGCTCCGGAGACTGACTCCACACCATCCACATGCCTTCGACCCTGGTTCTGAACGCCGATTCCAGCGTCTGTCCCGCGCTCGGGACCTGGATCGGCAACAACGCCGAGCTGCTGAAAGGGTTTTCGTTGCTCATCGCCGAGGACGTGCTGGCGGAACTGTCCAAGCGCAACACCCTGGGCCAGCTCTCGATCACCTCCTGCCGAGGCATCCGCAGCGGCGGTGACATCGAGATGGCCGCCACGATCCTGAAGGGAGAGATCAGCGGACTGATCCACTTCCCCTCGCCCACGGGCGAGCGGGCCGGAGATGTGCTGTCGGAACCCCTGGTGCGTGCAGCCCTGCTCAATGATCTGCCGATCGCCCTGAATCCCGCCTCCGCTTCCGCACTGGTGCGGGGCATCAAGGGCAGCCGGCGGGGCTATCTGATCTTCAATCCCGTGGCCGGCCAGGGGGACCCCGTCAGCGAACTGGCCGAGATCCGCAGTTATCTCGAACCCCAGATCATGCTTCAGATCTGGATGACCCAACCCAATCTCGACCCCGCCCAGCAGGCCAGGGAACTGATCCAGGAGATCAAGGCCTTCGAGCAGCAGGGGGAAGGCGAATCGCTGATCATCGCTTCCGGAGGTGACGGAACCGTCGGAGCCGTCGCCAGTGCTCTGGCGGACAGTGACATCCCCCTCGGCATCATTCCCCGTGGAACGGCGAACGCCTTCTCGGTCGCCCTCGGCATCCCAACGGGAGTGAAGGCCGCCTGCACCAATCTGCTGCTGGGCAACACACGCCTGGTGGACGTCGCCATGTGCAACGACCAGCCGATGATCCTGCTCTCCGGCCTCGGATTCGAGGCGGGAATGGTGAACAAGGCAAGCCGTGAACTGAAGAACATCCTCGGGCCGATGGCCTACATCTTCTCGGGAGCGCGTCAGCTGGTGGACCAGCAGCCGTTCAAGGCGACCTTACGGATCGACGGCGAGGAATATCACCTCGAAGCCAGTGCCATCACCGTGGCCAACGCCGCACCCGCCACCTCCGTGATGGCCCAGGGCTTCGGCCAGGTGATCCCCGACGACGGTCTTCTCGAGGTGATCGTCGCCTCCCCGAAGGACCGCATCAGTGGGTTTTCGGTGCTGTCGAGCCTGGCCTGGTCGGCGATCGTCAGCAACACCGCCAACCACGACAACATCGCCTGTTTCCGGACCCGCCAGATCGAGGTTGAACTGGAGGAGACTCAGAAGCTGGTGGTGGATGGGGAGATTCTTGACGCCGACAAGATGACGGTGTCCGTCAAACCGGGAGCCCTGCAGGTGGTGGCTCCGATCCGCCTGAAACCTTGAACCTCGCCAGCGACCCCACCATCCAGCGCAAGATCACCCGGATGGCGGAGCGGGTGCGCTGGAAACAGCCGGCGCTGACCAGCCGGGGCATCGACCAGACACGCCTGGTGCTCGAGCCGGATGGGGATCAGCCCGGACAAGAGGACCCGTTCCACTTTCTGGTGCTCGGGGACAGCGGCACCGGCCGTCACCGCTTCCACAGCCCTCCGAGGCGGATCGCCGAACGGCTGCTACCCCACAAGCCGGATGCGGCCTTTCTGCTTCACACAGGTGATGTGGTCTATCTGGTGGGAGCAGCGGATCAGTACCGCGACAATTTTCTGCGCCCCTATCGGGAATGGCTCCAAGACGGAGAGCAATGGTCCAGCCTGAGCCATGAGGGGATGGTGTTCAACCAGCCGTTCCTCCCGGTTCCCGGCAATCACGACTACTACGACCTCTCCTTCCCTGTGGCGCTGGTGGCAGGTCTGACCCTGCCCCTGCGCCGTCATCTGCAGTGGTTCCACGATGTCGACGCCGGCTGGCGCGGCTCAGGCCAGGGAGAGGTCTATGCCCAGGCGTTCATGGATGTGCTCCACCAGCTGCCTCCCTCCCGACTCGAGCAGCATCTCGAGACCCACTACGACGCCGTGTGGGACGGGCATCGCTGCCTCCACTACCGGCCGGGACGGCTCACCCGCCTGCCAAACCGTTATTACCGATTCCGCCATGCAGGGGTCGACGTCTTCGCGATCGACTCCAACACGCTGATCTCGCCCGTGGCGCCATCGCAGGATCGCCGCAGCCTGCAACAGGAGCTGCAGGCCTGCGAACACCAACAGAATCACGTCTACCAGTCTCTGGCCAGTGGTGGTGTTGATGAGGAGAGCCGCGATGCTCTGCTCGATGAACTGGAGACACTCCAGGAGTCGATTCTGGATCTGCGCCGCCGGATCGGGCAGGGGGCGACCGTGGACGAAGCCCAGCTGAAGTGGCTGATGGACGGCTTGATCGCCTCGCATCGGGACCCGACGGTGCGGGGAAGAATCCTGACCATGCACCACCCTCCGTACGTCACCGAAGCGACCAAGTGGACCCAGGCCGACACCATGGCGATCCGCCTGCGGCTTCGGCAGGTGCTGGATGGCGTCGCCGCATCGCTGGGCGACACCATGGCCGCAGCGGCTCCTGTGGACCTGGTGCTCAGCGGTCACGCCCACTGCCTGGAGGTGCTGCGCACCCACGACACCGGCCACGCGGACAGTGGGATCCACTGGGTCATCTGCGGCGGCAGCGGCTATGGCCTGCGCAGTCAGCGCCGCGAGGGAGCACGACTGATGGAAATGAATGACGACGGCAGCGAGAAGCACGTAGCCAGCAGCGATCTCTACATCGGAAAGGATTGGCCGCCGGCGGAAGGACGCCATGCCTACAGCGGTCTGCGGGTGGACATCGCGGCAGGACGTCCGCTGACGATCCGACTGACCCCGCTGGTGTCCTGCCGGGCTGATCGAGGCTGGAGCGATCAGGACCTCGAGACGATCACCCTTTCAGGCCCGTCACACCGAAGGCAGTAACGGCAGCAGACGTTCCAGGGCGACACCGCGGCTGGCCTTCAGCAGCACCACATCACCGGATTGGAGCCAATGCCGCAACGGCTCGGCGGCAGCGTCCGGCCTCGACACCACCGCAAGGCGATCAAGCGATGCTGCGGCCGCTGCCATGGCGGCGGCCTCGGGATCTGCCGCGACAACCACGAGTCCGTCCAGTTTCAGCTCCGCAGCCCGGGCTGCCACAGCGGCATGAAGCTCAACACTGCGGTCACCGAGTTCCAGCATCGTTCCCAGCACGGCGAAGCGACGGCCGGGCTGAACGGCCAGCAACTCAAGAGCGGCCAGGACAGCCTCCGGCGAGGCGTTGTAGGACTCATCGAGAACCGTGAGCCCGCCCTGACGCAGACGCCGATTGCGGCCGCCGGGAACGCTCACCTGCAGATCCTCCAGAGCCTCATCGGCAACACCCAGCTCCCGGGCCACAGCGACGGCGAGCAGCAGGTTGCGGGCGTTGTGGCGCCCCTGCAGCGGCAGAGACAGGGAATGGCCGTCAAACATCAGGTGCTCCGCGGAGACCTCACCGGTCAGATCAGCTGCCGCCGTGGCATCCCCCTCCAGGCGGACCCGCAGCACACGGCCTGTCCAGACCTCAGCCAGCGCCGTTTCCAGAAGAGGATCCCCAGCGGGAATCACGACGACGCCATCGGGATGGAGGGCGGCCGTGATCTCGCACTTGGCGGCAGCAATGGCCTCACGACTGCCGAGGCGTCCGATGTGGGCCGTGCCGATGTTCGTGATCACCGCGAGATCAGGCTCGGCGCATCGCGACAGACGTGCGATCTCCCCAGGCCCACGCATGCCCATCTCCACCACGACAGCGCCGTGAGCTGCCGTGGTCTCCAGCAGCGTCAGCGGTACGCCGATGTCGTTGTTGTTGTTGCCTTCACTGGCCATCACCGGCCCCAGGGACGACAGCGTCGCCCGGATCAGTTCGCGGGTGGTGGTCTTGCCCGCGGAACCCGTCACCGCCACCACCGGCAGGTCCAGGGCAAGACGATGCTGACGGGCCAGCTGCTGGTAGGCATCGAGAGTGTCATCGACACGCCAGTGCAGCAGTCCCTCAGGCAGGGGCTGATTCCAGCTTCTGGACACCACGGCGGCCTGAGCTCCGCTGGCACTGATCTGCTCCAGAAACGCATGGCCATCGAAACGTTCTCCCACCAGGGGAACGAAGAACCCGCCGGTCTGCATCCGGCGGCTGTCCGTGACGATCGAGCCAACCGTCTGCTGCGGGTCCAGGGATGCCCCCCGAGGCTGTCCCCAGAGATCGATCAACTGCTGAATCCGCAGAGTCATGCCGAGGCGGGGATGTCGTAGAGGATCATGCCGACGCCAACCCGGGCTGAGCGCCCGAGGAGACGGTCTTCCGCATCGACCAGACGCAGCTGCTCGTAGCCCAGCTCATTGCTGCGTTGCTGCCAGTCCTCCGCCAGCTGCTTTCGCATGGCCAGAGGCACGGCAGACCAGCGATCGGACAGCTCCAGCACCAGCTGGAGCGCCTGCCCATCCGGTCGGGCCGAGACCAGCAGCTGGCTGGGGGCGTCCGGTCCCAGCAGAAGCTCAAGCAGTGGATCCAGAGACGGCACAACAGGAGGCTTTTCAGCAACGCTCTCCGCCGGCGGCGCGACGGGAGGCGCGGTGAGTGAGGGGGGTGAGGGGGGTGCGGTGAGTGAGGGGGGTGCTGAGGGGATCTCGCTGGAGGGAACCGCTCTCGGATCAGGCGGGGGATTGCCGGCAAGGCTGCGCGTGAAACGCCCGGGCAGCAGCAGCACCAACCCCAACAGCAGCACCAGCAGGAGCGGCCAGAACCATGGGGCCAACCCCTGAGGCCAGAAGCCGGGAACGGACAGATCGCCCTCTCGATTACGACGCCAGACCTCCTGAAGCCGCAACCTCAGATCCGCCGCCATCGACCGCAGGTTGCGGGCGAACTCACGCCATGGACTGACGTAGGGGGCCGGCAGATTGGGCAAGATCAGCTGCGACGGCCGAACAGCCGGTTGAGCGGGTTACGCGGCTGCTCCGATGGAGACTCTGCTGCTGGTGCCAGTTCCGCTGGCGCCGGATCCTTCTGAGGTGCGCTCTTGTCTGCGGCGCTCCGGGACGGATCGGCATCCTGTCCCAGGGACAACTGCTCCACCATCGCCGCATCCGGAGTGGGGGTCTTGATACCGCACACATCGCGGTACATCGCGTCGTACTGCACAGCGGAACGATCCCAGCTGTAGTCCTGAGTCATGCCGCGGATCTGCAGCTGGTTCCAGCTGCTGCGATGGCGGTAGGCCTCCCAGGTCCGCACCAGTGCCGTGTAGAAGTCGACCGGTTCGAAACGATCGAAACAGAAGCCGGTGCCGGCGTCAGCTGCCGGGTCATGGGGGGGAACCGTATCCACCAGACCACCCACCTTGCGCACCACCGGAACGGAGCCATAGCGCATGGCATAGAGCTGACTGATGCCGCAGGGCTCAAAGCGGCTCGGCATCAGGAAGGAATCGCTGCCGGCGTAGATGAGCCGCGAGAGATCGTCGTCGTACGTGAGGAAGACAGCGCAGCGACCGGGATGACGGGAGGCCAGCTGCCACAGGCCTGATTCCAGCCCCCGGTCGCCGGTGCCGAGCACCACGATCTGGGAATCGGTGTAAGCCAGCAGGCGATCGGCGACCTGAAGCAGCAGATCGACCCCCTTCTGATCGACCAGGCGACTCACCATGCCGAGCACAAAGGCGTTGTCACGCACTTCCAGCCCCATGCGCTCCTGGAGAACGCGCTTGCATTCCGCCTTGCCGGAGAGATCCTCGGCGCTGTAGTTGGCGGGAAGAGCCCTGTCCGTGGCGGGATCCCAGGCTTTGAGATCGATTCCGTTGAGGATGCCGCGCAGTTTGCCGGAGACGAAATTCAGCAGTCCGTCGAGTCTCTCGCCGTATTCGGCCGTGCGGATCTCCTGGGCATAGGTCGGAGAGACCGCATTCACACGATCGGCATAGAGCAGCGCCGCTGCCATCGTGTGATCTCCCTGCATGTACCAGGGGCACCAGGTGATGCGATCCAGCTTCCAGCGCCAGGGTCCCTGGTACTTGAGGTTGTGGATCGTGAAGACCGTGCTGATCTCCGGGTCCTGGTGCATCCACACCGGAATCATGCCGGTGTGCCAGTCATGGCAGTGAAGCACCTGAGGCTTCCAGACATTCCAGGCGAACTCGGCGGCAGCGCTGGCGAAGAAGGTGAATCGCCAGTCTTCATCCTCACCGCCGTAGATCCGCTCGGGATCGAACACGGGATGCCCCACCAGATAGATGGTCAGGCCGTTGGAGGGATGGCGGGTTTCGTAGACAGCGAACTCGGTGCCCATCGTCTGGGCGCGCCAGATCGGCTCATCCGGGATCGCAAGCTTGCTCCAGAGCTTCCCGTAGCCCGGAATGATCAGCCGCACATCGTGCCCGAGACGGGTCAGAGCCGGGGGCAGCGAACCGACGACATCGCCCATCCCGCCCACCTTGATCATCGGGGCGCATTCGGCGGCGGCGAACAGGATGCGCATCGATGGACTTCCGACTTGGCGCGGCGACTTTAGGGGCAACCCAGGCCCGCGCTGCATGCTCCGGCCGTCACGGCAGCACCGTCACCGGTGTTCCGAGATTCACCTGCCGGTAGAGGGATCGCACATCTTCGTTGTACAGACGCACACAGCCATGGGAGATCGCACGCCCCACGGTCCAGCGATGCGGGGTGCCGTGAAAACCGGTGGTGGTGCAACCCTCGATCGTGATCCAGGTTTCACCGTCGTGGGCATCACGCCCGAGGCAATCGCGATGGAAGGCGATCCAGTGGCTGCCGAGGGGATTGTCAGGCCCCTGCTCCTCCACGCGCTCTCCGGTGACCGGATGAACCCAGATCGGTTGGTCGATCTTCTCCATCACCCGGAAGCGACCGGTGGGGGTCTCCCAGCCGGGCATACCGACAGCCACGGGGAAGGCGCTGCGCAAACCGCCGTTCTCAAGGAGCAGCAGCCGACGGCGACCGCGCAGCATCACGATGTGACGCTCCTTTTTCTGCAGCAGATCCGAAGGCAGTGATGCCAGTGCCGCCATGACCGAATCCATCGACGCTGACCGCAGCAGCGGAGCCGGATCCGGGGGCGTCAGAGGAAGCATCGACGTCAGGGTAACCAGCCAGTCCCGGAAAAATCAGGGGGGCGTTTGCCGAGGAACGCATCACGCCCCTCCTGCGCTTCATCGGTCCGGTAGAAGAGGTGGGTGGCCTGTCCGGCCAGCTCCTGGATGCCGGCCAGCCCATCGGTTTCGGCGTTGAAGGCGGCCTTGAGACAACGAATCGCCGTGGGACTGTGCTGCAGCACCTCCCGGGCCCAGCGCACCCCTTCCGCCTCCAGCTCCTCCAGAGGCACCACAGCATTCACCAGCCCCATCCTCAGGGCTTCTTCAGCGCCGTAGCGACGACAGAGGAACCAGATCTCGCGCGCTTTGCGCTGGCCGACCACCCGGGCCAGAAAGCCGGCGCCGTAACCGCCGTCGAAGCTGCCCACCTTTGGACCGGTCTGCCCGAAAACGGCGTTGTCAGCAGCCAGGCTGAGATCGCACAGCAGATGCAGCACCTGACCGCCCCCCATGGCATACCCGGCCACCAGGGCGATCACCACCTTCGGCAGGCTGCGGATGATCCGCTGGAGATCGAGCACATTCAGTCGCGGAAGGCCGTCCTCCCCCACGTAACCGCCGTCGCCGCGCACGCTCTGGTCACCGCCGGCGCAGAAGGCGTGGACCCCGTCCTGGGACGGCCCCGCCCCTGTGAACAGCACCACGCCGATCTCCCGCTCATCGCGAACACGACTGAAGGCATCGCAGAGCTCCACCACCGTCTGCGGCCGGAAGGCATTGCGTTTGGCCGGCCGGTTGATGGCGATGCGGGCGATGCCTTCATCGCAGCGGTCGACAAGGATGTCCGTGTAGGTGCCCCAGGGCTGCCACGCGACGATCGATTCACCGGGAAGAACCCGCCGCGCCAGGGACATCGGCTTCAGAGCGTCATCGCCTCATTCTGAGCAGCGGAGTGCAGCTGTTGGCGCAGAACCGCATCGCCGCGTCGATCCGTGCAGGCCCGCAGCAGCGCGGGGCCCTGTTGCGCCAGACCCCAGTCCAGGGCGTCGTGCAGATCCTCCAGACAGCTGAGAGCCCGCCCGGGAATGCCATGGGCCGCAGCCAGTGCCAGCGGATCGACCCGCTGTGGCATGGCGAACAGCTGATCGAATCGCTCCTCGCCCTGCTGCTGGATGTCCAGCTGCTGGAAGATTCCACCGCCGCCGTTGTCGATGAGGATCACCAGCAACGGTGGCCCGTCAGGACCGCCGTGAAGCCAGCCGTTGGCGTCGTGCAGCAGGGCCAGATCACCCGTGAGCAGCACCATTGGTCCCAGCGACCAAGACAGTCCCATGGCCAGCGACAGGGTGCCGTCGATGCCGGAGGCACCGCGGAAGCTGAAACATCGGCGATCAGCCCCACCCTTACCGCTCCACAGCATCCAGTCCCGGACGGGGGAGCTGGCCGCCAGCATCACAGGCAGACCGCTGGGCAGCAGCTGACCCAGGGCGCGGGCGAGCGCGGGCTCAGTCACCGCCCCCCTGCAGGGAAGAAGCTCATCCAGCAGGGCGCCGAGACGATGGTCCGGCTCCGCCCAGGCGGTGCTCAGACCAGCCCGTCCGGGGGACTGCTGAGCCAGCCAGGCCTCCATCCCCCCGCTCCACGGCGCGGCTCGGCCGAGCGGGTCGAGCGGACGGGCATCGCCTTCACTGATCAGCACCTGAGGCCCCCTGGCGGCAGCAAGCCAGCGTTCCAGCGCCCGACTGGCAGGCATGCTTCCCAGACGCAGCACCTGCAGATCACTGCCGCCATGGAACTGATCGAGCAGCAGCGGCCAGTGATGCACCCGACCGGGCCACTCCACCGGCAGAGCGGCCAGCGGATCGGCCAGAAGAGGCCAGCCGCTGCGCTCCAACCAGTCCGCGAGCGCACCGCGATACCCCGCCAGATCGGAGCTCAGTCCCCGCCATGGTCCAGCCACCACAACGCCCGCCTGCGCGGGATCCAGGGCCGGAGCTGAGGCCTCCGGCGGATCAACGGTGGTGGTGCTGTCGGCGACGCCCACTGCAGGGGCAGAAGGGTTTCGCAACCCGCACAGCACCTGCTGCTGATCGGGGAGGGCGGCGTGGAGCGGCTCCTCGAACGGGATGTTCAGATGAACCGGACCGGGAGGTTGACCGGCCTGCCCCTGGGCATGGCGCCATCCCCGTAAAGCCAGACGATCGATGTCGGCAGCTGAAGCAGCGTGCAGACCAGTCGGGGCGATGTTGCCGACCCAGCGGCAGGCAGGATTCAGAAACTGCTCCTGGTTAACGGTCTGATTCGCTCCGCAGTTCTTGAGCCGTTCCGGTCGATCGGCCGTGAGCAGCAGCAGCGGCTGACAGCTGCGATCGGCCTCGACGGCGGCTGGCAGCAGATTGGCGACCGCTGTGCCCGAGGTGGTCACCACCGCCACGGACCTGCCGGCCGCCGTCGCCATCCCGAGGGCGAGGAAGGCTGCCGATCGCTCATCAATCGCCGTGAACAGCTGCAGCATTCCCTGCGACGCCATCAGGCCCGACGCCGTCGCCAGAGAACCGGAACGACTGCCTGGACAGAGCACCAAACGCCGCAACCCCTGACCGTGCAGGGCGCGGAGCAGGCCAAGAGCCGCTTCGAGGTTGGCGCGGGCAACCGACAGTGCAGGAGAGCACCACTGCAGGAATCCTGCTGCAGCACCATCTCATCCGTCCCTGATCAAAGCCCACCCGATGCGAGGGTGCGGCCATGAGTCCCTCCCCGTCCCCACCGGATCGCCCCCGCGAGG
The DNA here is from genome assembly GCF_045559935.1 of Parasynechococcus sp. Classification (NCBI taxonomy): domain Bacteria; kingdom Bacillati; phylum Cyanobacteriota; class Cyanophyceae; order Synechococcales; family Prochlorococcaceae; genus Parasynechococcus; species Parasynechococcus sp. Next base: position 347,439 of record NZ_JBJLJL010000010.1, read on the forward strand.
GTGGTTTCTGGCGCAGCCTGATCCTCTGGGCCCTCCTGGCGCTGCTGATCCGTTGGCTGGTGGTCGAGCCCCGCTGGATCCCCTCCGGATCGATGCTCCCCACGTTGCAGCTGCAGGACAGAATCCTGGTGGAGAAGATCCGACCTCCCCTGGAACAGCAGCGGGGTCGGCAGCTGCCTCTGAACAGCATCGTGGTGTTCGCGCCACCTGCTCAGCTGGTGGACGCCGGGTACGACGCCTCCGCCGCGCTGATCAAGCGCTTGGTGGGGCATCCGGGCGACCAGCTGGAAGTACGCGACGGCCTCCTGATCCGCAACGGTGAGCCCGTTCCGGAGCCCTGGCTGGATGAGCCGATCACCTACGCCATGGCACCGGTGACCGTGCCGGATCATCAGCTCTGGGTGATGGGCGATAACCGCAACGCAAGCCTGGATTCCCATCTCTGGGGTCCGCTGCCGGAAGCGAACGTGATCGGCACTGCGATCTGGCGGTACTGGCCCCTGAATCGCTTCGGACCGATTCGGTTCTCCACCACCGACGGAATCGAATCGAACTCTGAGGCTGGGGTAGGGTCAGGGCCGTGATGCAGATAACACGGGATGTTTAACCCCGAGTTCCTGACCACCGATAACAACGACGGTCAAGCGGGGAACAGCCTGATCCAGTATCTGCAGGAACAGTCTCCAGACACCCTTCAGAGGGTCGCGAAATCAGCGAGCGGCGAGATCCAGGACATCATCCGCCACAACGTTCAGGGACTGCTGGGGATGCTCCCCGGCGAGCACTTTGAGGTGAAAGTCACCTCCAACAGGGAGAACCTGGCCAACATGCTGGCCTCGGCGATGATGACCGGTTACTTCCTGCGCCAGATGGAGCAGCGCAAGGAACTGGAGGAAACGCTGTTCGCCGATGATCAGATGGCGATCGAGCCCGACGACGAACTCAACCTCTGAGCTGCGGATCCGTCGGGACCACGCCGAGCTTCAGCAGACGCTGATCGATTGAGCTCAGGAACGCCCAGTTCGCATCACTGGGTGCCCAGTTGTCTGTGTTGAGCTGTGAGCAGAGCTCTTCGGAGCGTTGGGGGCTGAAGGCAATCGGAGCGCTGTAGTGCGCTGGCACAAGCCACCGCATCCCATCGAGTCTCCCGATCTGCTGAAGCCATTGCAGGAAGGTCTCCAAGGCGCGCGGCAGCACGAGTCGTTCCACCACGGGCGCCACCTGAAGGAGAGGTTGATGGTCTCCGATCAGCCCCCTGGCCGCGTCCTGCCAGCCCTGCCGCCATCGGAATGGATAGAGGCCGAAGTGAGCGCGGGCAGTCCGTAAACCAGGCCGGAAGGCATGGCGCAGCAGCTCGGAAATCGGGGGAACCTCGAGCGGCTCCGGCCGCAGATAGGAGGCAAAGAGCACCAGCCTTGCCCAGCCGCGGCGGCGGGCCTCGGGCGTATCGAGGAGCGGCTCGTCACCCCGATCCCTGGCGTGGAACAGCAACGGCGTTGGATCGAGATCAAACAGAGCAGGTGGCTCAGCCGAAATGCCAACCAACGCATCGGTCACCATCAAGGCACCGGAAGGGCGGTGAAAACAGCTGATCTCTTGAAAGCGACCAACACCAAGATCGAGCGGTCCAAGCGTGATCCACTCACACACCTCGCCATGGGGGACGCCATCGTCGAGCAACACCTTGGTGCGGTGTGCTGGAACGCCCAACCAGGACAAGGGCAACTGCACCGGAAAACTCCACTGGCCCGGGCAGACCCAAATTTCCGCATCCGGGAAGGTGCGAGCCAGGGGGCCGAGGGGCAGCTTGTGCTCCAAACCAGAGGCCGTGGGCAGCACGATCGTGCGCACCGGGCCGTGCTGCTGCTCCAGCCCGGCAATGGCTTGGCGAAGCTCACCGGTGGGCGGCAGAGGGTTCACCAACATCAGGCCACCGGGCACCTTGGCCACGGTGAGCCGCACCGGCACGGCCACGTAATACACCCCCTGCAGCTGCTCCAGGCTCCAGACCTGGCCAGGGATCAGCTCACTGAACACTGTGCGGCGGCGGCCATAGGGATAGAGCGGCAGCAGCGGCCACCAAGGCCAGCGTTGGTCGGCACGACTAACCATGTCCACACCTCCAGCGCACCCTTGGTCCCACGGCTCCAGATCCATGATCACAGGTCTTGATCACCGATCGAAGCAGCACAGCGCAACGTGGAATTCGGATGAGTCCAGTGCAAAGAGGCACGGTGCAGACAAGGCCAGATTTTTTTTAAAGTCAGAAAAAGTTCTCCTTACACGTGCGTCGAATCATCCTTGCCCTGACTGCGATCACGGCATTGATCCCCCAGACGTCCTTAGCCCAGATGGACCATCACCATGGGCATCACGGCCATGGGATGCATCACGCAGCTCCTGAGGAAACAAAAGAGGCAACACCCACGCCTTCCGGCTCTCATCAGCACCACGCCCATGGCATGGGCCCCGCAGGCAGCACCTATGACCTGCGCTTCATCGACGGCATGGTTGAGCACCACGCCGGAGCATTGCGGATGAGTGAATACGTCTTCAACATCGGCGCCCCGGGGGTGGGGGCGTTGGCAAACAGCATCTGGAACGAGCAGGCCCGTGAGATCAAGGCGATGCGCCAATGGCGCAAAGCCTGGTATCCCGATGCACCGGTTTATCCCGTGGCATTGCGCCCTAACGGGGACCCCAACTCCATGGCAGATCTAGTGCGCATGAGTCCTGATGTGATTGCCGCGATGCGCATGTCGGTAACGAAGCCAACACGTGAGAACAGGGTGCAGTGGTTCCTAGAGGGAATGATTGAGCACCATGGCGGCGCCCTTCAGATGGCCCATGAGGCTCGCGAAAACTCCACCAACCCCACCATCCTTCGCCTTGCACGCGAGATCATCGTCGCCCAGCGCAAAGAGATCATTGATCTCCGCAAAATGCTGCAAAGCAAGGGCATGAATAAGCCTGACTACTACAAATTTGATGGCCTTTTCGCGCTGTGAAAGCAATCACTTTTAATGCCTTCACTACAAGGATGATGGGCTGGATCTCCATTTCATTCGCCCTCGTCGCTGCTTTCGTTGTCCATACCATGGCCAGCCATGCTCACGGCAAAGGCATTTACCAATCCAAAGCTGACGCAGAACAACGTGCCGGTGAGATCGGTTGTACGACGGTGCATCAGAACAACGGAAAGTGGATGCCATGCACAGATGAGCGTGAACTCCACCGCCAACTTCGCAAGCAATGAACCAACGTCCGCTTTCACGGCGAGCACGCAAGGTTCACCGTTGGCTGGTTCCAATCGCCGCTGTTCCGTTGCTGATCACCGCAGGCACGGGATCTCTCTACAGCTTGCTCTTGGAGCAAGACATTGATGCCTTCTGGCTGCTCAAGATCCACACCGGGAATTTCAGTGTTCTGAATCTTCAGCCCGTCTACCCAGTGCTCTTGGGTGGGCTCACCGTCATCGTGACAGTGTCAGGAGCGGTGATGCTCTTGAGGCCAGCGCGATGACACAGCGTTCCTCATCGCGATTGTCAAAAACCGTCTAGTAGCGCGAGAAAACGGAGGTTGTTCCGTCATGGGCAATGGCAAGCACCTCAAGACTTTCAGCCTCGACGCCAGCCACCTCCATGCCGGGCGAACCCATTGGCATCCCTGGAACCGCCAGACCTCGGATATCCGGCCGATCCTTCAAAAGGCGATCGATCGTAGAAGCAGGCACATGCCCTTCAATCACATTTCCCCCCACAACAGCGGTATGACAAGAAGCCAGTTAGAGGCTTACACCTCTTGACTCCTTCACGGCATCCATGTCCTCGGTGACATGGTCATCAATTCGGAATCCCGCTAAGGCGATGTGGGATCCCCATTGCGTACAACAACCGCAACTCGCCGATCGATAAATCGTCATCTGCGGGCCCGTTGCCCCCATGGTGTCGGGCATCGCAGCATCACCTTTCGCGTCACCGTGGGCCTGCGCAGGTTGAATCACCCAAAACAACGAGCCGACCACCAAGGCTCCAAATACGCCCTGACGCAAGGCAGCTGAACACTGACAAAGAAATCGAGAGGCCGTCATGGATTCCTTTCTCAGGTTAAGGGGATCGATTATCCGCGTTATCGCGAGTTGCGCTTGAACACACCCAGTTGCACCAAATCCCAGGGACAGCAGGGGGGCAAGCCCCTCAGACCTATTCCTATAAATGGATATCAAGTGGCAGCAGCGGCCAGAAACCCCAGCGCTGATCAGCAGGATTCACACCAGCTCCAGCCACCACAATCCACGTCGATGCAGTGATTCTGTCGAAGGAAAGGGGCAAGGCAGAGCAAAATCACTGAAAAGATTCACGCCACTGACGCCTCTGGGGTCACCCAAGTGTGACATCGCCGAGCAACATCATCCGATCAGAGATATGTACAGATGCGATGATAATTCCCCAGGCAGTCAAACAGGCAAAACGAATATTGACTGTTATTCAAAATCAAAAAGTGCTACCTCAGCACTCAGCCCAGGTCCAAAGGCCAGTGCAAGACAAGGACCAGGAGTTGACCGCCGACGCAATCGATCAAGAATGAACAGGATCGTTGCAGATGACATGTTGCCATGATCCTGAAGTATGCCTCTGGATTCGTGCAGTAGGCCTGGGTCCAACGACAAAACCTCTGCACAGGTGGAGAGAATTCTGGGTCCGCCAGGATGCACAGCCCAGCTCGTCACCGCCTCAAGATCAATCGACTGATCCTTGAGCCAATCTCGCAACCAAGGCAACAAGGCAGCACCAACCGTTTCCGGAACAAGGGGCGACAACCCCATCGCAAAACCATGGTCGCCAATCTCCCACTGCATCAGATCTGCACTATCAGGAATCACTGTTGAGCCACTGCGGCGCAAGACCAAGGATTGATCAGAAAGGGAAGGATCCGAGGAGGCGACAACAGCAGCCGCCCCATCAGCAAACAAAGCATTGGCAACAACCTTCTCTGGGTGCCAGCCATAAGCCATATGGAGGCTACAAAGCTCAACAGCACAGACCAAAACAACCGCCTTTGGATCCATTTCCGCGAAGGCATGGGCAACACGCAAGCCATTCAGCGCAGCGTGGCATCCCATGAATCCGATGTGTGTCCTCTGAACACTCGGCGATAGATCAAGCTTTTCAATCAAGAAAAGGTCAATACCAGGTGAATGAAACCCAGTGCAACTGACCGTGATGAGGTGGGTGATCGCCCCTGATGAGATATCACCATCAGATAGCGCCTTCGTAGCAGCCTCAAGAGACAACCCACCGGCGTGAGTGTTGTAACCATGCATCCGTTGTGCCGTCCCAGGGCTTTCTGAGCCGTAGAAACTGAGACGATCCTTGGTCGTGCTCGTGCCATTGAGACCATCATTCTCGAGGAGCACACTTCCACGGGTGAGAACCTTGGTTCTTTGATAGATGCGCGACATCAGCCTTTCTTGCTCAGGGCTTTCGGCATTGATGCGACGCGCCACTTGCACCGCTTCTGCCTGACTCAGTCGCTGAGTTGGTACTGCCGTACCCATTCCGTGAAGGATGAGAGGCATGGATTAAGACCTCGCCATGTGGGGATGCACGCGATTGAGACTGCTGATAACGCGTTGCGGTACAACAGGCCATTGAGACCCGAGGCTGAACAACGCGTTTGTAATGAGCGGTTGTCTCAACACAGTCGACAACACACTGCAAACGCGCTGACGACTGATCGTTAGATCCACCAACCTCCTTCGCCAACGCCGCTCGAGATCCAATGTCCACTCACCCTGAGCTTCCTCAACAAAGGGAGCAACCGACGCACCAGCAGCAAGAGCCCAGGCCATGCCCTCACCGGTAAAGGGCTCCACATAACCGGTCGCATCGCCGAGCAACAAAAAGCGATGCCCTGCAAATGCACCGGCACGACGGGTGAGTGCGGGGGTTAATTGCCAGCGAGACGACTCCAAAGCTCGAGGCAAGGCGAAGCCGGCTTGAGTCAGAACAAGTTGTGCCGCCCGCGCCACACCGCCGGAGGACTTGACCACAGCGCGGTCGAAAGCAGCAGCCAAGTTCAGAGCACCATCCTCACGTCGAACCAAGCCGACGTAGCCATGCTGGCCAATGGCCATATGAATGGCCCCAGACTCGTAGGTTCCGTTTTCATCGGCGATGAGGCAACCAGCACCAAGCCTCGATTCCGGGGTGCTTTTAGAACTGGCCGCATGAGATGGAGCAATCACCTGGTGCTCTAAGCCGGCTGCGACCAGCACGACACGGCCATTGATGCGTTCCACTGGAGCACCACCGGGAGGTCGTAACCGCACCATTCGACCTTCAGGAGTCATCTCCTCGAGCACGGCACTGGTTCGAAAGCGCAATGTTGCGCCAGCACCCACAGCAGCGTTGACCAAAGCCTGATCAAAGCGTTCCCTTGACAGAGCCAAACCGCCTGGCAACTCAAGCTTGAGCGAGTTGCCACCCCAGCCAAGACGAAGTTGATCGAGAGGCACAGCACCTTGATCGTGCATAAGGTTCGGGAGGCCTGTGGCAGTCAGAGCTGCCAGGGCATTGGAGTTAAAGCAGCAACCACACACCTTCCAGCGGGGGAAAGACCGTTTCTCAACCACCAGAACTCGCAGGCCGCGATTTGCACAATCGAAGGCTGCCAAGCCTCCGGCAACTCCTGCCCCAATCACGATTACATCCCAATTGCTTTGCATGTCAGTGGGGTGTCCAGCTGAGTCGGTAGCGCTCGGGCCAGCTCCGTTCCAGAACACAGCCACGCAAACCGGCTCGAGAGGCGAGATCCAAGATCTCCGTGGGGGTATAAGCCCCCTTGACTGACACAGGTCCATCGTGATGAACAACCCAGGATCGACTAAGTAGTCGCGTACCAAACCAAGCCAAGGAGTATCCCAGACGGCTGCGGATTAGATCATCGACAACAACAAGACGACGCGCCCTATCTGCCATCCCTGCTAGCAGTCGTATGACATCAGGGGGGTCTAGATGGTGAACAAAAAGAGTGCAATACACCACATCAAATTGCTTGGATCGAGAAGGTTCAAGAGCATCTTCAACAAACACACCCACACCACTTTCTGATCTGGCAACGTTGCGGCGCGCGATCCGCACAGCTTCAGGGTTCAGGTCACAAGCTTGGAACGAGATGTTGAGGTGACGTCTTCGAGCGAGCGCATCAAGCTCAATTGCCGTATCACCACCTCCGCAAGCCAGCTCCAACACGCTCAACTGAGTCGCGGGACTTTCGCTGGCAAGCTTCTCAAAATGACGCAAAAGGCCTGGTACACAGCGACTGATGCCATTAATCCGTCGAAGCCCTTGAAGGGCTCGGACATGCTCAGCGGGATCGAGACCAGGTTGGTCCATGACCTCAGGCTGCCGATCACGTGGCATCGATATCCAGCCAGAAGACATGTGTTGGCCATTGCTCAAAACAAAGCTAGGCGAAACGGTATTGGTAATGCTTGTTTTGCCGAAGCCACTGGCTGCCAACAAAGCCTTGCTTGGAATTTTGTTACGAGATACACAGAGAGCGGGAAAGTTGAAAAGCATTATTGGGTTGAATTCAAAATATCAACTTGCGCCCAAGAAAAGTAGAAGTTGCTGTGCAACCATTAATTTCTTTGTTAGCCCAAGAGAGTCGCAAACTCATAGAAGGCCATCCTGTCGAGCTTCATCATGAATTGAACAGGCACACAGAACAAAAGAAACACATCAGGCACAAGAATCTCAAGCTACCTGTCAGCGAATACTATTAATTAGCAGCAACGCCGAGAAACATTAGCGTTATCGGCAGGATTCAAACCCGCTCCAGCGACAACGCTTACTGTAGATGCAGTGATTCTGATGAGGATTAGATCAAGGCAGAGACAATCCATCCCCGGCGACAAAAATAGCTCCATCAAGCCCAAAAGCAGGATCTGGAGATCAGTCAGCAATGCAGAGGCTCGCTTGCACACCATTCAACCCAGATGCACAAAATCCCAGGGACAACTTAGGGACAAGCCCCTAAGACCTATTCCTGCAACAACAAGCTAAGTGGCAGCAGCGGCCACCACGGCCAGCGCTGGCCGGCTGCTTGAGAACCGCTTGCAGCCAACCCACCAACGCAGGTTCAAAGATTCTGCACAGGAGTGGCGCGCTGCGGAAAACGCAGATGCCGACAGAATGATTGCAACCACTCCGGACGCTTGACCCTGAGGCCGCTGCGCAACCTTGTGATCCATCTGCTGGCTTGCCTTGCGATCGTGGGTCTTGGTGCGGCAGACGTGTCTGCCTGTATCGAAGGACTTGAGTGGGGCATGACGCTGGATCAAGTCACAGCACACCTCGGCGAAATCCGCCAGGCAGGCCCCGATCAACCGCAGAAGTATCAGGCGCTGAACGCACGCCTCGATGAAATCCCAGTGGTTCAGTCAACGTTTGAACTGAGTCCCGGCACCGGCTTGAGATCGTTGGCCTACGAGTTTGAGGTGAGCGATATGACCGAAGTGCTGGCAGGCCTTCGTCATCGCTATGGGCAGCCGTTGAGCATGAGCATCGACGATCGCCAGGTCAACCAACAGTTGTGGGTCTGGAATACCGGTGACGATCTGATCACAGCCGTGAACAGCACCTCCATGGGACGCCATCAATTCCTCATCTCCTACCGACCCAGTCGACTTCGACCCAACAATCTCTGAATCCCTTTCACGCAAAAAACCACGCGTTGCTAGACGACGACCCGCGAGTCCGTATCCCGAACCTTGACCATGCGCCCGGTGACGCTCTGCGCATCGCGGTGGACAGGGGGCATCCCAACCAACAGAATGAGAACGATTCCCACTAGAAAAGGGCTGTCGTCCCCCCACCCGACGGCGGATGCTGGAGACCATGAGCACAACCTGGTTGATCTCAGGTCCGCCGGGGTGCGGGAAAACCAGCTGGATCCTCAACACACTGCGCGACCATCCGGGTCCCTGCGGATACCTGCGTCTGAAGGGCACGAGCCAAGAAGGCCTCGAGCAGGGTTGTGATGCCGGCATCGACCGGACCTGGCTGCAGGACCAGATCCCATCGCTTGAGGACCTCTCGACTCCACAGCCCAGCCCCGCTGCGGCTGATCGGATCAACCTGATTGAGCTGCAGCAATTCCAGGCCCCGCCGGAGGAAGCCCCCGAGGCCATCGACCCAGCCATCCGATCGCAACTGGACACCCTCCAGCTGAGACCGGACCGATGCCTCCATTTCGGCCGTGATCCGGAGTTACCCGGCCAGGACACGCTGGCGTTCAACAGGCTGGAGGCCTGGAGCCTCAGCCTCCACAACAGTGTCTGGGACCCCAACAGCCTCAGCAGCTTCTGGTTCGAGCTGGTGAATGGTGCCTATGGCGACGTCTACCGCGCCAAGGCATTGATGAATCTCCCCGACGGCCGTGCCTTCTTCTGCAACTGGATGGTGAGTCAACAGGGCTCGCAGTTTCTGCCCCTGGAGAGGGTGGAGCCACCCCATGGCCGACCCAAACGCTCGTCGGAGCTGGTGGTGCAGGGCAAAGCTCTCAATGGCATCGGCATCCAGACCACCATCGACGATTGCCTGATCAGTGATGACGTGCTGGAAATGCATCAGGCCCCGATGCGCGACCAGCAACCCGAGTCCACCCACACCCGATGACGCCCATGGCCCACGCCGTGATCTCCTGCCTCCACGCCAACCTGGCAGCCGTTGAGGCTGTGCTGGAGGACATCGATCGGCAGGGAATTGAAACGATCACCTGCCTTGGAGATCTGGTGGGTTACGGCCCCCAACCGAATGAAGTGGTGCAGCTCGTGAGGGAACGCGCCATCCCCACCTGCCAGGGCTGCTGGGATGAAGACATCATCGATGGCCTTAATGCCTGCGAATGCAGCTACCCCTCGCAACTGGCGGAACGGCGAGGCCACCGGGCGCATCACTGGACCGCTGAACAGATGACGGACGAGAACAAAGCCTTCCTGGCCAGCCTTCCGATGACCCTGAGGCGCGACCGGCTGCTGTTCGTTCACGGCAGCCCGAACAGTCAGCACGAATATCTGCTGCCAGACATGAGTGCTTTTGCGGCGCTGGAGCGGGTCGAAACCGCCGGAGCGGACACGCTGTTCTGCGGCCATACCCACCAGCCCTATGTGCGCGAACTGAGCGGTGGATCGATCCGGGTGACAGTGGAACAGGCCGGCAGCGAGGGGGCCACGGAACAGGAACTGACCCTGCCGATGCGCCGCATCGTCAACGCGGGATCCGTGGGTGAGCCCCGCCATGGCGACACCAAGGCGACGTATGTGATCCACAACGACACCAGTGGTGAGGTGACGATCCGTGAGGTGGAGTACGACGTGGCGAAAACCTGTCAGGCCATCGTCGATGCCGGCCTGCCTGAGGTGTTCGCCTGGCGGCTGAGCCATGGTTTCGAATATGCCGAGCGGGCCGACGACGCCAGCCACGTGTGTGAGCGCTGATGGAACGCTGGGCTCTGGTCAGTGGACTGCGCGGTGATCTTGATCTCTATGAGCGGATTCAACGCGACCTCTCAACGCAACGGGGCGTCGAAAGTCTTTTCGTGCTGGGGGATCTGATCGGACCTGAGCGCAACTGCGATGCCTTGCTGGAGCGATTGCGCCAGCCCAAACGCGGTGATCTCAAGCCCGACTGCATCTATGGATGGTGGGAGGAGCAGCTGCTGGCCGAACGGGGATACCGCGGTGATCAGAACGCACAGGTGCTGCGCCGGGAGCATGGCGACGATGCCGTCGACGCACTGCTCAAAGCTGTTGATGAACGCCATCTCCCGTGGCTTGCCTCCCTGCAGTTCGGCTTCATCGAACTGGATTGCGCCCTGATCCATGGCAGCTCCGCCGACATCGGCGATCGGCTGACAAGCGAAACGTCGCCTCTCATCCTTCTGGATCGCCTCACCCGGCTGGATGTGAACCGCCTGTTCACCGCCCGCAGCGGTCAACAGTTCCGCCTGGAACTGACCGGTGGTGCCATTCAATCGCGTGTGAAAGACACAGCCGGCGAACAGCAGCAGGAACAGGCCGTTCCCAAACGCAGCGTGATCGGCATCGGCCAGGGAGCCGCCTTCTCGCTGTACGACGCCGCCACGGATCGACTCGACTTCATGAGAGCTGGAGAGCCCTGCGTGACCCCGCGCCGGACTTGATGCGCAGATGAAGATCCCCGAAGCCTTCAACCCCCAGGTGCCGGAACAGATCCGGCAGGATCGACACATAGATGTCCGCCGAACAATGCGAGGGTCTGCCATCAACGCCGTTCTGACGGTGCCGACAGCTCTTTCACTTCTGTTCATCGCGCCGTTGCTGACCATCGACCCGGCTCACGGCCACGGCAAAGGGATCTACGAAAGCCGGAGCGAGGCTGAGAAGCGCGCTGAAGAGATCGGCTGCTCAACGGTTCATCAGAACAATGGGAAATGGATGCCCTGCGCTGATGAGCAGGAACTGCACCGGCAGTTGCGGAAACACTGATGGATCACCGGACCAGCTCACGCCAGCGTCAGGCCCGCCGACTGCACCGGTGGGTCGTACCGATCGCCGCAGCTCCACTGCTGCTGACAGCGTCGACCGGTTCGCTCTACAGCCTTCTGCTGGAGATGAACATCGATGCCTTCTGGTTGCTCAAGATTCACACCGGAAACTTCGGCCCCTTGAATCTGCAGCCGGTCTACCCGGTGCTGCTCGGTGCCCTCACCATCATCGTGACCGGATCAGGTCTGCTGATGCTGCTCAGGCCTGCACGCTGAAATCCAGCACCAGATCCCCCACGTCATCCCGGCTGATCACAAAACCGAAGCCATCGACACGGCCTCTCCACTCACCGGCATCGCCGTCTCCCTCCAGTCCCGTCGACTCTTCCACGGTGTGTCCGAAGAGAACGGCAAAACAATGGGACGCCACCTGGGCCGCCTGATCGGCATCCATGTCGTCGAGTTCATGGGCCTCCAACGGACCACCCTCCAGCAGCTCGGAATCGATCACATTGCCTCTGCCGAGATCGGCCACCAGGGCCTGAAGCCCGTCTGGAGCCGTGATGTCACCCATGGGTCGTCGTCATCAACGCCTTCATCATCCCCAACCCAGGGCCAGCGCCGCCGTCAGAGCCGTATCGACACTGAGCAAGCGCTCCCCGAGATGCACCGGCCGGGCGATCATCGCCTGGGCCAGATCCAGTTCAAACGGCACGAAGCCTCCCTCGGGGCCGATCATCACCACCGCAGGCCCATCGGCCGCACTGCTCAGAGCCTGGGGCGATCCCATCTCGGCGATCAGGCAGGGACGACCGCAGCAGATCTCCACCAAACGGTCCTCGACGAAGGGACGAAACAATCTGTGCTGGTGCACCCGGGGCGCGACGGTGTCGCAGGAGCGCTCCATCCCAGCCAGCAGAGCCTCCTCGACCTTGTCGCCTGCCAGCAGGGGGGACTGCCAGAAGCTTTTCTCCACCCGGGCACTGTTGATCAGATGCAGATCCGACACCCCGAACTCCGCCACCGTGCGCAGAATCCGGCGCAGCATCTTCGGCCTTGGCAAGGCCAGAACGATCTCGAACCGATGGCGCCTCGGTGGTGGTTCGCGCGTCTGAACCGCAAGCTCGACCGTCGCAGCATCCATGGCCACCACCCGACCTGTGCCCAGAGCACCATCGCGGATGCCGACCCTGAGCGTGTCACCGAGGTTCGGTTTGAGGAGCTCAAGGATGTGAACCGCCCGCCGATCACGCAGCAGCACGGTGGTGTCATCCAGCCAGCAATCCTGGGGGCCGAGGAGAATGATGTTCACCGCCTCAGCGTCCGGCGCAGCGACGACCGCTCAGCAGTGCTCGAAGATTCCGACCTGAGACGGCGGCAGTCCACCGGCGACTCTGTTGGCGCAATAGGCCGCATCCGCCTCCTGCATGGCCTCCCGATCCTCCTGGAACCAGCAGCCGTACATCAGATTCAGGATGCGATCCACATCGAGCTCCCGCTCAGCCACGTCCTGCCACAACCGACGGCTGAGTTCCTCATCCGCCAGCTGGAACTGAGCGCGAGCCAGGTTGCGTGCAGAGGAGAAATAGAGATCCTGCTCGTGATCCCTGGTGCTCTGATAGCGCAGGAGTGTGGTCTGGATGGCCTGGAGAAATGCCACGGGCAGCGTTGCCTGTTTGTTCAGCATGAGTAGCGAGCGCTACCAGAGCAATCGGTATTAACGCTTGTTGAAGAGAAGATCGATCCGGCCACCGTTGCTGATCACCCCCTGAACTGCAGGCCCAACGTGAGCAATCCCGCGGCAGCGATCCAGCTGCCGACCACCCGCAGAGAGATGCGGACCCACTCGCGGTGGCTGACGGAGGTCTGCGCACTCACCAGGGCGGCGAGCACCGAAAGAGCACTGACAACCCCGAGCAGATCAAGAGACAGTGGCCCCTCAAGGGCCATGGTGCTGCCATTGCCGAGGCCGAACAGCAGACCGCTGAGGGCGGACAGAACAGCAAGCCATCGCGGCTGCATACGCCACTGCAGTGCCACCAGACATCCGATCGCCGTGAACCAGAGGATGCTGATCGTTTCGAGGGAATCCCCAAGGGCCAGCACCTGTCCCAGGCATCCTCCGAGCCACCAGCTCAGGGGCAGCACCAGCAGCAGCATGCGCCCCCCAGCCTGCCCCTGCTGACCTGACAGCAGCGACAGGCCCAGCACCAGCAGCAGATCCGCCGGCGTGATCAACAGATGGGCGATGCCGTCATAGAACCCGCCGAAACCGGTTTCCATCAGGTGGGCGAACAAGGGAGACATCGGTCAGATGCGAAGCAGAAACCAGACACCACTGATGGTGATCGCAGCGCCGATCAGCTGCACCAGTCGGCGGCCCACAGGCCATCGACGCAGCTCACCCAGCAGGATGCCCACCAGATGCAGCAGCCCTGTGGCGGCGACAAACGCCAGGCTGAACAACAGAGCATTGGCTCCATCCGGCAGTTCGCGGCCGTGCGCATAACCGTGGAACAAAGCGAACACCCCCACGAGGGCCAGCGCCACGCCAAGGGGAACACGCCGTTCCAGCGCCACCAGCAGCCCCAGCACCATGCCCGAGATCGCGATTCCAACTTCCACGCCGGGCAGAGGCAGTCCCAGCAATCCGATCAGACCACCGAGCGCCATCACCATCGGGAAAGCCACCGGCAGCAGCCAGATGGCCGGAGCGGCCAGCACCGCTCCCCAAAGGCCGACAGCAACCATCGCCACGACGTGATCGAGTCCGGTGACGGGATGCAGCAAGCCTGAGAGCAGGCTGCCGGCACCACCACTCTCCACATGCGCGCGGGCGGCGGGAGCGAGCGTGATCATCAAACCCAGCAGCAGGGCCATACGGCGGGTCATCGTCAACCTCCTGGCAGAAACAACGCGGTGGTGTGCTCAAGGGTCCAGAAGGCCCCGGCAACCCCCACCGCATAACCGGGAAGGCGCACTGCCCACTGGGGCCAGTGAATCTCGAGTTGTCGAAAGGAGCGCTTCAGAGCAAGCACCAGAAACACGAAGACGTCCTGGCCGATCTCGATGCCGATGTTGAACAGCAGCAGCGCCAGCAGCAGCTCGCCGCGGGGCAAGCCCAGATCAGCGAGACCGCTTGCGTAGCCGAAGCCGTGGATCAGACCGAACCCGAACGCCACCACCCAGGGACGACGGATGGTGAAGCTGCTTTGCCCCCGCCAGGTGCGGACCACCTCAACACCCATGAACAGAATCGACAGGGCGATGGCCGCATTGAGAGGCGGCGCCGGGACACGCATCACCCCGATCGCCGCCACCGACAACGTGACGCTGTTGGCGACCGTGAAGGCCGTGATTGTTTTGAACAACGTCCAGCCATCCCTGACGATCAGCAGCAACGCCAGAACGAAGAGCAGGTGATCCACACCGAGCAGGATGTGCTCGATACCCAGGCGCAGATAGGTGATGGCACTGGTCTGTTGCGCATCGCTGCTGATCGCTCCGATCAGCGCCTCCCCCTTCTCCGGTTGGATGAGGATGGTTTCCGGCCCTGATGAATCCAGGGACGTCACGCGCAGCAGTACTTCCGTGCCGACAGCGCGCAATCCGTCAATGCTCACGAGCCGTCCCTGGAGAGACGTCTCACAGGAGAGTTGCGCTGTGTACACCAGGGCGCGACGCTCCAGCCGTGCATCCAGACTGCCCTCGGTGGCGCAATCGTCAGGGAATCGAGGAGCCAGAGGCAACCTTGCGCCGCGCTGCAGGGGCAGTTTCCAGATCACGTCATACACCTGGGGAGCTGTTTCCTCGAGTTCGAGGTAGCCGGGCATCAACTCATGACCCAACACCACGCCGGGCCAGAGGAAGCCGAAGCAAAGCAGCAGGGGCCAGATTCGACGGATCACGGAGTCAACTCCGGTCGACGCACGCTGTAGCCGTTCAACAAGCGCTCATAGGCATCATCCTGGTACCGGCGAAGCTTGTCTTGAAACCAGTCGCGAGTGACCTCTGCGCGGATGTCATCGAGCTCGGGAATCGCCCCCTTTGCAACAGACTCCACCCGAACCAGATGGCGACCGTAAGCCGATTCGATCGGCCCGGTCCATCGTCCCTGGGACTGACTGAGCAGTGCATCCGTGAAGGTGGAGCCGAACAACGCGACGAGATCCTTGCGTGAGAGGTCGGTCCAGTTATCGGCGAGATCGATGGGGTCACCGAGGCCGTTGAGCTCCATCTCCTGGTCTTGATTGTTCAACATCAGAAGCGCGGCCTGCGCATCGTCCGCAAGGGAATCACCGCGTTGTTGCGGATCAAAGAAGACATGGCGGAACGACACCACTGCATCGGTGCGGTATTGCTTGGAATTGGCGGTGAAGTAGGCCTCAAGCTCAGACTCTGCCGGCGCCTTGTTGGGGAACTGACTCTCATTCAGGAACTCCATCTTCTGTCGAAGACGCCTCCGGATGATTGTGTCGTTCTGATCAAGCCCGAGCTTCATCGCTTCGCGCACATAGACCTCGGTGCGGACTTCGTCATCGATCAGGGCCTGAAGCTCCTCCTTGGAGGGAGCACGCTGCCACGTGCGAGCGAATTGACTGACCATGCCCGACGCCTGATCGTCGGTGATCACAATCTCAGCAGCGATTGGTTGCTGAGATGGTCTCAACGCGGCATTGACGACAAACAGACTCGCTCCAATCAGTAGAAATTGAACAACAGGCTCCCGAAGCAAGGATCGCCATTGTTGAAACTTAGCCATAGAAATATTCAGGGCGGAGATCACTCCCCGCCCACATCTACAAGCGATCAGGACGGGTTATACCAGACAGGACTGGAGAAGGCTCTTTCCTGATGGCTGTAGGGCAGATCCTGAGGCATTTCTGCATAGTTATCGAATCTCTTCCGATCAAAGGCCAACCAGGTTGGAGTGGGAATTTCCAACACCCTCACGTAGTAGAAAGCTCTCTGGCTGGGATCAAAGTCGGGATCGGTCCAGGAGCCGCTCAGTGACGCTGCCCCGATGTTGTTTTTGAAGGTGGCTTCTTTCTCGTCCACCGTGTTTCCGACGGACGGGATGGAGCCATCGTCGGCCTGAACTCTCTTGTCTGGGTCCGACCAGGTGACGTTGTAGATCTTTTCATCCGTGGTTCCGTCGGCCTTCAGCCAACCCTTGACCATCTGAATACGGTCAAGATTGGCTCCATCGGGATCTCTAAGCGCCTTGATCTGGAACGTTGGAGCCTTGCCTTCCGGTGCCTGACTCAGATCCCCACCCATCGGGACCCCCTTCAAACAGGCCGCTTTTGACCAGTTTTTAGCTGCAAGCTCACTGCCATCGAAATCGAAGCCTCCATACATCTGCACGGAAAGCAGCGTTCCAGTTGTGCCGAATACCTCCTTACGCTCCATGGCATCAAACAAACCTTCTCGGGTGTTTTCCGATGCCCAAACACCAGCGAGGCCCGAAGAGCCAATCTGGTAGTTGTACATATCGAAGGCCTTGTCCGTTGCGGATTGCAAAAGGAACTTTTTCCAGCGGTCCTTGGAAGGCTCTGAAGTAAACGCTTTTCCGAAGAAAGCGTCTTCATCGGTGGTGACCAGGGAGGTGTGGCTGTCCGTGGCACCGATCACACCGAACTTGAACGGGTTGACACCCTCAAGCTGATCCTGCAACTCAAGGCCCCTGCGCAGGCCAGGACGGACGTATTCATACCGCATCATCTCTTTTGTAGGAGCCTTGAATGCGCCGAGATTGGAGTTGTCCAACAACCAGAAATCGGCAAATTCATCATTGGGCGACAGCAGGGGATGGGCTTCGCTGTGGCCTTTGATCTGAGTGATTTCAAAGAGGGGCTCCCGCTTCTGCCTGCGGCGTGCGTAATCAGCATCGATCGGCTGATTGGTCTCCTGGTGACGCGGCAGGAACATCGTTCCGCTGGACAGGTTGCCGTTATGCGGAATGGCGATGGCACGTCCTCCGGTCTTGTTCTCATAGCCATCCATGAAGGTCCACAGATCCTCAACATCCTCCGAGTCGTAAGCCGAGAACGGAGTGATCTGTTCAGCACGATCCTTGCCATCACGGAGGATCACAACCCGGTGCAGGTTTCCACCGCCAGGCTGACTGGTCCATTCGAAGCCGACCAGCGCTGTGAAGACTCCTGGCTTGTTGTTGGCCTCAGCACTGTCGAGATTGGCCCCCCACTCACTCGCAGAGAACTCCTTGGGCAGCTTCTTGGAGGTTCCAAGGGCTACACCCCGGATGAACTCAGAAGCGGCCTCAACACCCTTCCCTTCTTTAACGAGATCATGAAGCCTCTTCCCGAAATCGTCATTGATCAAGCCCTCGTCGGAACGTTCAATGGCCTGCTGAAGGCCAATACTCTCGGCGTGATCAGCAACAACGATGAAATCATGCGGGCGTCGCAATTGAACTTCTTCGCCGATACTTGAGGTGACCTTCTTTCCTTGAGCGAATTCATACGCCACATCACGATCGAGTTTATTACCAAACATTCCGGCGTCTGGTGACGCACTGGTGTGGAGGTGTGTGTCGCCGAAATAAGGACGATCTCCCGCCAGGCATTCAGGGGACTGGTCTGCACTGACAACCTCAGCGCCATCCACCTTGCTGGTGTCGGAAGTGGATGTATCCACATTCGAGCAGGAGGCCAGCAGAGGCTGCAGAGCAAGAGCAGACGCTGCGACCAGCAGATGTACGCGCACAGGAACCTCTGTGTCATAAACATCCGTCTTGTAGCAGTTAACACTGACTGGGACCGGCGAACTGGGATGCAAAGGCAGCAAAAACATCCACAAACGCTTTAATTGGACCAAAATAGCGAGAATGATAATCATTCCTGCAGCCATGGTTCGTCGTTTGTGCCTAGCTGCCAACTCTTTGAACTATCACTCAGGATGGAAAGGAGATCACCATCTCCAAGGCAGGACAACATCTGCATCGAGCTCATTCCTCCCTGCCCGGATGACATCTGCCGAATCAACATAATTTCCTGGGGAGTGCGATCAACCGTGCCTTCATCACCATCAACGTGCAATGCCACACACCCGGTGTTGCAATTCCCCATGGAGCTGAGAAGATCACCACTGTTTCAACGGGCATGGCGTGGAACGGTTGGCCACCGCCTGGGCAATCTTTCAGGGTTTGCTGCTGGAAGCGATTCCGTTTCTGCTGCTTGGGGTGC
Organism: Parasynechococcus sp.; assembly: GCF_045559935.1. Taxonomy (NCBI): domain Bacteria; kingdom Bacillati; phylum Cyanobacteriota; class Cyanophyceae; order Synechococcales; family Prochlorococcaceae; genus Parasynechococcus; species Parasynechococcus sp. The sequence continues at coordinate 366,179 of NZ_JBJLJL010000010.1, forward strand.
TGATCGCCGGTCTGGCGCGCTGGCTGGTGCCTCAGAGCGCCTGGGTCAGCCGCTTGCCCAGCAACCCGTTGCTGGCTCCGATCACCGGCGCACTGATGGGATTCGCCCTGCCGGCCTGTGAATGCGGCAACGTTCCGGTGGCTCGCCGCCTGCTCGCCAGTGGTGCACCCCTGGGAACCGGCTTCGGCTTCCTGTTCGCTGCACCGGTGCTGAATCCGATTGTTCTGGCCAGCACCTGGGCTGCCTTTCCCGATCAACCCTGGCTGCTGATCGCCAGACCTGCCGGGGCGTTTCTGCTGGCGATCCTGCTGAGCCTGCTGCTGGCACAACTCCCCGAGTCGCAGCTGCTGGAAACGGCGTTGTTAAGCGAACGACGTCTCAGTCAGCCGCTGCGCAACCTGGACCTGTTGCAGCGGGGCAGCGGCCTGATCGGTACGCCGCTGCCAGCCAACGCGGCACCGAGAGCGCAGCGTCCGTCGCCGCGGGACGTGCTGGATCAGAGCAGTCGGGAGTTCCTGGATCTGCTCGCCCTGCTGGTGCTGGGATGCGTCATCGCCGCCGCCGTGCAGACCTGGTTGCCCCGCAGCTGGTTGCTGGAGATCGGTGGCGCCCCGACGGCCTCGATCCTGGCCCTGATGGTGCTGGCGGTGGTGGTGTCGGTGTGCTCAAGCGTGGATGCCTTTCTCGCCCTCGGTTTCGCCGCCCAGGTGACCCCGGGTGCGCTGCTGGCCTTCCTGCTGTTGGGACCGGTGGTTGACCTCAAACTGGCTGGACTGTTCACGGTGCTGATGCGGCCCCGCGCCATCGCGATCACGGCCGTCGCTGCCAGCCTTGGGGTGTTGCTGATCGGTCAGTGGGTCAACCTGTGGCAGCTGTGATCCGGAGGTTGAGATGACACGCGGCCTGCTGTTGATCCTGTGGGGGTGGATGGTGCTGTGGAGCGTGCTCAGCGGCCGCCTGGATCTGCTCCTGCGCGGCATTTTTCATTCCCTGGTCGGTGCTTCCGGACTGGCCTTGCTTCTCGCCGGCGTGATGGTGATGATCCGCAACCGCCGTCAGCGGGACGTGCCCCGCTGGCCCTGGCTGGTGAGCGCTGTCGTCGCTGGGCTGGTGCTGCTGATGCCGCCGAACCCATCCTTCAGTGATCTCGCGAACAACCGTCCCCAGGGGCTGCCTGAACCACCGGAGCTGGCCTTCGTGCTGCCACCGGAACAGCGCAGCCTCACCGAATGGGTGCGCCTGCTGCGCAGCCAGCCCGATCCCGATCTTGTCGCCGGCAATCCGCTGAACATCAGCGGTTTCGTCTGGAGTCAACCCGACGGTCCACCGTTGATCGCCAGGCTCACCGTGCGCTGCTGCCTGGCCGACGCGACCCCTTCAGGTCTGCCGGTGGCCTGGCCGGCCGACGCCGAACCGAAAGCCAACCAGTGGTTGGCGATCCAGGGGACCATGGCGGTGGAAACCCGCCATGGCGAACGCATTGCCGTAGTGGTGCCGACAACCATCACAACCATCCCCCGCCCCAAGCGGCCATTGGAGCCTTGACCGGTCGTCTCCCATTTCTGTTGGTCCTCGCGGCCGCACTGGTGCTGATTCAGCAGCAGGTGCTGCTGCGTCGATCACCACGGTTGGTGACCCTGAGCCAACAGCAGATTCATTCCGGCAGCGCGGCCCTCGATCTGCGCTTCAGCCGGCCGATGCACCGCAACAACGTCAGCTCCGAAAGCCGGCTGGTCCCCGCCCTGAACCACCGCTGGCTCGGAACCAACAACCCTCTGCGATTGGTGATCGACGCCGACCAGGTGATTGCTGGCCCGCTGAAGCTCGAGCTGGCTGGACGCGACCAGCGTCTGAATCCGATGGCGACCCAGACCTGGTGGTGGGAACCCCGTCCGTGGTTGCTGGTGACGCGGCAGGTGGACGACGGGGAGCAGCTTCAGCTTCTGGATCATGACGGGAGCTGGAAACCACTCAGCCCGGTGTGGAAGCGCATCACCAAGCTGACGCCGATCGGAAACGGACAGGGCGTCGCCATGGTGAGCAGCGATGGCGAAGGCGGGGAGCGAATCTGGCTGCGACATCTCACCCAGCAGAGCCTGGCCCGACGGCGCGAGGAGTTGAAACCACCTGAGCCTGAGCAACTTGAGTTGCTGGCGGAGAAAGAAGTGCTCTTCGGTCATCTGAGCAGCAACCTCAATGGCGATCTGCTGCTGCAGACCGGTGGATTCTTCCCTGGCAGTGAACGGGTCGAGCTGATCAAAGCCGATGGGAAGCGGCAGAAGCTGAGTCAGATCTCCTCGGGTCCGATGGAGCTGATTCCAGCCGGAGGCGGTCTCGTTGTGCCCTCGTACGACAACCTCAGCCTTCGCCCTCTGGTCGACAACGGCCGTCCTCCGCAATCCCTCCCCGGCAGTCGCGAACTGGGAGCCTTCTGTGCCGCCTCCGGACGGGCCGTGCTCATCCGCCACTGGCCCGATTACCGCCGCTCGATCGAGCTCGTGATTCCAGGCCTCGCTCCGCGGCAGCTGTGGTTAGGGGAGAAGGCGGTGCTGGGGGTTGCCTGCGACGGCAGCGGCGAACGCATCTGGGCGGTGCTGGGGGAGTGGACTGGTGATCGCGGGGTTCACACAATCCTGCTGATCGATGGAGCAGGAACACAACTGAAACAGCAGCCGCTGGAACCGTGGTCGATGAAAGGAGGCACTCCGGTGCAGTTCGATCCCGTCAGCCGGCAGCTGCTGCTGACGGTGTTGCAACCAGACCGACGCGAGACCCATCCCGCCCTGATGGATGCCGACACCCTTCAGTGGCGGAAGATCCTGCCGGTCGATGTGGGGGAAGCCCAGTGGCTGTCCCCCTGACACGGATCAGAAGGTGAAACTCATGCCGGTGCCGATGTGGTGCTGCCAGCCTTCACCCCAACCGGGAGCATCCGTGCCGCTGTAGGTCGGCTGCCAGTGAGCGAACAGATTGGCATCGCCAACAGGCACTAAAAGCTCGATTTCACCGGCGAAGTCGGTGCGCTGATCGAGTCCTGAGTAACTGCCGGGGGTGTAGAAGCGAGGCCCAGCTTCGATCGAGACATTGATCTGATCCGACCCGATCGTGAAGCCGACGCCGACGCGCGGATCGGTGTAATTACCGATCCAGACGCCATCAGATTCCCATCCCTGTCGGTGCTCAACAGACAGGAACACTCCATTGACGAGATCTTCCAGTCCGTCACCCAGGCCGAAGTTCACATCTCCGTCACCCAGAGCCCAGAGCACTTTGGCTCCGATCTCGTTCTTCAGGCCCTGCACATCGTCTCCCTGATCCTCAGTGACGAAATAGGGCTTCCAATCAACGGAGAAACTCAGGCGATCGTTCGGGGCATAACGGACCTGCAGGTAGCCGCGTACGTCCGCCCGCTGGAAGTCGGTGTCTCCATGCCCGTGGTCATGGCCTTCATGGGCATGCTCCCCGTGGTCATGGTCGTCATGGTCATCGTCGTGATCGGCATGGTCGTCGTGGTCATGGTCGTCATGCTCCTCACCCTCATGCTCGTCATGCTCCTCACCCTCATGCTCGTCATGGTCGGCATGGACCTTGCCGTAGAAATGCTCGGCCTCTCCCCAGACGAGCGTCGGTCCCACAGCGGCCTCAATGGACAGACTGCCGCCATTGCCAAGGCCCCACTCGAAGACGCCTCCGAACAGAGCATCGACGGCGTAGTGCTTGGGGCTGTCCTCCAGGTTGGTGTCGAAGCCACCGTGAGCTTCGACCGTGATCAGCGGTGTGAAATCGAATTCACCGGCTTCGAGAGCGTCCTCACCGCCTCCGCCATGGGACCCGTGGGCCAGAGCCGAAGGAGCAGGAAACAGCGGGAGCAGCAGCAGGGCCAGCAGCAGGGAACGGGAGCGGAACATGAGACGTTGGGTGGAGGAGAACAGACGAGGACGCGTAGATATCGATCAACTAGGGAATGGCGGACCAGCGCTGAGCGAGTTTCTCGGCAGCGCCCCGATCACAGCGACCGCCCTGGCCGTTCACGATCGTGCAGATGTTCAACGTCGCTGTTGAGACAGCGGTTTGCCCCGAGGCCACGCCCTCTCCATAGAGAGGTGTCTTGGCGATCGGCAATCCGGTGCTGCGGCTGATGCGACGCAGTGTTTTGTTGGCAGGAAGAGACGACGTGAAGATCACCTCGGCACCGGATGCCTTCACCGCGACCGTGATCGTCTGAAAACTGGACGGTCGCAGAACACCTCCGGTGGTGTAGCTGTCCAGCATCGAAATCTCCTTGAGACCGTATCGACTGGCGAGATGGCTGTAGGTCTGGTGATCGGTCACAAGAACACGCTTGGCCGCCGGCAATCCGGAGAACTGAGCACCTGCCCAGCCGCCGAGGGCAACGAACACAGCCTTGGCTTTCGCCGCACGGGCACCCAGCGCTGCACGCTCTGCCTGTGGCAGCAATGGGGCCATGCTGTTCGCCACAACGGTGACCATCGCTGCGGAATTGGCAGGGTCGTGCCAGATGTGCGGGTCGTTGCCCTTGTACCTCGGAAGAGCGACGTTTCCGACCGCCACCACCTTCCCGGAGGTGGTGATTTTTGAGGCAGAGGGAGTCAGGCCGAATCCGTTGTGGAGAACGAGATCAGCCTTGGCGAGCGCCTGACGGTCGCTGGGCTTCAACCGATAACCGTGCGGGTCGCCACCCGGCGGGATCAGACAGGTGACAGCGGCCGCCGATGACGCCAGGGTGCGGGTGATGTCACAGAGCGTGCCATCCACGGCCACAACCGTGAGCTGTGCGGCCCGCGCCGGGAGACATGACGCGAAGACCGCCAGGACTCCGCCGGCAAGGACTGTTCGCGACCAGAACCGAGCAGACAAATGAAAATCACGCTGAGAATGATTATCATTTTGCAAGTCTTCCGGATCTCTGCAACCCTTGGTTCGCCGCCTCAGCAAGTGAACCATCACCACCCGTGACACCTCACGCCTTGACCACTGACAACCGCCTCCAGGCCAGCGACATCTGCTTCAGCTACGGCGGGCGTCAGGTGATCAACCATGTCGATCTGGACCTCTGCCCAGGCACACTCACGGCTCTGGTCGGGCCGAACGGGGCTGGAAAGTCCACCCTGCTCCACCTGCTCCAGGGACGTCTTGTGGCCAGCGGTGGACACGTGGTCTGCGGATGCAGCGTTGCCCTGATGCCTCAGCGGGCCGCGATCGACTGGACCTTCCCGATCACGGTCAGCGAGATGGTGAACCTGGGTCGCAATGGAGCACGTCGTCGAACTGGCGGACCGAGCTGCCACGACCTGCTCGAACGGGTCGGCATGGCAGAGATGGCGTCCCGGCGTCTGAGCCAGTTGTCCGGTGGTCAGCAGCAACGGGTGTTGCTCGCCCGGGCTCTGATGCAGAACTCGGGGGTGTTGCTGCTGGATGAGCCCTGCAGCGCCATCGATCCCCCCACCCGTGAACATCTCCTCGGCGTGATGCGTCAACAGGCTGAATCCGGTCAGACCCTCCTGGTGAGCAGCCATGACTGGGGAAGCGCTCTCGACAGTTACGACCGCGTGGTCGTGCTCGATGGATCGGTGCTCGCCAGCGGCAGCCCGGCAGATGTTCGCTCCAAGCTCTCCGACCTGACTTGCATGATGGGAAGCCACTGCTGTGAATGAGCTCGACCTCTGGTGGCTGACGCCACTGCTGCTCGCCCTGCTGATCGGGCTGATCTGCCCGGCCACCGGATCACTGCTGATCACTCAGAGACGCATCCTGCTGGCCAATCTGATGGCCCATTCGATGCTGCCGGGGCTCGTGCTGGCCTTGGCCTTCAACCTGGATCCCACCATCGGTGGCCTGATCAGCGGTCTGATCGGAGCCTTGCTGGCCGAACGTCTCAGTCAGCGCTTCAAGGGACGGGAGGAGGGAGCGATGAACACCGTTCTGGCGGGATTCACGGCCCTCGGCGTGCTGCTGGTGCCCCTGCTGCAGGCACGCGTCGATCTGGAAACCGTGCTGTTCGGTGATCTTCTGGCCGCAGGCAGCAACGACCTGATTCGCACCGCCATCGCCGCTCTGGCACTGCTGATGCTGCTGTTCGTCCACTACCGGGATCTTGTTTTTCTCGGGGTGGATCCCGAGGGAGCGGTCGCGGCCCGAAGGCCGGTCACTCAAATTCGTTTTCTCGCCATCGTGAGCACCGCACTGGTGGTGATCAGTGCCATCACCGCCGTCGGCATCGTGCTGGTGATCGGCCTGCTCTGCGCTCCAGTGCTTGTGCATGTGGAGCGCAGCCGCAGCCTGAGCGATCTGATGCTGCGCTCCGCCGGCACCGGCCTGCTTCTCTGTGGGGGCGGAATGATGCTTGCGGTTGCTGGTGATTTACCGCCAGGCCCTCTGATCGGCGTGCTGTGCGTGACGCTGCTGTTGATCAGGCGGTGATCAGGGATTCAGTCCAGGCAGGATTTTCAGAAGAACCCAGACACTGATCACGATGACCAGCAGCACATAAGCCTCTTCCATGGGGCATTCATCACTGATCAAGTTTCAGTTTGACGGTTTCGCTGGCAACGGAAACGATTGTCGTCAGCTCACCATGGCAAACCATCCACCCAGGATCGCTGCGGCAAAACCGCAGACCAGGGCCTGCAGAACGAATTGAGATGAGTCAGGCTTTTCCCAGCGATCGATGGTTTTGCAGGCAACTTTGTAGCTTTCTCCGTTGTCCTGAAGCTTCTGGATGTAGCGCGCAATGAATTCATCTGAGAGATCGAGACGATGAAGCTTTGCCCTCAGTTGATTCACCTCGACCTGTTTCACAACTTGCCTGAAGGAGTCGATTCAAAGTAGTCGGATATGACCTGAGGCTGTGGCACAGACGAGCGGATGAGCCCTGCGAAGAGCCGCAGGCTCTCAGTCTCCTGTGCCGAGTTTCTGAAAAGCCCTGTAGCGCTCCGTCCGGATCCGTTCCGGCACATGAACTCCCCACAATCCCTCCCAGTAGAAGAAGATCACACCAAGGCCGCGCTCACGCGACAACCGCACTTTCTGCTGCAGATCCGACATCAGCGTCGTGCGCTTTCCGAAGCCGGCGAGAATTCCGATCTGTGTGGGAATCCTCCACTCACGCGCCTTGCGCAGGGCTGGCTGATCGAGATCTCGCGCAAAACCCTTCACGGAGTACGCATAGTTCTGAACGACCAATTCATCGATCAGCTCACCCATGGCCCAGAGCTCCCAGTCCTGCAGCCAGAGGTTGTAAGCCTGGCGAAAAGGGCCTGGCGACAGGCTGATGCGTGTGGGCAGATCCGCTGCATCCAGACTGCTGCGCAGCTCCCGCAGAAGACCGGTGAGCTGATGGCGACGCCAGGTCATCCAGCGACGATTGGTGTGATCCTGCGGAGGCGGAGCACCCGTGCTTTTTTCATAAAGAGCGGCTGTGTAAGCGTCGTAGCCGAATTCCACTGGCCAGGCGAAGTGATCGTCGAGCTGAAGCCCGTGCATCGGACAGCGCTTCAGGGTCTCCACCACAAGTCCGATGAAGCGGCGACGCACCTGCGGATGGGCCGGATTCAGCCAGGCCATGCGATGACTGCCGTGCATGGTCATCCAGGTCTGCCCATCAGCCCGCGCCAGCACCCACTCCGGATTCCGCCGCACCACATCGGAATCGGCCGGCTCCATCAGCCCGTACTCGAACCAGGGCATCACCTGGATCCCGTTCCTGCGCCCTTCCTCGGCGATCGTGCAGATCGGATCGAGCTCGACACCTACGGACGCCAGCGGTGGCTCCACCGGTGCGAAGTCACTGGTGTGAAACGTGGTTCCCCGACTCCAGACGTTGGGAACCACCCGGGTGAAGCCGGCCTGCCTCAGTTCGGCGATGGCGTCGCGGATCCGCGTTTTGTCGTAGTAGAGGTCGCTGGGGCTGTTGGTCAGCCAGACCCCCATCACCGGGCGGGGCCGCAGCAGTCGATCCAGGCGAGACTGGGCCCGTACCCCCGGATTCAGCGAGCAGAGAAGCGCAAGACCGAGGAGAACGACGACCGGAGGGAGTGGTCGCTTCACAGTCGGATCAGCGGAACATGGAACTGACGGAGCTTTCTTCGTGAATCCGCCAGATCGCCTCGCCCAGCATGTTGGCAACGGACAGCACATGAAGCTGGGGGAAGGTTCGATCCGGCTCGATCGGAATGCTGTTGGTGACGACAACCTGTTCGAACAATCCCTCGGCAGACAGACGCTCGCTCGCCGGAGGAGAGAACACCGCATGGGTGGCGCAGGCGATGACCCGCTTGGCCCCCTGCTGACGCAGCAGTCGGGCGCCGGCGCAGATCGTGCCGCCGGTGTCGATCATGTCGTCGATCAGCACAGCGGTCCGTCCTGAGACGTCTCCGATCACCGTGAGGCTTTCCGCCATGTTGTGTCCGGTGCGTCGTTTGTCGATGATCGCCAGGGGAGCATCGTTCATCTGTTTGGCGAAGGCGCGGGCCCTGGCCACGCCGCCGACGTCCGGTGAGACGACGACGATGTCGCCGAGGTTCTGGGTGGAGAGGTAATCCACCAGCACCGGGGAGCCGTAGATGTGATCGCAGGGAATGTCGAAATATCCCTGAATCTGCGCCGAGTGAAGGTCCATCGCGAGGACCCGGTTGACACCGGATTTGACCAGCAGGTTGGCGGTGAGCTTCGCGGTGATCGACTCACGACCGGCGGTCTTGCGGTCGGCTCTGGCGTAGCCGTAGTAAGGCACAACGGCGGTGATCTGTCGGGCAGATGCCCGTCGGCAGGCATCCACCATGATCAGCAGCTCCATCAGGTGGTCGTTGACCGGAGCGCAGGTGGGCTGGATCAGAAACACATCGCAGCCACGGATCGACTCCTGGATCTGCACGTAGAGCTCACCGTCGGCGAAGCGTTTGCAGACCCTCGGGCCATCCGGCACACCCAGATAAGCCGCGATTTCCCTGGCCAGTCCAGGATTGGAGGTACCGCTGAACAGGCGGAGACGCCGGCTCTCCTGCTGCAGTCTTTCCTGCTCGGCGCGGGCTGCTGTCAGGAAGCTTGTCACGGCGCCCGCGGGACTGGTTCTGTTGTAATCCGATGGTAGTGGTGAGCTGGTGCTTCATGTCCACAGGTCATCCGGTACTCGTGAGTGCCGGCCCCCTGCCGGAATTGACCATGCGCGCAGCCTCCGAAGGGCTGGCCCGTGTCTGCGACATGCCGCTGCTCTGTCATGGCATCGGTGAGCCGCCCCAGATGGTTCTCTCCAGAGCGGAAAGCAGCGCGCAGCTGATCCGCATCAGCGGCGATCCAGGGCGGCTGCATCCTGAAGGGGGCAGTTGGCTGGAAGCCCTTGCTGACTGGCATCGGCCGGTGTTGCTCCTGGTGGGGGCAGACCCGGATGGCGGTGTCCCCGGTGCAGCGGCGGCCTACACCGCACTGTGCCGGCAGCTGGGCGTCTCCCTGATCGGCCTGGTGCAGGTGCAGGGGAGCTGGAATGCCACTCAGCGGAAGCGGGACGGACTGCCCTGGGTGAGCTGGATCGCGCCGGAAGGGCACCCGGAACGCGAGCAGGGACTCGCCCTGCTCGCGGAGCGGATCCGCCCCAGCCGTGATCAGGAGGATGGCCAGAGCGGTTGAGACAGTCCTGGCTTGAGCTGACGCAGGGTCTGCTTGCCAGCACGCGTCGCCAGGGGCAGCTGGGTGATCGTCGCCGGCGAGGGACTGGCGATCAGGGCAGCCGCCAGACCGAGCATCTCCGCCTCGCTGAGGTTCGTGTCCATCTGGCCGGCGATGTCCTCGAGCAGGCCTCGGATGATGCCGATGCCACTGGCGGACTGCACCTGGGAGATCATGGCCCGCAGCAGGATCTGCTGACGGATGCGGCGGTTGGGATGGTCCTGACTGTCCTTGCGGTAGCGCACCAGCTGCTCCGCCTGTGCTCCATTGAGGCTCTGCCGGCCCGCCTGCAGATTCACGGTGTAGCCCTGAGCCTTGTCCGTGCGTTGGTACGTCTGATTGAGGGTCACCTCCACCTCCCCGAGGGCCTCAACCACGGTGCGCAGCCCGTTTCTCGGCATCACGACGTAGCGCTGCGGCACGCCCACAGGCAGGCCGATGATCTCCTGCAGAGCATCCACGGTGAGCGCGACGCCGCCCTGTTGCCACACGCCGCCGAGAGCCATCGGCTGTTGGCTGCCGGGGAGCTGCACCGCCAGCTCAACGGGGACCTGCAGGAGCTGCAGCGGCTCAGCGGAGGAGATCCTCAGCAGAAGCAGGGCATCGGCATTGGCAGGCCCCTGCGGAGCCGCCTGGTTGCTGGCAGCGCTCAGAGTGTCCGAATCAACGCCCACCAGCAGCACGGTGACGGGCTCAAGGGGATAAGGGGCCAGGCTGGCCGGATTGTCGACGGATGGGGGAGCCCCCCTGGCCACCCGATCCTGTTCCGGCCAGACGGTGCTCAGGGCCCAGCCGGTGGCCCCGACGCCCGCCAGGGTGACCAGGATGCGAAGGATCGCTCGTAGCGGACGGCGGCCCAGCCAGTTCGTCGGGGTGTCCTGCGCGGACGGCTCCATCTCTCGGAACTCAGCGTCGCAGATCAGTTTCGCCCAATTGTCCGATCCTTAGCGTTGTTGACCGCCCACCAGTTCGTCATGTCTCTGCGCCACGACTTCCGAAACCGCCCTCCGGAGCAGGTTCGGGTGGTGGTGTTCGGAGCCACCGGATACATCGGTCGTTTCGTGGTTCGGGAGCTGGTCCGACGGGGCTATGACGTCGTGGCGTTCGCGCGCGAACGCAGCGGCATCGGAGGCCGCCAGACGCGCGATCAGGTGATCGCTGACTGTCCTGGAGCCGAAGTGCGCTTCGGCGATGTGCTCGATCCCGCCTCGCTGAAGACCCAGGCTTTTGATCAGCCCGCCGATGTGGTGGTGTCCTGCCTCGCCTCCCGCAGCGGTGGCCGCCAGGATTCCTGGGCCATCGACCATCAGGCGACCCTGAACACCTACCGGGAAGGTCGCCGCGCCGGAGTCGCTCACTACGTGCTGCTGTCGGCGATCTGCGTGCAGAAACCTCTGCTGGAGTTTCAGAAAGCGAAGCTCGCCTTCGAAGCCGTGCTCCGCGCCGACGAGGAGATGACCCATTCCATCGTGCGTCCCACCGCCTTCTTCAAGAGCCTTGGGGGGCAGGTCGAGAGCTGCCGCCGCGGCGGGCCGTACGTGATGTTCGGCGGCGGGGAGCTGGCCAGCTGCAAGCCGATCAGCGAAGCCGACCTGGCCCGCTTCATGGCCGACTGCGTTCACGATCAGGACCGCATCAACCAGGTGCTGCCCATCGGAGGCCCCGGACCGGCTCTCAGTGCACGGGAGCAGGGCGAGATGCTCTTCCGGGCCCTCGGCCGCACACCCCGGATGCTGTCCTTGCCGATCGCCCTGATGGACGCGCCGATCGCCGTTCTCCAGGGTCTCGCCAGGCTGGTTCCAAGCCTGCAGGACACCGCGGAATTCGGCCGGATCGGGCGCTACTACGCCAGTGAATCGATGCTCGTGTGGGACGAGGAAACCCAGCGATACGACGCGGAGGCCACTCCGTCCTACGGAGAGGACACTCTCGAGCAGTTCTTCGAGCGGGTGGTGCGCGAGGGAATGGCGGGTCAGGACCTCGGGGATGCGGCGCTGTTCTGATCAGGCCATCCTTGTGCTGTGAAGAGGCTCCGATGAATCAGGCCACCCCGTCGCGGGCGCGTACCACCGGAGTGCTGCTGCATCCCACAGCCCTGCCTGGAAGTCCTGTCTGCGGAAGCTTCGGAGAGCCGTCCCGTCGCTGGGTGGGGCAGCTCGCCGACAACGGCATCGGTGTCTGGCAGATGCTGCCTCTTGCGCCTCCGGATCCGACCGGATCCCCCTACAGCTCCCCCTCCTGCTTCGCCCTCAACGCCTGGTTCCTGGATGCGGCGGATCTCTGCCGTGAGGGCTTCATCACCCAGGACGCCGAAGCGTCCCTGCCAGGCGCAGACAGTCCGTGTGACGGGGTGGGCCCACTGGATTTCCAGCTGGCGGACCGGCGCAGTGACGCCCTTGGCGACGCCCTGTTGCAGCACTGGTCGCAGCAGGACGCCGAGCGACAGCGTCAGTTCTCCGCATGGTGCGGTGACCAGAGCTGGCTCGAGGACCATGTCCTGTTCACCGTGCTCCACCAGCAGCAGCAGGGCCCCTGGTGGTCCTGGCCGGATGCGCTGGCCCGTCATGACGCGAGGGCGCTGCGCACCTGGGCGGCAGACCATGGGGATGAGCTGCTCAAGGAACGGCTGATGCAATGGCATCTCGACCGTCAGTGGCAGGAGATCCGTGACTTGTCCAGACAGCGGGGGGTGCTGCTGTTCGGCGATATCCCCTTCTATGTCAGCTCAGACAGCGCCGATGTCTGGAGCCATCGCCCGCTCTTCACCGTGAAGGAGAACGGCGAACTGACCACCCAGAGCGGAGTGCCTCCCGACTACTTCTCGGAGACCGGCCAGCTGTGGGGATCTCCCGTGTATCGCTGGAACCGTCATCGCCTGAGCCGCTTCCGCTGGTGGCGTCGGCGCATCGCCCGCCAGCGTCAGCTCGCCGACCTGCTGCGGCTCGATCACTTCCGGGCACTGGCGGCCTACTGGGCGGTGCCGGGACAGGACACCACCGCACAGAACGGCTGCTGGCAACCGTCCCCGGGTCGGGCACTGCTGGGACGGCTGCAGGCGGACGGCGGGGGCGCCCTGCCCCTGATCGCCGAGGATCTGGGGGTGATCACCCCGGATGTGGAGGCCCTGCGGGACGGCTTTCAGCTGCCGGGAATGAAGGTGCTGCAGTTCGCCTTCGACGGTGAAACGCACAATCCCTATCTGCCCGAAAACATCGAGGGGAACCGCTGGGTCGTGTACACCGGAACTCACGACAACCCCACCACCCTGGGATGGTGGCAGCGGCTTGATGAGGACAGCCGCAACCGTGTGGCCCGCAGGGTGAACGGCGAGTTGCAGGCACCGGCCTGGCATCTCTTCGACATGGCCTTCTCCACCACGGCGGCTCTGGTGATGGCGCCCCTTCAGGATCTGCTGCACCTGGATGACAGGGCTCGCTTCAACACACCAGGCACCTGCGAGGGCAATTGGAGCTGGCGTCTTGCCAGCTTCGATGCCGCCCTCGACGGCGCCCTGAGGGGTTACGGCGAGCGCGGAGCTGTCTGGGGCCGCTCCCTCGCCGGCGCTTCCGGCTTGCTCGAATCCACCCGGTAGACCCCCTGCCTGTTCGGCACAGCCAGCAAGGGCTTGCCATCCCAGAGCACACGGTCGTCATCGCTCGGAGGTGGAGTGATCACCAGCTCGAGGGGAGCCTGCAGCTGCAGGGTCATCGCTCCTGCTTTCACGTCCATCTGCAACCGGTCCCCGCCTCCGCTGAACAGTCGCAGCCGGCGGTTTTGCTTCAGGCGCAGCTGCAGCACACCGATGCCGGAGGGGCGAAGGCCGCCGCCGGCGTTCAACCACTCTTCGGGCCGACGCTGAGTTGCCTGCTCGAGCGGCCGCAGCGCCCGCACGACTGGATCCGTGGGGGACGACGCGGTCTCCAGGCGGTTGAGGCCACGCAGGTCGGCCTGCACAGGTTCCAGCGTCTGACTGTTGCGCAGGGCAAGATCCTGCTGCTGTCGGTTGAGGGCCATCAGACTCAGACCGATGGCCAGGGCATAGACAACCGATCCCTGCCAGGTGGTGAGGACGTCGATCGTGCCTGGAGTGAACCGCCGCAGCCCGCGGCCGCTCGCATCCAACCGCAGGGCTGGCGCCCGTGGAGGCAGTGCTGGATCAAGGCTGCCGGTCGGCAGCTCCAGGCGCTCTTCCAGCTGCGGCAGCATCGAGGCGAGATAGGTGCGTTCCGGCAAGCGATCCCTCCAGCCACGCTCCAGGGCCTCGATCACCGACGTGGTGATCCGGGTCTCGATCGCGAGGTCGCGCAGGCTGAGTCCGAGATCCTCACGGCGGCGACGCACCAACGCCCCGATCTCCTGCAGGCTCTCCGGTGATCCGGCGATCGACTCTCCCTCCGCGGCGCCCGATCGCCTGGACCGACGCCACCAGGGACGGGGCAACTTCAGGCGCATGGGCCGGAACGCGGGGGCGCGTCCCCGTCAAGCAACGGTGTCCATTCTCCCCTCTGAAGCAGCCGCCAGCCGCCTTCCTTCAGATCTCCGAGAGCCAATCCGGCGATGGCAACCCGCTGCAGGTCGAGCACCGGATGGCCTAAACCGTCGGCGATCCTCCTGATCTGGCGGTTGCGGCCCTCCTGCAGTTCCACCTCCAGCAGAGCGTTGCCGGCTCGACATCGCAGCGAACGCACGTGGGCGGGACGGGTGATGCGGCCATCGAGGATCAAGCCCTGCCGCCAGCGGTCAAGGGCTCCGGCATCGGGTTGCCCTTGCACCCAGACGCGATAGGTCTTGCGGTGGTCGTAACGGGGATGGGTGAGTTTCAAGGTCAGCTCTCCCTGGTCGGTCAGCAGCAGTGCCCCGCGGCTGTCGGCATCCAGGCGGCCCACGGGGTGCAGTCCACGCCGCATCCCAGGTGGCAGCAGATCAAGAACGGTGCGGCGCCCCTGGGGGTCGCGGCAGCTGCAGATCACACCGATCGGCTTGTTCAGCAGCAGCACGCGTGCCTCCTGCCTTGCGGCCAGAGGACGACCGTCGACCCGGATCATCTGCTGAGCCGGATCCGCTTGATCGCCCAGTGCAGCCACCCGGTCATCAACGGTGACGCGTCCCTGCAGCAGCCAGTCCTCGGCCCGACGACGGGAGCAGAGGCCGGCAGCCGCGATCAGCTTCTGCAGACGCTGCCGGGTCACGTCAGAAAGCTTTTGGGCAGCAGCAATTCCATGCAGGTGCCGCCGTTGGGATGGTTGCGCGCCTCGACACGGCCGCCATGGTTGACGGCGATCTGCTGCACGATCGCCAGACCCAGCCCACTGCCGCTGCGGGCTGAACGAGCGCGGGAGGGATCGCCGCGGTAAAAGCGCTGGAACATGTTCCCCAGATCGGATTCGCTCAGTCCCGGTCCGTGGTCACGGATGCTGAGCAGCCACCAGCCGCCGCTGGGCATCACCGTCACCTCCACCGTGGAGCCTTCGGGGGAGTAGCGCAGGGCATTGTCCAGCAGATTGAGCACAGCCCTGTGCAGCCGCCGCTGATCGCCCATCATCGGACCGGGTTCCGAACGATCGAGATCGAGCTGCACCTCGCGCTCCTCAGCGAGGGGGCGGATGCTGCTCCAGGCACTGTCCACCAGATCCTCGAGGCTGATCGCGGTGTAGCTGCCGCTCTCCTGCGGAAGGCTGTTCTCGAGCCTGGATAGCTCCAGCAGATCCTCCACCATCAACTGCAGGCGGCGCAGCTCCCGTTGAAGACGCTGGACCAGGACGGTGTCCTTGCCCTCCACCGCCATTTCCAGACGATCGCTCACCAGCATCAGAGCGGTCAGCGGTGTCTTCAGTTCATGGGCCACATCGCTCACCCATCGCTCCTGCTGCTGTTGCTGCGCCTCAAGCGACTGTCGGCTCTGGATCAGCACCAGCAGCCATTCATCCGACCCCGGCAGAACGAACGCCTCGAGCGGTTCTCCCAGCTGCTCCCATTCCGAGCGCTGGGGACGCTGCTGATGACGCGTGCTGATGATCGCTTCCTCGAGTTGCGGAATCGACAGCACCTCCTCCAGCGGCATGCCGCGCACGAGCAGGTTGCGGGAGATATGCAGCAGCCGTTCTGCGCGGGCGTTGATGTAAGCGATGGACAGATCCGGCGCCAGGATCAGCCATCCCTGGGTGGCGGCATCGATCCAGGCAAGCAGCTGGGGAGTGTTGACGGCTCCGGGAGGAAATCCCGGACAGTCTTCGTCCTTCCTCCTCCTCGACCGGGAACGGATCCGACGCTGCAGAACAAGGGTCAGTGTCGCTCCGGCGACGAACGCGAGGACGGCAGGAATCTGCACGGAGTTTCAGCCGAAGCGGTATCCGAAACCCCGCACCGTGCGAATCAGCTGCGGGGATGAGGGTTCCTCCTCGATCTTCTCCCTCAGCCAGCGGATATGAACATCCACCGTTTTGGTATCTCCGACGAAATCAAGTCCCCAGATCTTCTCGAGAAGCTGGTCCCTG
Source organism: Parasynechococcus sp. (assembly GCF_045559935.1). Lineage (NCBI taxonomy): Bacteria > Bacillati > Cyanobacteriota > Cyanophyceae > Synechococcales > Prochlorococcaceae > Parasynechococcus > Parasynechococcus sp. The sequence goes on from NZ_JBJLJL010000010.1 coordinate 382,354, forward strand.
CTCCAGACGCGCTTGGGATGCTGGATGAACAGCTCGAGAATCTTGTATTCCTTCGGGGAAAGATTCAGGTCCTGACCGTCCCGGGTGACGCGGCACTCGTTGATGTACAGCGTCAGATTCGCGTGGGTGTAGATCTCAGGCAGAAGGGTCGGCGCTTGCCGTGCCCGGCGGAGCAGGGCACGGCAGCGGGCCACCAGCTCGCGGAGGCCGAAGGGTTTCACCAGGTAGTCATCCGCCCCCACTTCAAGACCCAGCACCCGATCGGTTTCACTGTCCCGGGCACTGATCACCAGGATCGGCGTGTTGTTGTTGAACCGGCGCAGTTCCCGGCAGAGGTCCAGTCCCCCCAGCCCCGGAAGCATCAGATCGAGCACGAGCAGATCCACATGCTGGGACGGCTCGTCGGTGAACAGGCTGAGGGCCTCCGAACCGTCGGCACAGGTGGTCACCTCATACCCCTCAGCCCGGAGAGCCTCTCCCACCGTCTCGCGAATGCTGTCGTCGTCCTCGACAACCAGCAGACGGCTGGTGGCGACTGCCGCAGGGAGGGTTGTCACACTGGTGTGATCAAGACCACATCAGTCTGACCTCAGATCGCGGATCAGTCGACAAAACCCTTGTCCTTGATCAGAAGAATTCGTCGAAGTTGTCGAAGTCCACGGCCTTGAAATTGCCTTGCTCCACCTGCTGCATCAATCGCTCCAGCTGAGCCCAGAGGGCTCCTCCGGTGAGCAGGGAAAGAACCAGAGCCACCAGCAGAGAGGCGCCCGCCGCGAATCCGAAGATCTGAAGACAGCAGCCGATGAACAGCGTGATCCCGATCACCGTGCCCGTGTAACTGAGGGTCGTCTCGACGTTGCCGAGAGGTAGCAACGGAAGACGGTCCTGCTTCCAGCGGTCGAGCTTGTTCTGAATCTGACGGCCGAAGGTGAGGCCGCAGAGGATGCCCATCGCCATTCCGACACCCGCGAGCAGATAGGGCGGCTGAGGCGGAACCGCCATCTGCAGCAGCATTTCGAACTGCTCAGCAGTCATCTCCTCATACATCGAGGTCATCGGCGGGAGCCGCGACCTTAGCGATGTCGAGGTGGGGTCAGGCCGCCGCCATGGGATTGAGACGCTGCAGCAGTCCGCCGGCGATACGGGCGGGCCCGAAGGTGCGACCGAGCAGTCCGGCGAGCGCTCGCACATCCTCGGTATGAAGACGATCGTCACGGATCAGCGTGAGCAGCAAACGCCGGCGCAGATCGGCACCGTCACGGCTCAGCAGGAGCCGCAGACCCGCCCCGGCCACTGGCAGAAGCTCCCGTCCGGGGGCGGGGGCGTCCTGACCCACCACCGCCAGCAGACTCTCGAGCCGATCAAGACGCAGGCGACCGTTCTCATCAAAGATCACCTCCAGCAACTTCTCCCGCATCTCGGTGGTGTCACCCGCAAGCAGGCGGCGGGCCACGTAGGGGTAGGCCACAGCGATGATCCGGAACTGGGGATCCAGGCGCAACGCCAGGCCCTCCTGACTGACGACGGCGCGGATGATCAGGGCGAACCGGGCCGGGACCCTGAACGGGTAGTCGAACATCAGCTCCGAGAAGCGGTCTGTGATCGCCTTGAAATTGAACGACCCCACCGAATCTCCGAGACTTCCTCCCAGAACCTCCTCCAGGGCAGGAATGATCGGGGTGAGATCCGCCGTGGGGCTGAGGAAACCGAGGCTTTGGAAATCCCTGGCCAGGGATGCGAAATCGCGGTTGATCAGGTGCACCACAGCTCCCGTGAGAGTGAGGCGGTCGGAATCGCTGATCGAATCCATCATCCCGAAGTCCACGTAACCCACATGCCCGAGATCACCGCTGCGCCCGGGCAGAGCGAAGAGGTTGCCGGGGTGTGGATCGGCATGGAAGTAGCCGAACTCGAGCAGCTGCTGCAGCCCGCTGATCACGCCGGTGCGGATCAGGGCTGAAGGATCGAGTCGAAGCGCCTCGAGCTCGGCGCTGTCGCGCATCTTGGCTCCATCGATCCAGGTGGTGGTCAGCACCCGGGTGGAGCTGAGCATCCGCTCCACCTGCGGCACGTACACCGCATCGTTGTCCGCGAACAGAGCCGCGAAGCGCTCGGCGTTGGCCGCCTCCTGGGCGTAATCGATCTCCTCGAACAGGCTGCGGCCGAACTCGTCGATGATGTCGCCGAGCCCGAAGCCGAGATTGAGGGGAAGCAGCGGTGCAGCGGTGATCCCGAGAGCACGGATGAGCACAAGATCCCGCCTCAGGATGAAGGTGAGGTTGGGGCGTTGCACCTTCACCGCCACCCAGGCCTTGCCCTGCAGCCGGGCTTTGTAGACCTGGCCCAGGCTGGCAGCGGCAACGGGGTGGTCGGGAAACTCCTCGAACAGCTCGTGAGCCGGAGCACCGAGTTCCTGCTCGATGCGCTTCAGCGCGATGGCGTGGGGAAAGGCGGGCAGGTCGTCCTGCAGGCGGGTCAGCTCCTCGAGCCAGTCCCGCCGCACCAGATCAGGGCGGGTGGACAGAGCCTGACCCACCTTGATGAAGCAGGGGCCGAGGCCTGTGAGCGTGTTGAGGATCCTGCGGGCCAGTCGCTGCTGAACCGCCGGATCAGAGCTGCCTCCCTGAATCAGAACCACGATCACCAGTCCTGTGAAGGACCAGACCAGCTGCAGCAGGCGCGGGATGGCCACCCATGGCCTCAGCAGCAACCAGACCAGATCCCGTCCGGGGTCGTATCGCATCGGAACCCGCCTTCACAGCACCAGACTTTAAGAAGAAAAGCCGGATTCGATGACTCTGGTCTCGCTGCTACGACGGGGACGGGGCCGCAACCTGTTCCTGCCCGCCCACGGCCGCGGAGCAGCACTTCCAGAGGCACTGCGAGAACTGCTGCGCAGCAGGGCCGGGATCTGGGATCTGCCTGAACTGCCAACGGTTGGGGGGCCGCTGGAGCCGGAGGGGGCCGTCGCGGACAGTCAGGCCGACGCGGCGGCGGCCATGGGCGTGAAGCGTTGCTGGTTCGGAGTGAACGGGGCCACCGGTCTGCTGCAGGCCGCACTGCTGGCCATCGGACGCCCGGGGGAAGCGGTGCTGCTGCCGCGCAATGTCCACCGCAGCCTGATCCAGGCCTGCCTGCTGGGGGATCTCACCCCCGTGCTCTACGACATCCCGTTCCACACCGACCGAGGGCAGCCGGCACCGATGGATGCCTCATGGCTGCAAAGGGTTCTCAGGGATCTGGACACCCCGGTGGCCGCCGCCGTGCTGGTGCATCCGACCTACCAGGGCTACGCAAGAGATCCGGAACCACTGATCCGGTTGCTGCAGGGCAGAGGCTGGCCGGTGCTGGTGGATGAAGCCCATGGCAGCCACTTCGCGGCGGCAGTCGATCCGCTGCTGCCCAGCTCCGCGGTGACCGCTGGAGCTGATCTGGTGGTGCATTCCCTGCAGAAATCCGCCGCGGGTCTGGCTCAGACGGGGGTTCTCTGGCTGCAGGGGGAACGGGTTGATCCGGCTGCTCTGGAACGCAGCCTCGGCTGGTTGCAGACCAGCAGCCCCAGCGCCCTGCTGCTGGCCTCCTGCGAGACGGCACTGGCCGAATGGAGAACTCCACAGGGACGCCGACGGCTCCAGGACCGGCTGAACGAAGCCCGGGGACTGAAGCAACAGCTGTGCCGACAGGGGCTGCCGCTGCTGGACACCCAGGATCCGCTTCGGCTGGTCCTGCACAGCGGCAGCGCCGGCATCAGCGGGGTGGAAGCGGATGCCTGGCTGCTGCCCAGGGGGCTGGTGGCAGAACTGCCCGAGCCAGCCACCCTCACCTTCTGCCTTGGCCTGGCGCGGCACCGAGGCCTGGCCGCTGCCCTGCACCGCAGCTGGCGACGTCTGATTCAGGCACACCCCGGGCGCGTGCCCCAGCCTGCTTTCGAGCCGCCTCCACTCCCCCTGGTGGCATCACCGCTGCTGCCCATCGGTCAGGCCTGGCGTGCTGCGAGCCGCTGCGTCCCCCTCGCGGAGGCGGAGGGAGGCATCGCCGCGGAACTGCTCTGCCCTTACCCACCCGGAATCCCGCTGCTGATCCCCGGAGAACGATTGGATCGCGACCGCATCCAGTGGCTGCTGCGCCAGCGCAGGCTCTGGGGCGAACAGCTGCCGGCGAGCGTGCGCATCACCGACAACAGCGGTTCAATGACGCAGACGCCCTCGTCACGAGGATGATCCGCCTGCTGCTGCTGCCCCTGCTGTTGACAGCCCCCGTCCTGGCGGAATCGAGACTGCTGCGCGTGGTCGATGGAGCCGCCAGCTGGTACGGCCCGGGTTTCTACGGGAGACGCACCGCCAGTGGTGAGACCTTTCGCCAGGGAACCATGACCGCGGCCCACCGGACCCTTCCGTTCGGCACGCGGGTGCGGGTGACCAATCTCACGAATGGGAAGACCGTCGTGGTGCGCATCAACGACCGGGGGCCGCATCGGCAGCACCGTGTGATCGACCTTGCCCAGGGTGCTGCGACCGAACTGAAGATGATCTCGGACGGTGAGGTGCCGGTGCGGCTTGAGGTGCTGCCCTGAGGCGATTGTTACGCTGAATTTTCGGTCGCTGAACGACCTGTCGCCGGAAGTCCGTGATCAGCGAGGCCATCCCAGCCACGACCTCGATACAGCTGAAACGCGGTGCGCTGCGTCAACGCGTGCTGAGCGGCACCGCCGTGGGCTGTTTCGGTGCCCTGGTGGTGGTGCTGGGGGGATGGTGGTTCACCGCAGCAGTGGGCGTGATCGTGCATCTGGCGCTGCTGGAGTTCTTCCGGATGGCCCAGTTCAAGGGCATCCGTCCCGCCACCAAGACCACGCTGGTGGCCTGCCAGCTGCTGCTGTTCAGCAGCCAGTGGGCGGTGCAGGGCGGCATGCCGGAAGCGCTGGCGGCCGCTGTGCTGCCACTGGCGGGAGCGGCGATCTGCGGATGGCTGCTGCTTCAGCCGGTGACCGGTTCGATCGCTGACATCGCCGCTTCGATCTTCGGACTCTTCTATCTCGGCTTTCTGCCCAGCCACTGGCTGGCACTGCGCAATCTCTCCGCCCCAGGGCTGGCACCGGCCACGGCGGACCTCTGCAGCAGCGGCCTGGCGATCACCTTTTCGGCCTGCCTGATGATCGTCGGGAGCGACATCGGATCGTGGGCTTTCGGCAAGCGCTTCGGTCGACGCCCTCTGTCGCCCATCTCACCGGCCAAAACGGTGGAGGGAGCCATCGGTGGATTCGTCTGCGCCATGGTCATCGGCCTGATCTGCGCACGGGTGATGGGGTGGCCATGGCAGGGGCTGCCCGGACTGCTGCTGGGAGCCCTGGTGGCACTGATCGCCCTGGTGGGTGATCTGACCGAATCAATGATGAAGCGGGATGCCGGCCTGAAGGACTCCGGGGATGTGCTCCCGGGTCACGGGGGCATCCTCGATCGGATCGACAGCTATCTGTTCACCCCCGCGGTGATCTACTACCTGGTGACGCTGAGCGACCAGTTGCTCACCTGAGCGCACGAAATCTCCTCAGGGGTTCACGCGCGCCTCGCCCTGGAGGGTGAGCTGACCACCCTGCAGGGACGCTTCCAGGATGTGGATCTCAGGGTCCATCGGCAGCAGGGTTGCACCTTGCTCTTCCGTGAGCGGCTGGATCATCACGGTGTTCTGGGCGGCCTTGAGACGGAAGCGGCGGCGTGCCGGGTCCTTCTGGGCCGCCACGGGGGACTGCAGCTCGAGCACGTCGTTGTCGATCCACAGGCCGCCCAGCGGCGTCAATCCCATCAGCTGCTCCGACAACCAGTCTCCAAGCCAGCGCCAGGGCTCATCGAGAAGCGCGTCATTCAGGTCGCGGCCGGTGATCGTCACATCCCCCTCAAGCCTGAAGGGATGTTGCAGAGCCAGCATCCGACCGGGCTGAAGCAGCTGCAGATCCACCTGTATCGGACCGCTGCTCAGAACCGCATGCTGCAGAGGCAGGCCCTGAAAACGCACCTCCCTGGCCTCCAGCCGCGCCCCCTGCAGATGACCTCGCAGCAACCCGAGACTGGATCCCTGCAGCGAAAGTTCAAGCGATCCGACGCTGTCGCAGCGGCTGCGGACCCAGAGCTTCAGACCGGTGGAGATGAGACTGAGAAGCGGATCAGACACCGGCCAGATACTCCCGGCAACGCTCGGCCACCCGTTCAGGCTGATCGAGATGGGGCAGGTGGCCGCAGGACTCGAAGGTCTCCACCGGACGCTTGAGCAGATCGAGCACCGCCTGTTTCAGACGCGGGCGAAGGATACGATCCTGCGCTCCCCAGATCACATGCAGCGGTTGATCCGGCAGGGGTTCGCCGCAACCGGCGAACCCACCGCTGCGCGCGAAGGCCGCCAGCGCATCCGCCCAGCCCGGGACCTGCAGATGCAGTGAAGCGATCTGTTCCTCCGGTGCGCCGACCGAAGCCGCTGGATCAGCAAAGGCCTGAGAGCAGAGACCCCGGCGCACGCCGGGACGGGAGAGAAACCAGACTCCGAGCCGATCCAGCACGGGGGGAAGCGGCATGGGCCGGCCGCTGAGACCGGCGGGAGCCAGCAGCAGCAGCTGACGGATTCGCTCCGGGTGGCGTCGGGCCAGCTCGACGGCGACAGCTCCACCCATCGATGCTCCGATCAGCCCCACGGACGATGGCGGCAGACGTTCCAGCAGCGCATCAAGATGACGCAGCACCGGCTCCGGGCCATAGCTGGCCCCGGAAGGCCGGGGGGAGAAACCGAAGCCGAACAGATCGGGGATGAACAGCTGAAACCGATCACTCAGCTGCGGTGCCAGGCGACGGAATTCCAGGAAACTGCTGTCGAAACCATGCAGCAGCAGCAGGGGTGGCCCCTCTCCGAGCACCGCCACCGGGAAGGGTTGATCACTTTCGAGGCCAGGCAGAAGCCACCACTGAACGGTTCCCGCCAGATCGCGTGCGCACGGATCGAGCAGAGTCGGTCGGAGCTGGTCCAGCAGCTGGTTCAAGAGGAAAGAAGGCTGGGTTCGGCCGCACCCACCAGTGCTTCCAGCAGGGCGCCAGGGCTCACAGTGAAGGGGAGATGGTGCAGGTCTGATCCCTCGCGGCAGGCGAACTGACACACCCGCTGAAGGTCACTGAGGCTGGCACCCGCGAGTCCGAGGTCATCGAGAGTGACAGGAAGACCCAGCTCCCGCAGCAGCGGGAGCAGCTGACGGTGGGCCTGGCCAGCGAGCCGATTCCCGCCCAGCCGCTCCTCAAGACGAAGTTGAACAAGGATGCCGAAACCCACTTTCTCGCCGTGGAGCACTCCGTGGCAATCGGGCAGCAGGGTGAGGCCGTTGTGAACAGCGTGGGCGGCGACGGTCCGGCAGCGGGCACCCCCCAGTCCACCGATCACGCCGGCCGTGAGAGCACAGGCTTCTGCCGTTCTCACCCATGCTGAACCGGTCGGGTCCTGCAAGGCCTTCGCGCCATCGATCATCAGCTGATCTCTGAGCACTCTCGCCATCTGAACGGCCTGCTGCACGAGCCCGTCGCTGCTGTCACCACTGCTGACAGAGGCTTCGTACCACTTCGCCAGCGCATCGGCGATCCCGCTGGCCAGGGTGCGGGGGGGAGCCTGACGCACCAGGTCGTGATCGAACACAAGAAGATCCGGACAGCGCTCCAGAGCCACATCGCCCTGAAAGGCACCCTCCGGTGAATAGAGGTTGGCCAGAGCGGTCCAGCCGGCACAGGTGGCAGCACTCAGAGGGACGGTGATGCAGGCAAGGCCGAGCCGGGAAGCCAGCAGCTTGCCGGCATCCAGCACCTTGCCGCCTCCCGCGGCGATGACGGCATCACAACCGGCGGATTCAACCGCAAGCCGCTGCAGGTCGACTTCACAGCAATCGAAGTCCAGTTCAACGGAACGGGTCGGCAGGCCGGCAGCCTCAAGATCCCGTTCGAGACATTCTCTGAGCCGGGCGGTTGCCCCGCTGCGTCCGAGCAGCAGGGGAGCCGAGCTCAGAGCGGCTATGCGAGGCAGAGCATCCGACCAGGCACCATCCCCCCGCAGCACCGCAGCTGGGGCGATGGCGTGGGTTGAGATGGAACCGACCATCAGACGCCGGCGCCGGCGAGCTGAGGTGTCGCTTCGGCACGTCCCATGTGACGCACCACCACCTTCTTGTTCTCATCCACATCCACCTCAGCGTGATCGCCGTCCTTGATCCGTCCGGAGAGCACCTCTTCGGCGAGGGAATCCTCGAGCAGACGCATCACAGCGCGACGCAGGGGCCGGGCGCCGTAGGCCGGGTTGTACCCCTCTTCCACAAGACGCTCCTTGAAGGCATTGGAGACGGTGAGCGTGATGCCCTTCTCGCCCATGCGACCGAACACCTCCTTGAGCATGATCTCTGCGATCTCCTTGACCTCGTCGCGGCTGAGCTGACGGAAGACGATGATCTCGTCGAGACGGTTGAGGAATTCGGGGCGGAAGTACTGCTTGAGCTCCTCGTTCACCAGGGAGCGGATCCGGGTGTACTGAGACTCCTCGGCGCTCTCGCCGGAGAACTCGAAACCGAGGCCACCGCCACCTTTCTCAATCACCTTCGAACCGATGTTCGAGGTCATGATGATCAGCGTGTTCTTGAAATCGACGGTGCGACCTTTGGAATCGGTCAGCCGGCCATCCTCAAGCAGCTGAAGCAGCAGGTTGAACACATCCGGGTGAGCCTTCTCGATCTCGTCAAAGAGAACGACGGTGTACGGACGGCGACGCACGGCTTCGGTGAGCTGTCCGCCCTCGTTGAATCCCACATAGCCAGGAGGGGAGCCGATCAGCTTGCTGACCGTGTGGCGCTCCATGAACTCGGACATGTCGAGGCGGATCATCGCCTCTTCGCTGCCGAAGAAATAGGTGGCCAGAGCCTTGGTCAGTTCCGTCTTTCCGACCCCGGTGGGGCCGGAGAAGATGAAGCTGGCAATCGGTCGGTTGGGATTCTTGAGGCCGACGCGGGCTCTGCGGATCGCCTTGGAGACAGCCTTGACCGCTTCGTCCTGGCCGATGAGGCGCTGGTGGAGGGTCTCCTCCATGTTCAGCAGTTTCACGGACTCGCTCTCGGTGAGCTTCTGAACGGGAACACCGGTCCAGGAAGCAACGATGTGGGCGATGTCCTCCTCATTGACCATGGGGGACGACTCGGAAGCCTCAGGAACCTGACTTTCAGAGGAGGCCTCCGAATCAGGGCTGGCTTCGACACGGTTGTTCTGAAGCAGGGTGCGGATCTGTTCGCGCAGTTCCACTTCCTTTTCGCGCAGCTCTCCGGCCTTGGTGAAGTCCTGATCGCGAACGGCTTCCTCCTTCTGTTTCTGGACGGAACGCAGTTCCTTGTCGACTTCCTTCGCTTCAGGCGGAAGCTTCGAATTGAGCAGTCGCACCCGTGATCCAGCTTCGTCGATCAGATCGATGGCCTTGTCCGGAAGAAAACGATCGGAGATGTAGCGGTCGCCGAGTGTGGCGGCGGCGACGAGGGCGTCATCGGTGATCTTGAGGCGGTGATGCTGCTCGTAGCGCTCACGCAGCCCCCGAAGGATCTCGATCGTGTCGACGATGGAGGGCTCTCCCACCGTGACCGGCTGGAAGCGACGCTCGAGAGCTGCATCCCGTTCGATGTGCTTTCGGTACTCGTCAAGGGTGGTGGCGCCGATGCACTGGAGCTCTCCGCGGGCCAGAGCCGGCTTGAGGATGTTGGCGGCGTCGATGGCTCCCTCGGCGGCTCCAGCCCCGATCAGGGTGTGCACCTCATCGATCACCAGGATCACGTTCCCGGCGGACTTGATCTCTTCCATGATCTTCTTGAGGCGTTCCTCGAACTCACCCCGGTACTTGGTCCCTGCCACCAGCAGGCCGATATCGAGGGTGAGAACGCGCTTGTCTTCGAGGATGTCAGGGATCTCACCCTGCTGGATCCGCTGGGCGAGCCCCTCGGCGATGGCGGTCTTGCCCACGCCGGGCTCACCGATCAACACCGGATTGTTCTTGGTGCGGCGACCGAGGATCTGAATCACACGGTCGATCTCGTTATGGCGGCCGACCACAGGATCCAGCTTGGCCTCCCCTGCGAGCTGGGTGAGATTGCTGCCGAATTCATCCAGGGTCGGCGTCTTGGTGGAACCCTTGGCGCCGCCGCCACCGCCACCGGCAGAGACCTCTGCCGTCTCACCCAGCATGCGGATGACCTGCGTGCGGACCTTGGCCAGATCGACACCGAGGTTTTCCAGCACCCGTGCAGCGACGCCCTCGCCTTCACGAATGAGTCCGAGCAGCAGATGTTCCGTGCCGATGTAGTTGTGGCCCAGCTGACGGGCCTCCTCCAGGGAGAGCTCCAGCACCCGCTTCGCACGGGGCGTGAACGGGATCTCAACGGCGACGAAGCCCGAACCCCGTCCGATGATCTTCTCCACCTCGACGCGGGCATCCTTGAGGTTCACGCCCATCGACTTGAGAACCTTGGCTGCGACTCCGGTGCCTTCACCGATCAGTCCCAGAAGGATCTGCTCGGTTCCCACGAAGTTGTGACCCAGGCGACGGGCCTCCTCCTGGGCCAGCATGATCACCTTGATGGCCTTCTCAGTAAATCGTTCGAACATCGTCGAGGCCGATGCGTAAGTCTTCCCAAGCTATCAGGGTTGAGGGACCTCTGCGAGTGATTGTTTGATTCAGTGACTCACCAGTCTCTGACTGGGCTTGTACAGCCAGAAATTAATAATGAACCCACCAAGATGTGCGGCTTTTTTGTCTTCCGAGGACGGGAAACCGAACATCATCTAGATCGGTCAGCTGGCTATCCCGTTGGCGTGAGCCGACACCACTGGATCAGGGCATCTCGGCCATCTCGGTAGTAGTTGGGGCGGCGACCGGCGATCTGGAATCCATGGGAGTCGTAGAGACCGACAGCGGCAGTGTTGTCACTGGCGACCTCCAGCGTGGCGTGCCGGGCCCCTTCCATCCGTGCCCGTTGCAACAGGGCGTCCAGCAGCGAACGGCCGAGACCGCAGCGGCGTCGATCCGGATCCACCGCCACCGCTGTGATGTGCAGCTCATCGACCACCAGCCAGCCACAGGCCAGACCCAGCAGGCGCTCCCCCTCGATCAGCCCAAGACACAGCCGTTGCGGCTCCTCCAGTTCACGGCGCCACTGCTCCTCGTTCCACAGTCCCCTCAGGCAGCGTTGATCCAGGTCGAGACAGGCCGACAACCAGGAGGTGTCGAGTTCGATGACGGTGATGGCTGAACCGTTCCGGGGAGCTCTGATTCCTACATTGCCCATCTACGCCGGTCCGTTTTGACTCAGACCATCGCCAGCACAAGGCCCTACGAAGCGGCCCGGGATCCGAGCAGCCCCAACCGCAATCTCGCGCCCCTCACCACGGAGCTGGATGATCAGGACAGGCTTCTCGTTGGCGGCTGCCTGCTGAGCGAACTGGCGCAGCGTTACGGGACACCGCTGTATGTCCTCGATGAGGTGACCCTGCGCAGCACCTGCCGCGCCTACCGGGACGCCCTTCAACGGCACTACCCGGGAGAGTCGCTGCCGGTCTACGCCTCCAAGGCCAACAGCTCTCTGCTGATGAGCAGCATCGCTGCGGCCGAGGGGCTGGGACTGGACGCCGTCTCCGCCGGTGAGCTGCTCACGGCTCTTCAGGGGGGCATGCCCGGTCGGCGGATGGTGCTGCATGGCAACAACAAGAGCGATGAGGAACTGCTGCTCGCCTACGACAACGACGTGACGATCGTGGTGGACAACCAGCACGACCTCGAGCGGCTGGAGCAGCTGGTGCCAGCAGGCGGCGAACCGGCACGCCTGATGCTGCGCTTCACCCCGGGCATCGAGTGCCACACGCACGAATACATCCGCACCGGACATCTGGACAGCAAGTTCGGCTTCGATCCAGACCTGCTGGAGTCGGTGCTGAAGCAACTGGTCGGACAACCCTGGGCGCGACTGACCGGTCTGCATGCCCACATCGGATCTCAGATCTTCGAGCTTGAGCCCCATCGCGACCTGGCCGCGGTGATGGCGGATGCCCTCGGCCTGGCCCGGCGGCTCGGCCACCCGGTGACCGATCTCAACGTGGGGGGTGGCCTTGGAATCCGCTATGTGGAAACCGATGACCCGCCGAGCATCGACCACTGGGTGAAGGTGGTGGCGGAGGGCGTTACCGCGGCATGCCGAGAAAGGGATCTGGAGCTTCCCCGTCTGATGTGCGAACCGGGGCGGTCTCTGGTCGCCACGGCAGGCATCACGCTTTACAGCGTGGGGTCTCGCAAGACGATCCCGGGAGTGCGCACCTACGTCGCCATCGACGGTGGCATGAGCGACAACCCACGGCCGATCACCTACCAGTCTCTCTACACCTGCTGCCTGGCGGACCGCCCCCTGGCGGAAGCCACTGAAACGGTGAACCTGGTGGGCAAGCACTGTGAGTCGGGCGACGTGCTGCTCAAGGACCTCAATCTGCCGACCACCAGCAGTGGCGACATCGTCGCGGTGTTCGCCACCGGTGCCTACAACGCGTCGATGAGCTCCAACTACAACCGCATCCCCCGCCCGGCTGCGGTGGTGGTGAATGACGGAGCGGCTGAGCTGGTTCAGAAGCGCGAGCAGCCGGATGACCTGCTGCGCTACGACGTGCTGCCGGAGCGCTTCCGAGCGGTACGTTGATGGCAGCAGGGAGATGGGCGGGGTGAACGTGCTGGCGGTGGTGGATCCGCGCCTTGTTCTCGACGTCCTGTTTGCCTCTGCAATCGGTTTTCTGCTGTTCTCGCGGGTCAACGAGGCCAGGACCCTCTGGCTGCTGCGCGGCTATCTGTTCCTCGTGGCCACCGCCTGGTTCGTGCAGCGGTTCGCCAACCTGCCGCTCACCTCGAAGCTGGTGGATGCCCTCGTTCTCGCCTGCTCCCTGTCACTGGCGATTCTCTGGCAGGGGGAACTGCGTCGGCTGATGGAACTTCTGGGCACCGGCCGGCTTGCTGTGCTGCTGGGCAATCCCCAGAAGGAGTTCCGTGCCACAGCCGGCACCGTGGCCCACATCACCGACGCCGCAGGAAAACTCTCCCAGCAACGCCGCGGAGCCCTGATCGTTGTCGATCTGGGCAGCGATCTGCGTCCGGAGGATTTCCTCAATCCAGGGGTGACCATCGGAGCCCAGCTCAGCCGGGAGCTGCTGCTCAACCTGTTCGCCGCCGACACACCGCTCCATGACGGTGCAGTGCTGGTGCGAGGCAATCGCATCGAGTCGGCCGGCGTCATTCTTCCTCTGTCCCGTCACAGCGTGAGCCGCTACGGCACACGCCACCTCGCGGCGCTCGGGATCACCGAACGCTTTGACCGCTGCATCTGCATCGTCGTCTCCGAGGAGACCGGCACCCTCTCCCTTGCCAATCAGGGCCGTCTGGAACGTCCGATCACCAGCAGTCGTCTGCAGGAGCTGCTGCGCGAACTGTTCAGCACGGCGGAGGCCCTGCCACCTGCACGACGTACGGTGGGGAGCTCCCCGTCAGAATCGCTGTCTTGAGCCGACCACCGGCTGCCAGCACCGACGCCGCTCCCCGTTCCGTCTGCCCGCCGGAGCTTGAGATCGCTCGGCTTCCATCCCATGTGGCGGTGATCATGGACGGAAACGGCCGTTGGGCCGAGTCCCGCGGCCTGCCGCGGGTGATGGGTCACCGCGCTGGGGTGGAGGCCCTGAAATCGACGCTTCGCCTCTGCAGCGACTGGGGCATCAAGGCTCTCACCGCCTATGCCTTCTCCACGGAGAACTGGGCGAGGCCCGGCGATGAGGTGAATTTCCTGATGACTCTGTTTGAACGCGTTCTCCAGAAGGAGCTGCGGTCGCTGGAGCAGGAACAGGTGCGCATCCGTTTCCTGGGCGATCTGGAAGGACTGCCGGAAAAACTGCAGGAGCTGATCGCCGATGCCACCGAGCGGACGGCCGGCAACGATGGCATTCACTTCAACGTCTGCACCAATTACGGCGGACGACGCGAGCTGGTGCGCGCTGCCCAGCGGCTCGCCCAGCGGGCGGCAGATGGCGAGCTCGACCCCCTGCAAATCGATGAGAACAGCGTTGCGGCTGAGTTGTTCACCGCCGGCGAGCAGGATCCCGACCTGCTGATCCGCACCAGTGGTGAACACCGGATCAGCAACTTCCTGCTGTGGCAACTGGCCTACGCGGAGATCCATGTCACCGACGTCTTCTGGCCTGATTTCGGCCCTGAAGCCCTGACCAGAGCCCTGCTGGACTATCAGAGCCGTCAACGCCGCTTCGGGGGCCTGGATCCGATTTCGCCATGACGCTGACCCTGCGCCACGACTGGACCACCGAGGAAATCCTGGCCCTCCTCCGGCAGCCCCTGATGGAGCTGCTGTGGCAGGCCCAGGCCGTGCACCGGGAAGCCAACCCCGGTTACAAGGTGCAGTTGGCCTCGCTGCTGAGCGTCAAGACCGGGGGCTGCGAAGAGGACTGCGCCTATTGCTCTCAGTCGATCCACAACAGCAGCGACGTCACAGGCTTCGATGCTCAGATGCAGGTGGAGCCCGTGCTTCAGAGGGCACGGGCCGCGAAGCAGGCCGGTGCCGACCGCTTCTGCATGGGCTGGGCCTGGCGTGAGATCCGTGACGGCACCCCCTTCGAGGCGATGCTGGAGATGGTGAGGGGCGTGCGCGAGCTGGGCCTGGAAGCCTGCGTGACCGCAGGCATGCTCACCGACCGACAGGCGGAACGGCTCGCCGAGGCCGGGCTCACCGCCTACAACCACAACCTCGACACCAGCCCCGAGCATTACGACCGGATCATCTCGACCCGCACGTACCAGGAACGGCTGGAGACCCTGCAACGGGTCAGGAAAGCCGGGGTGACCCTCTGCTGCGGAGGCATCATCGGCATGGGCGAATCGCTGAGAGACCGCGCCTCAATGCTTCAGGTGCTGGCCGGCATGGATCCCCATCCGGAGAGTGTTCCGGTGAACGGTCTGGTGGCTGTGGAAGGAACGCCCCTTCAGGACCAGGCTCCGTTCGAGCCACTGGACCTGGTTCGGATGGTGGCGACAGCGCGGATCCTGATGCCCCGCGCACGCGTGAGGCTCAGCGCCGGGCGTGAATCGATGAGCCGGGAAGCCCAGATCCTCTGCCTGCAGGCCGGAGCTGATTCGATCTTCTACGGCGACACCCTCCTCACCACCGGCAATCCGGATGTGGAGGCCGACCGGCAGCTGCTCAGGGATGCAGGGGTGCAGGCCAACTGGCAGGAGAACGCGGAATCCCCCGTCAGCTGCGCTCCTTGAGAAGCAACGCATTCGTGAGCCTGGCTTGCGCCCTGAGCTAAGACAGAACTGCATTCACTCCCCTGTCATGCGTTCGTTCCTTCTGGCATTGCTGCCGATTCTGCTGGCTCCTGCAGCGGCTCTCGCTCAGAAGGAGATTCCCAAGGCTGCCGGTCATGACCAATGCCCCATGGGCTATGTGAACACCCTGGGCACCACGTGTGTCTCGCCCGTCTACTACGAGGTGGCTCCCACCAACGGCGAGGCATGTCTGGAGGGGTGGGTGAACATCGGCGCCGGCTACTGCAAGAAGAAGAAGGGGCCCCTCGGAATCCTCTGAATCACGCCATCCCCCCGCGGAGTTCCGCCATGCCGCGAGAGATTCCAGCCCAGGAGCAGTCACGCAAATGGTTTCGCAGCCATCTGCTCGGCCGTGAGGTGGAACTGCAGGATCTCTACGAACTTCCCCAGGGGGAGCTCGATCTGCTGATGGCCGAAACCGCGGAGATTCGGTCCGACCCCGAAAACCGCGCTCGCAGCCATGGACGCTGGTGCACGGCGGGTTATGTGCTGGAGCTGGCCCGGATTATCGATACCCGACGGGACAACTGATGTTGATGCAAGCCGCATCCGGCCTCCCGCCGGTGAAGCTGGCAGTGATCGGCCATCAGGAATGGGTGACTTTCCTTCAGGTCGATGCCCTGCCTCGGCCGGGATTGATCAGCCGGGCCGCCCGCAGTCTGGAGGAACCGGCTGGAGCCGGTGCCGTTGTGGCGGTTCAGCTGGCACGGCTGACCGGAACCACGGTGCCTTTTTTCACGGCCCTCGGTCGCGATGCGATCGGACGACGGAGTGTGGAGCGATTACGGGAACTTGGAGTGGATCCCCACGTGGCCTGGCGAGATCAGCCCAGCCGCCGCGGCCTCAGCCTCGTGGACCACACCGGTGATCGGGCGATCACGGTGATCGGCGAACGACTGACGCCGACGGCAGAGGATTCCCTGCCCTGGGAGCTGCTGCAGGATTGTGATGGCGTGTTCGTCTCCGCGACGGATGCCGATGGCCTTCGCCGTGCCCGGGCTGCCAGGGTGCTGACGGCAACACCACGGCTGCGCCTGCCCGTCCTGCAGGGAGCCGCCGTCCAGCTGGATGCCCTGATCGGCAGTGGCCTCGATCCGGGAGAACAGCTTCCTGAGGATGCTCTGGACCCCGCGCCAGCTCTGGTCATCGCAACGGAGGGAGCCGATGGAGGCTGGTTGCGACCGGGTGGCCGCTATGCAGCCTCTGCACCCGATGCTCCCCTGGTGGAGTCCTATGGGTGCGGCGACAGCTTCGCGGCCGGAGTCACGGCAGGACTCGCCGCGGGTTGGAGCGCCACGCGGGCCGTGAAGCTGGGAGCCAGCTGCGGGGCTGCGTGCGCCACACGATTCGGGCCCTACGGAACCACCAGCGTCATCAGCGCCGAAATCATCCGAAACCCATGAACGGAACGATTGATCATGAAGGGCCGGACTGCGGCATGAACCGGCTGATGGTGGCAGCCTTCTACGCCTTCACACCCTTGAACGACGAACGGCGTGAGGCGATTCTTGCTGAGCTGCCGCCGTTGGCGCATCGGGGGGATGTGCTCGGCTCTGTTCTGGTTGCCGAGGAAGGGGTGAACGGCACGATCAGCGGGCCTGCGCGGGGCGTGGAAGCCTTGCTGACCCGACTGCGCGACCGACTTGCGCTGGGGGCTCAGCCGTTCGAGCGGCTCGAGGTCAAGTGCAGCTGGAGTGACAGGCCTGTGTTCCGACGGTTCAGGGCGAGACGCAAGAAGGAGATCGTGACCATGGGTGTGGCCGGAGCGGATCCACGGTCCAGCGTGGGCATCTATGTGGATCCACAGGACTGGAACGGCATGGTCGATGACCCCGACACGCTGGTGATTGACACCAGGAACAGCTATGAGACCGCGATCGGCAGCTTTGAAGGAGCCCTCGATCCAGGCACGGAAAGCTTCCGCGACTTCCCTGACTGGGCGGAGCGGACTCTGCGCCCACTGATCGCGCAGCGACAGCCGCAGCGGATCGCCATGTTCTGCACCGGTGGCATCCGCTGCGAGAAGGCGAGCAGCTACCTGCAGCAGAGCGGCTTCGGCCCGGTGCACCATCTGCGGGGCGGCATCCTCAAGTACCTGGAACAGGTGCCGGAAGAGGACAGCCGTTGGCAGGGTGAATGCTTCGTGTTCGATCAGCGGGTGGCGCTCAACCATCAGCTGGAACCTGGAGTCCACAGCCTCTGCCACGCCTGCGGGCTGCCCCTGTCACCGGAGCAACGGGATCTGCCCAGTTATGTGAAGGGAGTGCAGTGCCTGCATTGCATCGATCGCTTCAGCGACAGCGACCGGGAACGGTTCACGATGCGCCAGAAACAGATCGATCAGCTGTCGTCCTCATCGAGGGCATCCTCCGCCTTCTGCTCGTAGATCGAGGTCCACTCCGCGTTGCTCTTGCAGTATTTGGCGTGCTGCACCAGGTGGAAGGTCTGCACGGAACAGGCAAGCACCACGATCACCATCGGGATCAGCCAGACCGGATCTCGGAATGAGATGCGTTTGCGGGCCATCACTCCACCTCCAGTTCGCGGTCGTAGACCTCATCGTTCTGCGACGCCCATCGGGCTTCCGTCATGCAGCCACCGGCATGGATCGCATGATGCGCAACAAACAGCCCTGCCATCCAGGCGAGGATTCCGATCGGGACAAGCCATCGCATGGGCGTGGAGCACACTCCAGGGGCAGCATTGCGCATCTGCCCGAAAGACGCACGACCATGACCGCGATCCTCTACAGCTTCCGGCGCTGCCCGTTCGCCATGCGGGCGCGCTGGGCCCTGCTGCAGGCTGGGCTTCTGGTGCGTTGGCGCGAGATCGAACTCAAGGCCAAGCCCAGGGAAATGCTGACGGTGTCACCCAAAGGGACCGTTCCGGTACTGGTGCTCGAGGGCGGGCAGGTGATCGATGAGAGCCTGCAGGTGATGCGCTGGGCGCTTGAGCAGGCGGATCCGCGCGATCTGCTGCAGAGGGGCGAAGGCAGCGCGGATCTGATCCGTGAGAACGATGGCCCGTTCAAGCACCACCTGGATCGTTTCAAGTACACCGACCGCTATCCAGGAGAGCGGCGCGAGCACCACCGCCATGCGGGGATCTCCATCCTGAAGCGCTGGAGTGAACGGATTGCGGCGCGGGGCTGGCTGAGCGGACCCTGCATGGGCGTCACCGACGGCGCCCTTTGGCCCTTTGTTCGCCAATGGCGAATCGCCGATCCGGAGGACTTCGACGCGGATGCCGAGCTGGCCCCTCTGCGCATCTGGCTTCGGAGCTTTCTCGAGGATCCGATGTTCGAGCGCCTGATGCAGCGGGCTGATCCCTGGAGTCCCGGGGGGCTTCAACCGCTGTTCCCTGCCGATGCTGTGCCGGTCCCGAGCGATCAACCCCTGTTCCATCTGGCCCTCGCCGAAGACTGGCGGATGGCCAGGGCAGAGGGTTCCTACCGGATCTCCACCAGGGGCATGCGCCTTGACGAAGTGGGATTCATTCACTGCTCGTGGGAACAGCAGGTGAAGGCGACCTTTGATCGCTTCTACGCCGATGCAGAAGACGTGCTGCTGCTTCGGATCGACCCTGCCCAGCTGACCGCCCCACTGCGGGCTGACGCGGTTCCGACCGGGGAGCTTTTCCCACACCTCTACGGAGCACTGTCCCTGGACGCTGTGATCTCAGCGGATCGCTACGACCAAGAAGCAGCATGAGACCAGCAAGTGGCACTGTGACAGTCCAGGGGTTGCACAACGGCGCAGGGGCTCTATGACGGGTTGGTCGATGGCATCTGATGCATCCCCAGACGCAGACCTCCCAGCAGACGGCGCTGCTTTGGACCGGCAGGGAACTGAAGAGACTGCTGGAGCACTGCTCCTTACGACGATGGGCGTCGACCTCGGCCCTGATGGAGGCCCATGACATCCGGATGTGCCGACGTTCCTCAACTCGCTGACCTGGAATCGGACGCCAGCGACCGAGGACTGCTGCTGCGCATCAGGCTGAATCGGCCGCTCGGGCTCTGGGCCCTGAGGCTCGTGGTGGCATCACGCCAATCGGATGGTCCGCCACGACTGCTCGGGGAACTGAAAGGCTGGGCCTACCCCGCCATCAGCGGATTGCAACTCGACACGATGCGGGTGCTGCCCTCAGCTCCGAGCGGAGTCGGAGACCTGATCTGGGCCGCAACCATGGCCTGGGCTCTGGAGAGCACCCCCTGCCGCCGGGCCAGGCTTCTGGCCATTCGTGACGACGACCGCCAGCACAGACGGCTGGTGCGTTACTTCCGGCAGCGCGGTTTCACACCGGTGCGGGAGGTGGCAGCAGCGCCGGTGGATCTCCCTCTGCGTCTGGTGTGGGGCGGTGCCGGAGTTCTGATGTGTGCGGACTGCTGCTCGGTTCTGACCCTGAGCGAGCAGCGCTGGCGTCAGTCCGCCGCGTGATAGCTGCTCCGCACCAGAGGACCGCTGCTGACCTTGTCAAACCCCAGCTCCCGGGCGACCTCCCCCAGCTCCGCGAATTCCTCGGGCGTCCAGTAGCGGGCCACTGGGATATGGGCCAAGGAGGGTCTCAGGTACTGACCCAGTGTGAGGCGCTGACAGTCGACACGACGCAGATCCTGCATCGCACGGATCACCTCATCCCGGGTCTCGCCGAGTCCGAGCATCAGCCCGGACTTGCTGGGAATCCGCGGCGCAAGCGTCCTGGCCGTCTCCAACAGTCCAAGCGAACGGCGATACGTGGCTCCGCGTCGCACCTCACCCTGCAGACGCTCAACCGTCTCCAGATTGTGGTTGAAGCACACCGGTTCGGCGGCCAGCACCGTGGCAAGCCGCTGTCGCTGCGCCGCCAGGGCCTGCTCCTGATCCGTGACACCCCCCCAGAAATCCGGGGTGAGCACCTCAATGGCCACAAGCGGATTGCGCTGCCGGATCGCGGCCATCGTGGACGTGAACAACCCGGCGCCATGGTCGTCGAGGTCATCGCGGGCCACGGCGGTGAGCACGACGTAACGCAACCCCATCGCCTCCACGGCCTCGGCCACTCGCACGGCCTCGCCGGCATCGACCGGCATCGGCGCCTGCCCCTTCTCGACCTGACAGAAGGCACAGCTGCGGGTGCAGATCGATCCCCCCAGAAGAAAGGTGGCCGTGCCGGATGCATAGCACTCGCCCCGGTTGGGACAGCGCCCCTCCTCGCAGATCGTGTGCAACCTGTTCTGCTTCACCAGGCCTTGAACCCGCTCCAGGTCAGAAGCATTCCCGATCGGGCGGCGAAGCCATTCGGGAAGCCTTTCGGCAGGGGGAATGGCGCTGTACTTGCTCATGCAGTGAGCTGACCAGCCCTGATTCTGACCGTGTCGGCAGCGGATGGTGGGAGCCGGTGGCCAGGAGGGTGAACCCACCCGGAGCGATGCCACCGGCGAGTTCAATGTCGCCCTGATTTCAGGGAAGTGTGATTTCCGCTACAAAACTCATTGCTGTTGCCGCGTCAGGACACCAGTCGCCGCCGGATTCCTTCCACCGCGCACGAGGTGCGGTTGCGGGTGTTCATCTTGTGGATCACGGATTGAACGTAGTCCCGGGCGGTGGTCTCAGCGATATGAAGTTCCCGCCCGATCTCTCGGTTCGAACATCCCTCGCAGAGCAGCTGGAGTACAGCGCTTTCTCGAGAGGTCAGCGTCGTCGTCGTCACGGTTCAGTGGTGTGATTGGGAGGGTTCTCACCCTTGGCTCCACTGTCCTCATGGCATTCAGCGCGGACTTGAGGGGCCGGAAAGGATTCCCTGAGAGCTCGCTGAACCAACGACCGGACTCAGGCTCCACGGGATCAGACCAGAGCGATCTGATCGGTTGTGATCTCACCGGCATTCTTCATGGTGCAAAGAAGGCCCCCGTCTCCAAAACCGCGCTCAACTCCATTCTCATTGAAGAACAGGCGTCCCTTCGGCTCGAAGTAGAGAAGATCGAAATTCCGCTGGACGTCATCAGCTTCACTGCTGGATGCACCCAACCACATCCTTCAACTGACGTGATGATTCAGACAACACGACATCCGCAGGGGGGACCAACGGCGAGTCAGATCAGTTGAGAGGTTTCACCGAAACCTGAAAACAAGGATTCCGTCTGACCCCAGACCGTTTCCGCCACCTGCTGACCCATGGCACGGCCTCGGAGATCGCCGTCCTGAATATGAATCCCACCGTACAGACGCGAGCGTCCAGCCTGCGCCGCCGCATCCCAGAGCGTGTTCCAGCTCAGACGGATCGTGTCTCCGTCGTACTCCTCAAAGGACAACTCATCCGTCGACCAGGCACCAATCAGATCCCGCTCTCCATCACCATCCAGATCCTGCACCCCGCGGCTGTGTCCATCAAACAGCACATCTGAACCGGTGTAAGCCTCGAGCACCGTTGCGGCAGCGAATGAAAAGCCGGAATGGCCCGATGTGTATTCAGGGAAGGCAGGCGTGACGAAGGTCACATCCTGATAGGGCTGCCAGTCCTGACCGAGAATGGTCTGCGATCCCTTGTTCGGTCCAGCCCAGGCGATGATCTCCTGATCTTCGAAAAGATGACGGATCGCTGTCTGAGGGCGAACATAATCGTGGGCATATTTGGCATCCCATACGGCGATACCGGTATCAAACAACGCATTGTTCAGGGCGAAGAACATTTTCACGTCATCTGCCAGGCCGTACTCCTCGCGGGCTGAAAGATCATGAGCAAATTCATTCCAGTGCCCCGGAGGTGTGGAACTGAGAGGCCCATCCGCCCAGTACTCAGCGATCGCTTTCTGCTCGGCAGTCAGCGTGGCACTGATGGCGGCGACCTCAGTGAACTGGCGCCTGTAGGCCTCATCGTTGGTGGACGTGAAGCCTGTCGCGTCGGTGTACACCGAAAAATCACCCAGCTGAGGGGGGGCCACCGGACGGAATGCGGCACCATCGCTGATTGCAAAGGGGGTGACATCGCCCCAGTGCGGGGTCAGCGGACTCTGCAGGGTGTAGGTCGAGGGATCATCCGTGGCGATGGGAATCCCGTTCTCATCCACGGCCGTGCCGTTGGGAATTCGCAGCGGAGTCCAGCGGTTGGGATCGAACTCCCCACTTCCCTCCTGATTGATGGAGGCATAGCCCGACGGATCGTCGTATCCGTTGCCTGCATTGGAGCCGTCTTCAGCCCTCGCTGACAGCACCGACTCGGCAACCTGGCGGCCGAAACGCGCCATCGGATGTCGAGCTGAATCGAAGCCAAGCTGCTCCAGCAGGTCATCAAATCGATCGCTGTGGTGGGGAAACACAGTCGATAGAACGGAATGCGCCGCATGACTGATCGCCCGTTCAATCGTCCGCTGAGGAGTCAGGCTGCTGCGTCGCAGATCGGTGTAGGCCCCCTTGGCGATGGGATCAAACGCCGCCCAGGTGTCGTACATCGCAGCGTGGGCCAGATGCAGGGCGCGCGTGATCACGGTTGGCACGGGCTTATCCGCCCGGATCGCCTGCAGAGCCAGCTCGTTCCATCGGGCCACCACCGTCGGCTGTGGGTCGGGGTTGAGGGTCCCGAAGTCAGCACCGTTCAGCGCAACAGCGTCCAACGCGGGAGCAGAAAGTTCAGGCCTGTCCAACGGAGGAACAGTCCAAGGGAGGAACGTCCAAGGGAGGGATCTCAAATGCAGGCTCTGGCAGCTCCGGAGGTACCAGGGCCTGGGCCATCTGATCCAGCTCTTCCTGCACCGCGCTCAACGGCTCGGGAATGTCGGGAACCGTGACGATTTCCGGGGCGAATGGATCGATCGGCTCAGGCAGCTCCATCGCAACCAGAGGTGGCTGCGGCTGTGGCAACAGCTCGACAGCCCGGGCCGCCCGTTCATCGTGCCGCTCGAAGCGGATCTCCCGGGAGCTGAGGGAGCGCCGGCGGGGAAGCCAGAAGAGCGGAAACGTCATCGGGAAGGACCTGACCCATCAAGTCTTAAGGCAGTCCTTCAAGGTTCACACCGTCATCTGTCGTGTTTCTCAGTGGGTTCTCAGGCTCCTTTCAGATTGAGGGATTCGGTTCATTCGACCGGTCGACGCCCCTCCAGTGCCCGGCTCAGCGTGACTTCATCGGCGAACTCGAGCTCGCTGCCCATCGGCAACCCGTAGGCAATCCTGCTCACCTGACAGAACGGCTTGATCAGTCGCGCCAGATAAAGACTGGTGGTGTCGCCTTCGACGCTGGGGGTCAGCGCCAGGATCACCTCGCTGACATCCTCCCTGCCGAGACGTTCCACCAGTGATGTCACCTGAAGCAGCTCAGGGCCGATCCCGTCCATCGGCGAGATCAGGCCACCGAGAACGTGATACCTCCCACGGAATTCCCGGGTGCGCTCCATCGCCAGCAGGTCTCTGGAATCCGCCACCACACAGAGAAGACCGTTGGTCCGCTCCGGGTTGCGACAGATCTCGCACTGGGGTTCCGCCGAGAGATGAAAACAGGTCTGGCACTGGCCCACCTGAGTGCGCGCCGCCAGCAGAGCATCAGCGAATTGATGAATCTGCTCCTCCGGCTGATTGAGCAGATGCAGGGCAAGACGCTGGGCTGTGCGGGGGCCGATGCCGGGCAGCCGTTCGAACTGATCGATCAGTCGGGCCAACGGTCGGGTGAAGCCGCTCAGGGGTCTGCCGCCGCATAATCAGACTCTAGGCAGAATGCCCCGATCCGTTCAGGCCACGATGCAGCTGTTCCGATCCCTCACCCGACTGCTGGCCTGTGCAGCCCTGGCGTTCACCCTGGGAGCCTGCGCAGCCGGTCCAACCGCCGGACTGCAGTCGTACCAGAGCCCCGACGGACGCTTCGCCTTCCTCTACCCAACAGGTTGGACCCAGGTGCAGGTGAGCAACGGCCCCAGGGTTGTGTTTCACGACCTCATCCACAGCGACGAGACCGTGAGCCTGATGGTGAACAAAGTGGACGAAAGCAACGACCTCAGCGAGCTGGGCAGCGCGGTGGCGGTGGGAGAGAGGCTGCGCCGTGAGGTGATCGCCACCGCAGGCAGCGGCCGCACAGCCGAGCTGATCGAAGCCGGGGAGCGTGAAACCAACGGGCACACGTTTTATGACCTGGAGTACGCCGTGCACCTGGAGGATCGTGACCGCCACGAGCTGGCAACGGTGGTGGTGGACCGCGGGCGTCTCTACACCCTGGCCACCAGCACCAACGAAGAGCGCTGGCCGAAAGTCAGCGATCTCTGCGGACGGGTGGTGCGCTCCCTGAATCTGCTGGTGTAAGCCCGTTGGCGGGATTCAGAACAGAAATCGAAAGCGGCGGCTGCTCGCCTCGCTGGCCTCGGCACCGCTGGGGTCCCGCGCAGGCCATTCCGTGTCCAGATAGCTGATGCCCCCGCGATAGAACGGCTTGGCCCGCAATCGCTTGGTCTCCAGATCGGTGGTCCCCATCGCGGCGATCAGACCGCCCATCTGCACCGGACCGAGGTCCGTCTGGAGCTGACCGCCCGCGGCGGCGATCAAGGCCGGAAGGCGAATCAGATTCTGAGGTTGCCGCATCCGCTCGAACAGTCCCTTCAACGCGAGTTGCTGGCGCTCAAGCCTGCCGACATCCCCACGCCCATCCTGACGCCAGCGCAGGAACCCCTCCAGATCCCCGCCTCTGAGAATCTGTCGACCCGGCTGGAGATCGATCACCAGACCCTGGCTGCGGTCGACGTAGTAGAGACGCTTCGGCACGTCGACCTCGATGCCGCCGACCATGTCGGAAAGCGTCTCGATCGCATCCAACCGGACCACGATGTGATGACGGATCGGACGGTTCATCAATCGCGTGAGCTCTCGCTCCACCGCCTCCGCACCTCCTCTCGCCAGCAGACCGTTGATCTTCATGGCTCCGAAGCCATCGCTGTCGATGTAGCTGTCACGGGGAATCTGAGTGATCGTCGTGCGACCTCCCAGGACCCTGACGGTGAAGATCACATCGGTGTTGCTGCCGCTCGCATCCCGGCCCAGCACGACAACCTCCTTCGGCCCAAAACCAGCCCAGCTGCCGAAGGGATTTCCCAGCGGCAAAGGCATCGACGCAACGGACTGATCACCGCTCAAGCGGCTGAGCGGCACCGAGAGCAACAACCCTCCAGACAGGCCGATGAAAGCCGCAACCCAGAGGGGTCGACGCGGCTTCGGCGAGGACTGGATCACCATCTCTTTACCATAACCAGAGCTTGACCTTGTCTTAACCTTTTGTTCTGGATGGTCAGACCAGCGGATCGCTGATCACCATCGCCGCGCAGGGGAGCTGACTGATCAACTTGCTCGTGCGGTCGCTGCCGGGGATCGGCAAGCCGGCCACCCGTCTGCGCTGTGTGCGAAGGATCACGAGGTCATGCTCACGGCTGAGGCGATGGATCGCCACATCGATGCCTGGCCCACGCACGATCACGATGTGAAAGCGCTCTGCCGGGATCCCCTGAGGCCTCCAGCGGATCAGCTGCTCCTCCATCCAGCGCCGGTCCTGCCCACTGAAGCGGGGATCATGCACATGCAGCAACGTGATGCGGGTGCGCTCCTCCAGCGCCGCTGTGTTGATCACCCTCAGGGCCAGCTCGAACTGCTCGCGTGCGCTGGCGGAGAGATCCTTGATGGGTACCAGGATGCGGCTGAGGGCGGTGACGCGCTGACGCCCGAGGTTCACCACCACGACGGGGCAATGGGCGGTGCGGCAGACCCCATCGACGATGTCTCCGAGGAACCAGGCCCGCAGCTGGTCCGCCCGTCCGGCTCCGATCAGCAGCAGGTCCGCCGACTGTTCGAGGGCGGTGCGGCTCATGCCCCCGGCGATGTCCTCGTCGAGTCGCAGCAGGGTTCGGGTTGGCACCTGCAGGGAACTGCCGATCGCCGCTGCGGCAGCCAGTCGACCACGGGCCGCGACGACAGCGCGGTTGAGGCCGCCGCGCACCTCCTCGAGACTGGGATTGACCATGGCGAGAGGCAGCAGTAATCCCTCCCCACCAGCTGATCCACGCAGCAGCCGCGACGCGATGTTGAGCAGTCCCCCTTCATTGCCGGGGTTCGCGATGGGCACCACGATCCGCAACGGTCGCTGCACGACCTCACTGACTCCGTCAGCGGTGGCAGCCTCCTCCCCGAAGCTGGTCGGCACCATGCCTTGCCGATCCTCCGTCAAGCGCGTCACCGACCGCTCCGTGAGGATCGGGCCGAGGGTGGCGGTCACCACCATCACGGCGAGGACGGCATTGAGCACCATCTGATTCAGCAATCCCGCCTGAAAACCGATGAATGCGGTGGCGAGGGTGGCGGCCACCTTGGGCATGGTGAGCGACCACATCATCAGGATCTGCGACCGGCGATAACCGAACAGAGCCCCGCTGATCCAGGAGGCCAGTCCCTTGCCGCCAATCGCTCCCACCAGCATCAGGCCCGTGAACTGATAGTTGGACAGGCTCTCCCCAAGGCTTCCCACATCCAGCAGCAGGCCGAGGTCGATGAAAAAGATCGGGATGAACAGAACACTCCCGATGAAGATCACCTGCTCCTTGACCCGCCCCTCCGGGAGAACCGAATTCACCGCCAGTCCAGCAAGGAAGGCGCCGACGATCTTCTCCACCCCCGCCAGCTCCGCCCCAAGGGACGCCAGGAACAGGGCGACCAGCACGGCCAGAACCATCCTGTTTTCATCGTTGATCCCGCGGATCACAAGCCGTTGTCCCAGCCAGCGGATCCCCAGCACCACCATCAGGGCAAACAAGCCGATCTTCACCAGCAACCAGGTGAGGCCGGCCCCACTGAGATCCCCCTTGCCCAGACCAAGGCCAACCGCCAGTAACAGCAGCGCGACGATGTCGGTGAAGATCGTGCTCCCGACACTCACCACCACCGCCTCATCCTTTTGAGCTCCGTAGCTGCGGACGATCGGATAGCCCAGCGGCGTGTGCGTGGCCATCAACGCCCCGAGCAAGAGGCAGGACACCCCCGCGAAGCCCGCCATCCATCCGATGGAAACCCCAGTGGCCACCCCGATCAGAAGGATCAGCAAGCCGTAGATGAAGGAGCGGCGCTTGACCCGGTTGAACTCCTCCAGGTCGATCTCCAGCCCCATCGTGAACAGCAGATAGACAGCTCCCAGATCAGAGAGCAGCCGCACCGTCTCGCTGTCGGTGTCCACCCACTGCAGAGCATGGGGGCCGATCAGCACGCCCGCCAGCAGCAGACCGACCAGATCAGGCAAGCCGAGGCGTCGGATCAGGGGCGGCACGGCCGCACTGATCGCCACCAACAGAGCGAACACCCCAAGGGGGTGGTGCATTACGTGGCTGACCGAGGCCTCCATCGCCATGGACTGATGGCAGAGCCAGGTAAGTCACGCTCAAGCATGGTCACCGGTCCGACCGCAGGCAACGGGTTCTTCAGGAAGCGCAAGCCCGTTCCCCGGCCTGCACCTGCCACAAGTTCGTGTAAACGCCGCCGAGGGCGAGCAGATCATCGTGGAGGCCCTGCTCGACGATGCGTCCCCGCTCCATCACCACGATGCGATCGGCATGCCGGATCGTGCTCAGGCGATGGGCGATCACAAGGGTCGTGCGATCACGGGTGATCCGTTCCAGAGAACGCTGGATCGCTGCCTCGGTGTCGTTGTCCACCGCTGCTGTGGCTTCATCGAGCACCAGAATCGGAGCATCCTTGAGAATCGCCCTGGCCAGCGCGATGCGTTGACGCTGGCCACCGGACAGACGTTGCCCCCGCTCACCCACCAGGGTCTCGTAGCGATGGGGCAACTCCTCGATGAAGCTCGCCGCCTCGGCCAGTCGGGCCGCACGTTCGATCGCAGCAGGATCGGCCGCATCGCTGCCGTAAGCGATGTTTTCCGCCACCGTTCCATGGAAGAGATAGACGTCCTGGCTGACCAGGGCGATCGCCCGGCGAAGATCCTCGAGACGCAGTGTCTCGATCGGGCGGCTGTCCAGAAGAATGCGACCGCCGGAATGGTCGTAGAGGCGCAGCAGCAGCTTGACCAACGTGCTCTTACCGGAGCCGGTGGAACCGACGATGCCGATCGTGCTGCCTGCGGGCAGCACCAGATTGAAGTCCTGCAGGAGCGGAGGTCGCTCGTCATAGGCGAAGTCCACCGCCTCGAAACGCAGCTCCCCTCGCACCAGCCGCCGGTCCAGAACCATCGGACCGCTCCGGATGCCGATCGGGGTGTCGATCAGGTCCAGCACCCGACGGGTGGAGGCCATGGAACGTTGGTAGTCGTCCAACGTGCGGCCCAGGGTGGTGAGCGGCCAAAGCAGTCGCTGGGTGATGAAAACCAGCACGCTGTAGGTGCCGACCTCCAACTCGCCGGCGACCGCCTTGAAGCCCCCGACCAGCAGGATCGCCAGAAAAGCGAACAGAATCGCGAAACGAATCAGCGGAATGAAGGCGGCTGAAAGACGGATCGCTCTGGCATTGCTCTGTCGGTAGGCCTCACTTTCTCCGCGCAGCCGTTCCAGCTCAAGCGCCTCGGCAGTGAAGCTCTTGATCGTGAGCATGCCGCCGATGTTGTTGGACAGCCGCGCCGCCAGATCACCAGCGCGGGCCCGCACGTCCCGGTAACGGGGCTGCAGGCGCTTCTGAAAGCGCAGCGACCCGACAAGGATCACAGGAATCGGCAGATAGGCGAACACCGCCACACCCGGTGCGATCACCGCCATGCCGATCCCAACCACCAGAACCGTGGTGAGAAGCTGCAGGATCTCGTTGGCACCACGGTCAAGGAACCGCTCCAGCTGGTTGATGTCGTCATTGAGCACCGACAGCAGCCGTCCGCTGCTGTCCTGCTCAAAGAAGGACAATTCCAACCTCTGGAGATGGGCGTAGGCCTCGAGCCGCAGGCTGTGCTGCGTGGTCTGAGCCAGGTTGCGCCAGAGGATTCCGTACAGGTATTCGAACAGCGATTCGGCACTCCAGATCACCATCGTGAGCAGAGCCAGCACGCCGAGTTGGTTCGTAGCGCCGCTGATGCCGAAGCCGGCCAGCAATGACTGCTGGCCCCGCACGACCACATCAACCGCCAGACCGATCAGTGCTGGAGGCGCCAGGTCGAACAGTTTGTTCAGAAGGGAACAACTGACGGCCGTGATCACCAGCCGTCTCTGGGGCGCCAGATGACCAAGCAAGCGCCTCAAAGGGGGCCTGTCTGCAATCGTCCTGAGGGTTGGATCCGTCACTGTTTCAACATCGTCAGCAGCGGGCCTCTCCTGGATCCAGACCCAGGAGATCGCGCTGGAACTTCAGGACGGTGCCGCCTGGGGCCTCCAGGTCAGTTGCGATAACCGCCGCCGCCACCACCACCGCGGGGGCCACCCGAGCGCTCGCGTGGAGTGGCTTTGCTCACGCGGATCATCCGACCCATCCACTCGACGTCCTGGAGGTCGTCGATCGCTTTCTGCTCGTCTTCGTCATTCACCATCTCAACGAAGGCGAAACCGCGCTTGCGCCCGGTCTCACGGTCGAGAGGGAGGCTGCAGTTCTTGACCTCGCCGTACTCGCTGAACAGGTCAAACAGGTGCTCCTGTTCGGCCTGGAACGAGAGATTGCCGATGTAGATGGTCATGAACGTGGAACCTTTGGATGTGCTCAACCGCGCGAGCCGGCTCCGAAGAGGTCGGAGTTCCGGTGCTCAGGCGTCAGCACTCTGACGTTACAGGGCCCTCGCACGATTCAACACGAAAAAGAGAAGCAAATCGAAAGACCATGACATGGGAGCGATGTTTGCCCCCATTGTCAGAAGACCCTGACAGTGGATCAGCGTATGTCGTCGTTTTCACTTCAAGCCCTGCACTGGACGACTGACGGAGAGTTGATCCCGTGCGATCGACTGGTGCTTCTGAACACCCTGATCAGAGAGAGCCTTCCGGACGTGCAGCTGGAGCTGATCCGTGTGGTGGAGGAACTTGCTCTGGCGGAACGACGCGTGACCCCCCAGGTCAACTCTTGAACGCCTTGATGGCCTCAGCCGTGCAGGTCTGCTTGGCGGCATCGAGTCCTGCCCCCTGATTCACCTGCTGGATGAAGCAATCGCAGGTGGATCCCCCCATACCGTCAGGAGGGGTTTTGCCTGCTTGCTTCATGGCCGCGTCGAATGCTGCAAGACAGAAACGTTTGATCATCGTTTCGTCCTCCTGAGCGGAAGCTGGCAGGGCCACGAGCAGAAGGCCCAGAACAGCTGCTGTCAGCGACGTTGTCATTTGGCCTGAGTGATCTGCAGCTGCTTGTTCATCACTTTCAACCTTTGCAGATTGCTGAAGATATCTTCTGGCATCCCCTTCGGAAGATCGACGAAACTGTGATCTTCAAAGATCTGAATGCGACCGATCATGCGGCCCTGAAGTCCTGTCTCACCGGCGATGGCGCCCACAAGATTGCCCGGTTTGACCCGGTCCCGGTGGCCAACTTCAACCCGGTAACGCTGCATCGACTCCTCCGCAGGCCGGCTCGACCGCTCTCCGCGACGATCACCGTTCTTGCGGTCACGATCACGATCACGCTCGCGACGGCTGTTGTTCTGAATCCACTCGTCATCCCCCTGCTGGCGCAGCAGCGGTTCCGGACCGATCGCCAGATTGAGGGCCGCGTAGGCCAGCTGCTCAGGGGTGATGTCGCGCTCGGTTCCGATGCGCTGGATCAGCTCCTTGAGCAGAGCGGATTCCTCTTCTGAGGGTCGTTCCCTCTGCACGGCATCACTGAGGCGTTGGTGAAGCCGATCCAGACGCCCCTGATTGATCGCCGCATTCCCCGGCACCTCCATGGGCTCGATCGGCTGGCCCGTGGCGCGCTCGAGATTGCTGATGAATCGACGCTCGCGGGGGGTCACGAAAAGCACCGCCTCTCCGGACCGGCCGGCGCGACCGGTTCGGCCGATCCGGTGCACGTAAGCCTCGCTGTCGAAGGGCATGTCGTAGTTGATCACCAGCCCGATGCGATCCACATCCAGGCCGCGGGCCGCCACATCGGTGGCGACCAGGATGTCGATGGATCCACTGCGCAGGCGTTCCACCGTTCGCTCACGCTGGTTCTGAGGTACATCGCCATTGAGCACGGCCACCTGATGTCCGCTGCCGTCAAGCGTCTCGGCGACGGTGAGCGTGATCGCCTTGGTCCTGGCGAAGATGATGACTCCCTGCCCACCCCAGGCATCGAGAACCCGCTGCAGGGCCTCCAGCTTGTGGCTCATCGGCACCGTGATCGAGTGTTGGCGGATCCGACGCCCCTCCTGATCCTTTGTCCGGATCGTCACCTCGGCAGGATCCTTCAGATAACGCTTTGAAAGCCTTCGGATCTCGGGCGGCATCGTGGCCGAGAAGAGCACCACCTGCCGCTGCTCAGGCAACTGCTCGAGAATCCACTCGACATCGTCGATGAAGCCCATGCGCAGCATTTCATCGGCCTCATCCAGCACCAGGCTGCGCAGGCCACTGGTGTCCAGGGTTCCCTGGCGCATGTGGTCCATCACCCGTCCAGGGGTCCCCACCACCACATCAACCCCGCGGCGCAGGGTCTGGATCTGGGAGCGGAAATCCGAGCCGCCGTAGACGGCCAGCACCTTCAGATGGGGATGACCGGCGGCGTAGGCCTTGAACGAGTCGGCCACCTGCATGGCCAGCTCACGGGTCGGAGCCAGCACAAGCGCCTGGGGTCTGGAGCTGCCGGACTCCAGACGCTCCAGCAGGGGCAGTGCGAAGGCAGCGGTCTTGCCGGTGCCGGTCTGAGCCTGACCCACCAGATCGCGGCCGAGCATCAGTTCAGGGAAGGCCGCCCGCTGAATCGGAGAGGGTTCGCTGTAGCCCTTGTCAGTCAGCGTGCGGAGCAGCGCTTCACTGAACCCGAACCCCGCAAATCCGGAAGGATCCTCAGCTGAGGCATCGATTGTGGTGGTGAAAACGTCGTCCGGGCTCTTCGCCGGAAGTTCGGATGCGGAAAGATCCACGGCGCACAGGGTCTCCCCGTGCTGCTGCTGCTGTTCTGTCATGAAAAGTGGCCCTAGCCTGATTGATCTCTGAAATCAGGCTCACAACCTCCCGGTGATCAACGATCACACTCCGGTTGTGTTGCCCACGCTTCAAAGGTTCGTTCTTAACTTATCACCCTGCCGTAATCATCCTGCAGCCGCTCGATGTCGTCCTCACGCAAAACGGCCCCGTGCTGCACTTCAAGAATGATCAGATCACTCTGTCCGCCCCGCGCGCGATGCACCGTGCCGCAGGGGATGGTGAGCATCACACCGATGCTTGCGTCCTGCCACGTCTCACCGCAGAGAAGAGCGCCATCCCCGGCCACCACGGTCCAGCTTTCGCTGCGATGGTGATGACGTTGCAGTGAGAGCTGCCGACCGCTGCGGACCAGCAGACGCTTCACCTTGTACCCGTCTCCGGAGAGGAGGTCTTCGTACCAGCCCCAGGGGCGTTCGACCCGCATTCAGTCCGGAGTGATCAACTCAAGGGTGTCACGCGCACGCGTGATGGCCGTGTAAAGCAGCCGGCTGGCGTGACGGTCCAGGGGATCGGACTGCAGCGAATGCGGCCAAAGCACCGTGACGCAATCCGCCTCACTGCCCTGTGCTCGGTGGATGGTGAGCGCCACCGCCGGCTCCAATCGCTGCAGCCGGGCCGGATGCAGCCGCCTCACCACGACGCTGCCGTCTGCGCCCAGCACACGGAACAGCAGACAGGAGCCCTCTCCAAGCCCGAGCTTGACGCCGAGATCGCCGTTGGCGAGCCCAAGTTCCGGCTGATTGCTGCCGCAGATCACCGGTAGACCGACCGGCCAACTCCAGGGGTCCTGGACGCCGGCCGCTCCCAGCAGGGTGCGATGAACATCCTCAAGGCTCCAGCGCCCCTGGCGTCTGGGACAGAGCACCAGATCGTGCTCGAGCTCCCTGAGCAATGGCTGGGACGCCTCCTCCAGATCGGCCTCCTGCATCATCTCGAGGCCTGATGCCAGCTGAGCCAGACGCTCCAAACGCGAGGGCCAGCTCTTCCGCAGCGCCAACGGCAGTCGCTGCAGAGGTTCCCGTCGATGCAGCACGTTCGCTGCCGGCGGCAATCCATCCAGTTCCTGCGCGAATCCCTCCAGACCGTCCTCGCGAAGCCTGCTGGCCAGCTGAGCAAGGGCGCCGCGATTGCGGTAGACGTGCATTAGTTGCACCGCAGCAGGCCCGAAGCGGTCCCGCACGTCAGGGTCCTGAAGCCGATGCCAGACCGCACCGCTGCCCACCGGCGGCAGTTGCGCCGGATCTCCCACCAGGATCAGGCGGCAGCCGGAGGGAAGAGCCTCCAACAGAGCCTGCATCAACGCCAGATCCAGCATCGACATCTCGTCGATCACGAGGAGATCGAGCTCCAGAGGCCGGCTCCGGTTGCGGCGGAACCCAGCACTGGAAGCCTCGAGCCAACGATGAAGCGTGCTGCATGGGAGATCAGGACATCGGGGGCGAACGGCATCCGCCAGACGGCGCGAGGCCTTTCCGGTGGGCGCGGCCAGGCCGATGCGCAGATCCGGATGGCGGGCCCGCGCCCGTTGCAGCATCTCCACCACGGTGCTGGTCTTGCCGGTGCCGGGTCCACCACTGAGCAGCACCACAGACAGGTGATCCGGTGCCAGCACCGCCTGGCGCTGCTCATGATTCAGGCCCCGCGGCAGATCCGGAACCGCACCGGAGCGGGAGACAGGCACAGGCCTGGAAGCCCGCTCCAACAGCTGATCCACCACCGCCTGCATCGCTGTGAGCCAGCGGCGCCAGCCGATCCGCTCCCCCTCCACCATCAGCGGCGCCGCCTCGCCAGTCAGCCAGCCGCTGGATCGCGCCACTGCCCGGCGCTCCGCCGTCAGCGGCAGTGAAAGCTCGCCTTGCTCAAGAGCCGCCACGAGCTCGGTACTGAGCTGTTCGAGAGCGGCATCCGTCTCGGACGGCGGTCGATGCCGCACCAGCACCGCATGCACTGCTGCGGCGAAACCGGCGGGCCAGTTGCTTCCGGTCACCGTCCCCCCTCCTGCAGCAACCGGTCGAGAGCCAGCACCCGCCTCAGTGGAGCCGGCTCGACGATCCGCCCCGGAGTGGCACGCGAGCCGGGCTGACGGGAACCGGGCATCCCGCGCAGGAAGGCGTAGACGTAACCACCCAGATGACGTTCAGGCAAATAGCCGGGGAGGCGCCAGCGCAGATGGCGATGCAGAGCCACCAGATACAGATGAGCCTGCAGCGGGTAGTGGTGATGGATCATCTGCAGGCCCATGGCCGCATCGGTGTAATGACGCGGACCGCAGCGGTCGTCTGAGCCATCACCGGAGCGTTCGCCGATCCAGTTGCTTTTCCAGTCCAAGACCCACCAGCGCTGGTTGGGATCCACAAACACCAGATCGATCGATCCGGTCAGAAACCCGCGGCTGTTCACCGAGAGGCTCGCCAGCCGTTCGAGATAGCCCTCCCCGAAGCG
This sequence comes from Parasynechococcus sp., assembly GCF_045559935.1. NCBI lineage: Bacteria > Bacillati > Cyanobacteriota > Cyanophyceae > Synechococcales > Prochlorococcaceae > Parasynechococcus > Parasynechococcus sp. Next base: position 417,236 of record NZ_JBJLJL010000010.1, read on the forward strand.
GGCCTCAGGCTCGGCCTGAAAGGCCTTGACCAGATCAGCCGTGCGCACCTGCTCAACCGGCAGGTCGAATCCGAGTTCGGGGTGTCGCTGCTCCAGGGCGAGCTGATCGAGGCTCAGATCGCCGAGGGGACCACCGAGCGGGGTCTCGACCACCAGGCGGAGACCCTGCTGCACCGCCGGGACCCAGCTGATGTCGAGCCCCGCGCGGCGGAGCTCCGCCTCGACCAGCTCCGGATCCGGTGTGGAGGGCTGATACGACACCTGCTCAAGAATGCGATGCAGGCAGTCCCCGGCAGAGGCACCCCTCGGGAAATCACGGAGCGGGCCATCCTCCGGCCAGTGGTCGTCGACCTCATCCAGGATCTCCTCACCCTCAGGATCGGCATCGCGACCCTGCTCATGACGGGCCGGATCCTCCGACGTGGCCGTCCAGGCGGAGTAGCTGGAGCGGCCCCAGCGGCGGTCGATTCGCTGCGGAACCGCACCGATGCAGAGACGGTCAGTTGGCGCAGGGCTGCGCCAGCGACGGGGTGCCGGATCCGGCGGTTCCAGGCTGGTCAGCTCGATCGCCAGGGCTCGCTCAGCCAGTTCCGCACTGAGGCGCTCATCCGTCAACTGATCGATCGGCTGACCCACGGCATCCGCACCGAACAGCCAGCTCACGAGCGGAGAGCCCTCCTGACGCGTGACCCTGGCCCAGACGAGCACCAACTGGGAGCGTGCACGGGTGAGCGCCACATAGGCCAGGCGTTCCGCCTCAGCCATCGCCGCCGTCTCCTCCTGCTGCGCCAGGTCCAGCCCCCGTCCCCAGCGGGAATCGAGCAGCAACCGCCAGGAACCCTCCCCGCCGTCCCGCCAGAGCGGACCACCCCCGACCCGGGGGCCTTCCCAGAGCGTCGGGCAGATCACCACCGGATATTCCAGCCCCTTGCTGCGGTGCACGGTCACCACGGCGATCGCACTTTCAACGAGATCGCTGTGGGGCTGACGCGGTTCAGGAACGGGATCAGCAGGGTGCAGACGCTCACGCCTCAGCCAGGTCGCGGCACTGGCGATGTCGAGTCCCTGACGGTGCATCACCTCCTGCACCAGCCGGGCCGCCTGCTGCAGATCACCGAGCATCCGGCCGCGATCGGAAAGCTCCGCCATCCGCTCTCCATCCAGAAGGTCCGAAAGGCATCCCAGAAGACCGATCGTCGGCATCTGGACCGCCCATGCACGCAGCCGCAGGGCGAGCTGATCCAGGCGACCGTCGATGCTCAGATCATCAGGCGGCCATCCCATCAGGGGCGAGCAGGCCAGCAACCGCAGACGCCGCTCATCCCCGGGTTGGGCGAGAGCATCGAGCAGGCGCTGAAGCACCACGGCCGCTTCCGTCTCGAACACATCCCCCTGGCTCACGAGACGGGTCGGCAGGCCTCGGCTCGACAGAGCCCGACGCAACTCCGTGGCCTGACGGTGGGTGCTGACCAGCAGACAGAGCTGCGCAGGCGTCAGGTCGTCCCGTTCCTGCAGGAGCCGCAGCACGGCATCCGCCAGACGCAGTGGCAGCTCCTCGACCAGTGCCGTCTTGGTGAGCGGAGTCTCTCCGCACCAACGAAGCAGCTGCAGCGGGCATCCCCGCGGAGGAGCCTGCGCACTGCCGCGGGGCTCCACCGCAGGCACCGGCAGTTCGGAACGCACCAGTCCAGGGCGCATCAGATCATTCAGGGCACGCATCAGAGTCGGTGTGGTGCGGAAGTTCTCCTGAAGGGCATCAATCCGGTCCGCCTGACGGCGTGCCTGGAGATAGGTGTCCAGGTCGCCGCCTCGGAATCGGTAGATGGCCTGCTTGGGATCACCGACCAGCAACAGCAGATGATTCCCCCGCTCCGCAAAGGTCCGGCGCAGCAAGCGCCACTGCAAGGGATCGGTGTCCTGGAATTCGTCCACCATCACGGCCCGGTAACGACACCGCAACGGCTCCAGCCATGGAGCGTCCTCCTCTCCCGGATCCAGGGCCGCCAGCAGCCCGGGGAACGAGATCACACCGCGGCGCGTCCGCCTCGCGGCAAGCTCCCGGAGCGCGCGGTTCAGAACAAAGCGCCAGACCCGCTCAGGTGGTCCGTCCCAGAGGGCGGCCATCACCTGCTGCAGCTCCGCTGCCGCCAGCGAGGGATCGCTCTCGCCGCAGCGTCTGGCGGTACTGCACCAGCATCCGGGGTGGAAGTAGTCGCGCAGAAGAGATTTCTGAGCGCGAATCGCGGCCAGCGACGGAACGCCGTTCTGATCGGCAATCCAGCGATCCAGCACGGCGCAACGATCCGTGCGGGGCTTGCCGCTGTAGGGCTTGGTGTCCCTGCAGCCCTGGGCCTTCCACTGAGCGGCACTGCTGCGGAAGCGTGTTTCGAGCGATGTCGCCATCCCGCTGCCAGAGGAGGAGAAAACGCTCCCAGCAGCGCCCCATCCAGAGCTGCAGCTGAGCGGCAAGGGGTTCGTCGGGGTCGAAGTCATCCCGTTCTGCGAGAACGCAGGGATGTGGCTCGCCGTCCAGAACCCGCAGGGCCTGCACCATCGCCTCCGGAGACAGCCCGCTTTGGCGCAGACCAATGAGCTGATCCGCAGGCAACGTCAGCAGCTGGTCACGCCAGATGTCCTGCACCACCTGCTGCAGCAGGTCGGTGGAGTCGGTCTCCAGCTCAGGATCCATGGCAGCCCCGCTGCTGAGGGCCATCCGCCGCAGCGTGCGGCGGCAGAAGCCATGAATCGTGGTGATATCGGCCCGATCGAGCTGTTCCAGCGCAAGAAGCAGGCAGCTGATCCACTGCCTGCGAAGCGTGGTGTCTGCCGCATGCTCCAACCAGTTCTCAAGAACCGGGTCGGCAGCTGGAGGAGCAGCCTCAGTCTCGAGCGCTTCCAGGCCTTCGAGGGCAGCCTGGAAGCGCTGGCCGATGCGTGAACGCAGCTCGTCCGCCGCAGCTTCGGTGTAGGTGACCACCAGCAGCTGCTCCAGCGGATGCTGCGCTTCGGTGATCAGCCGCAGGCAGAGATGGGCGAGCGCAAAGGTCTTGCCGGTTCCGGCGCTGGCCTCGAGCAGGCGCAGCCCTGGGACCAGGGGATAGCTGTTGGCCTCAAACCGCTGAACCATGCCGGGAAGCGACATCAGAAGTCTGATGGCGTTCCCTCACCATTGCTCCTTGCTGATTGACACGATTTAGGTGCTGAGCCACAACAGGCGTGCCGACATCTTTCCAATGGCACGCCAATTGACATCCATCGGGCTGTTCGGACTGGCCATCGCCGGGCTTTACATTTTCGCCCTCGTCAACAGTTTTGATTTCTGAGATTCAGCGCTCAGAGACCGAGGAACAT
>NZ_JBJLJL010000011.1:0-12833 GCF_045559935.1 Parasynechococcus sp.
ACGACCTTTGTGATGTCAGAGCTGTCGTTGTCGTTGCTGGAGTCACTCGTGGTGGTATCCAGGAATTCGACTCGGATTTTGCCGATCCGCTGATTTTCGTCCTCGATGTCGGACATCTTGTATTTTTCACCATCAATCACCAATCGGTCCTTTTTACCGAAGCTCTTGATGAAGAGTTTCTTGGTAACCAGATCAAGGGAGTCAACGAAAACTTTGTCTTTCTGGTTGTCGTCTCCTAAATCGATGACGGCCTTCTGAACTTCTCCTTCGATGGTCAGTTTGTCTTTGCCGCTTCCAAGATCAACGGTGGTCTTCTTGGTCAGCCTTGCATTCTGACCAATCAAGATGTCATCTTTTCCGCCGCCGGCTTCGATGGTTGACTTCTTGAGCACACCGGAGTTGAACGTTGCTTTGTCTTTGCCTTCGGTCATCAGGAAGGTTGTTTTTTCAACCAATTCCGCTGTGCTGACGAGGTCAGCGGATAGTCCTTCTTCAAAGCGCACCGTGGAGGATTTCAGTTGACGTCCTCCAAAAACAACGTTGGAGGAGCGGGAGGTGAGGTCAAGATCCGAAAGGGTATCGGTCAGTTCAATTTCAATGCCATCATCGGCAGACTGACGCACCTTGAGCTTTTCTGTCTGACCAGAGGGAACGGACAGATCTCCTCGGGGGGCTTTAGCGAGGACGCGATTCCCACTTTGTGACTTCTTGAAGTCAGCTGATGTGTCCAGGTTGATGTTTCCACTTGTCGGGGCCGAAGCGAATGAGGGGCTACCAGGCGTACTGCTGGATGCAGGAGGTGGCGTTGGCGTTGGCGTTGGCGTTGGATCAGGGTTCGGATTTGGGTTCGGATTTGGATTGGGGTTCGGGGCCGGATTTGGATTCGGGTTAGTGATCGTATCGACAACAAACGATGTTCCAGAACCTGTACTTGAATTGCCAGCTATATCGGTAAAGGAATTTGGTTTCACTCCAAGTCGAACACGACCCGAATAATTCTCCTGTGGGATGTAAGAAACTCTGTAATCTCTTCCACCTAAACCAGTTGGCTCTAAGCTTAATAGCCTGCCAGATTGTTTTGTTTCATCATCAACATCAGAGATTTCAAAGTCGTCAATTGTTAAGCCTGTGATTTCTTCGCTGGCCATTATCTGAATTCTCGCTGTATCGCCCTTGCGAACGATATCCTTGTACTCTCCTTCGGCATATTCGACGTTTTTATATTCGCCAGCATCGCCTTTAAGCTGCAACGAAAAGCCTACTTGCGGTCCTGTTGTATCGACCGTGAACCGAAGAGGATCCGAAGTGGCAGCTTCGCCATCGACCGTGGATGTAGCCGCGACGGCATAGGTTCCATCTGATAGAGCGACGTCATCACCAAGGGTCAGGTTCCAAACCCCTTGGGAATCGGCAACACCCACCACGCTATATGTCTCGGTGAGTGTGTTCGGGTTGCCAGCCGTTGTAATCCGCAGTTCGACGTCTTCACCTGCATCAACGATTCCGCTGAAACTGGGGTTGGTGGCGTTGGTGATGTTGTCACCTAGGACTCCGCTGTCTGATGTCAGAACAGGTTTGGAGCTTGGATCAATTGTGATCGTGATGGGCTGTTGTGTTGTCCCACCCACGTCATCAGTCACCGTGACGGTGAAAGAATCCGTTCCACTGAAGTTGGCCCTGGGGCTGTAACTCCAGTTGCCGCGAGAGGGGTGAATGGAGGCGTCCCCGTTGCTGGCTGCGCTGCTGATTGAGAAGATCGTTCCGTCCGTCAGCCCTTCCACGTCCAAAGCCGTGAGAGCACCTGTGATTGCGGTAGTGGTGTCCTCTACACCTTGACCACCTAAATCACCAGAGATGACGGCAGATTCGTTGGTATCAGGGTGGTCGAGGTTGATTCGAATCGTCTGGTCAGTTGTGCTCCCAGTTGCATCAGTGATTTTTACAACAAACGTGTCTGGACCTCCATAACCAACTTTGGGCGCATAGCTCCAGAAGCCGCTGTTTTCGGTAATGGCTGCTGCGCCTCCCGTGGATGTTGGTGAACTGCCTTCCGCGATCGCAAACGTGGACGCTGTGCCGATCCGGTTATCAGGATCAGTGACCTGAAGTCTGCCTGTGAACAACTCATCACTGGAATTGCCAACAAAGGGGACACCTGTTGCTGATAAGTCGCCGCTGATCACAGGAGCATCCGCAGTTGGTGCAATGTCCACTGAAATCAACTGTGTTGTTGTGCCACCTCGATCATCCGTAACGGTGACAGTGAATCTGTCGGAGCCGTTGAAATTGGTCGTGGGTGCATAAACCCAGGAACCACTTTCACGATTGATGGAGGCTGTACCGTTAGCCGGTGCATCGGCTTGGGAAATGGTGAAGTAACTTCCGTCGGTGAGCCCTTCTGGATCTGTTGCTGAAAGTCGACCTGTGACGGAAGTATCTTCATTCGTCGAGGCCGCGACATCTCCGGATATCACCGAAGCTTCGTCAATATCATTAATCGCCAAAGAAACAGCTTTTTCGGCGACGCCTTCAGTCCCGTTCAAGGAGATTACAAAGCTGTACAGATTCTTGGTTTCATAATCGGGAAACTCGGTGGAGATCAACGAGACAACACCGGTATTGATATCAACGGTGAATTTCTCATGATCGCCAACGTCTTTCAAGGCATAGAATACTGTATACGGATAGTCTTCAATTGTTGTTGCATAAATTTCCTGCGGTGCCCCTGTGTTTTCGTTGATGCTGACGCTGCTCGGGGATGTGACGACAGGAGCGAGATCAACGTTGATGACTTCCAACGAGACCGACTTCTCTGTTGTATTTCCAGCCTGGTCTGTTGCTACAACTACAAAGCCGTAAATATTGTCAGCAAGACTGGCATTACCTCCTCCATCTTTGGGATCTTCAAAGTTGGCAGCTATGGTCAGACGTACATCGCCTGTGAATTGATCAATACTGAAGACATCGCTGTCGTTGGTGGTGTCAGAATTGTCCGCCTTTAAGGAAAATGAAATGTTGGCCGATGACGGCGTTGAGATTTGATCCGTTGTGTCGGTTGCGGTTGCTCGATAAACAACTTCATTAAGATGTGTTCCCTCAAGAATCGAACCGTTCGTTCCAGCTTTGTCTCCTGAGGTAATGACTGGTGCAATCGTGTCGGGATCATCCGTGGTCAGGATGAAGTCGACACTGGATTGATCCGGGTTGATTGCTGTGCTTGTGGTATTGTCAGTTCCCGCATTTGAGAGAGCGACTCGAAACATTTCATCTGATTCGAACGTCTTATCTTGAGAGATGCCAATATTGATTGTCTGTGAAGTCTCATTGGCAGCGAAGCTGACAATGCCACCGGGGAGGCGTGTTGCCTCTGTTGAGAAATCTGATGCGTCGACAAGTGCATTCTCCGTCGAAACACTTTCATCAGCAATGACGTCCCAGAACACTGATCCAGCAGATCTGACATCACCAGAGCGGCTGACCCGAAGTGAAATGGTTTTTGATGTATCTCCGGTACCTTCAGGAACTGAGACGGTGTCTGATGTCCCGTCTTCCTTGGTCAGGCTGTAAACTGTTTTGGTAATAATGCTAACCGGAGCCAATGCATTTCTGTTTTCCCAACCTTCGCCTGAGATTGTTCTAACAGAATTGAATCCTATATAAACGTTGCCCTCGGCGATTAAATTGTTAGCGGGAGTGAATATTGCAGTATAAACTTTTGGATCAGTGTCGTCCTTCTGCACGTCACTGAAGCTGCCTAGGCTCTCACCTTCATCGGTGGTTGCTGAAATGTCTGAGGCCTGAAAAGCACTGCTTTCGTTTTCAACAAGCTCCTCGCTGAACGTGAAGGTGAACGTTGCGGTTTCACCGGACAGCAATTGACTAGTGCTGCTTGAGATGTCGAGAGTGAGAGCCATGACTTGACGAGCACTGATACGAAAGCTAGCCGCGAGGTGCTGCGGTCGCTATCCATTACAGAAAAACCTTAGAGATTAATGAGCCTTAGTCAACACGCGAAGCAGTCTTTGCATAAAAGGTTGTACGGTTTTCTATCGCTCACAAAAAATGTGGCGCCTGTCGCGAGGATTCTCGGTGTGACACCGCAGGGATTGGCACGTAGCCCAGCGCTCTTGGCGCCTGTGAGTGCTTATAAGATGTCTATGACAGCTTTCTGGCTAAAGTGAGTCGGTTGTTCTGACCTTTTAATGAGCCGCCCTAGCGCTGCAAAAGGCTTTGGTGGCTCTGCCAAACGGAACAGAAACGTGGCTGTTGGTCGTCCTGTTCGGAAGCGTACAGATGAGAACTCTGTGTTCCGATCGCATCAGACGCTTTATCAGCAGCACGTCCTCCCCTGTATGCATCAAGGCAACTTGAGCCAGGCGGAACCCATCCTGAAGTTGCTGGCTCAGTCGAAAACAGAAGTTGCAGAAGTTTATCGGGATCTAGCAGATCTCTATGAGTCTCATCAGAGATTGGATGAGGCTCGAGCATGCCGAGAGCTATGGCTCAGTCATCCTTCCGAGGAGGAGTCTGAGCTGCTCAGCCAGGCAGAAGCAGCTGTCCGTCTCGACCGGAGTCAGCTGGCTGCAACGCTTTTCGAAACCTTGCTGAAACGTGACCCGACAGAGTACGCATCTCGAATAGCCGTTATTCGTCAGCTGATCCTTCAGGAATGCTTCCTGGATGCTCGCTCTCGCATCGAATCATGGTTCGGCGAGACCAGCGATTCCGTTGTCAATGAGTTGCTGTGCATCTGTGCCGTCGAATTGCAACAATCTGAACTCGCCTGCTTGTTGGCTCAGGCCTGTCTTCAGGAAGGCTCTTCCGCTGTAGCTCATGCCGTTCTCGCTGCCGCTTTGCATCAGCAGTCACGTGAAAGCGAGGCTTTCGGCCATGTGAACAGTGCAATGGCGCTGTGTTCTGACCCACAGTTCATGCCATGGCCTGTTTCCCGTTTGCTGGCTTGGGTCTGCCTTGATCAGAACCGTCTTGAGCAGGCAGAACAGTTGCTTGGTCAGGCTCGCTTGGATCAGCCTTTGTCGCGACATCTGCTTGATCAATGGGGAGAGTTGCAGTTGTTGCGTGGGAATTGGACAGATGGGTTTCGGTACCGCTCAATCAGTCGCAGTGCGGACCTGTCATTGCCATCTGCTGATGCCTTTGCGATCGACGGGCCCCCTGGCACTGCTTCAGAAGATCGTCCACTGATTTTGGCGTCAGACGGAACTCTTGGAGACGCACTGTTGTTCAGTCGTTATGCACCATGGATTGCGGCATTACTGGGCCGCCCTGTTCATCTCTATGTCCAGCCTCCTGTCTTGAATCTGCTCAGAGACAGTTATCAGCCGCCGATCGAAGTTTATCCCATCGGAAAGCTTGAGACTCGGGATTCAGAGTTGACTCTTCCGATGCAGGATGCCGCAGCCGTTTTCGGTGCCTGTGATCGACACCCTGTTCTTGCGGAACCACGTTTGAAGGCTGATTCTGTGCTCGTGGATTTCTGGAGGCAGACGCTTGGCCTTGAGGATGGTGAGCGACTGATCGGCATCAATTGGAATGGATCTGCCTTGCAGTCCTCGCGAGAAAGGCTCTCATCTGATATTCCGCTTCATGCGTTTGAACCCCTTTCCCGTCTGCCCGGGGTTCGTTTCGTATCACTGCAGAAGGGCTTTGGTGCCGAGCAACTTCGCGACTGCCCTTTTGTTAACCGCTTTGTCTCATGCCAGAAACAGGTTTCTAAAGAAGTGAGGCTGGAGTCGATGGCCGCTTTGACCACCCTGTGTGAATGGGTGATCTGCGACGACAGCGGTCCAGCCCATTTGGCCGGAGGTTTGCGCTGCCCAACGATTCTCCTGCTCCCTGAGAGAGCTGGCTGGAGATGGGGCACTTTATGCAGCCGATCTTCCTGGTACCCATCGCTCCACCTGCTGAGGAGATCGAGGTCGAAGGGCTGGAATGAGTTGATGCTTGAAGCGTGTGACGTGCTGGCAAGTGAACGCATCACTACTTAAAAGCGAAGAAAATCTTTAGACCTTTTTGTCAACAAAGCTTGATTCGCATAAGCAGTTCAGAACGTAGCGGTTAACGTGATTCCGATCATTCGGGGTGCATTGATGGCAGTCATCACCAATCTCCGCGTCAGTATCGCGACTCTCATTTGTGCTGGTTCTGGGCTGATCTTCAGTCCACCTGCTGCATTGGCGCAGTGCGGACCCAGTGGATGCTCAACTCCGGCTCCCCAGGTTGGGCTGCCCGCATTCACTCGTCCGACCGCAGCTCAATCGGTCACGCTCCAGGCACAAGTTGCGGCTCTTGATGCACGAATGACCCGCATGATTTCTGCCAGTTCCCCCAGTGTCACTCCGTCATTGCAGGGAGTTTCTTCAGCTAAGTCTGCTTCAAAAGCGTTTCTTGAAGCGATGAATGCAAGAACCTGGATAAATGGTGAAGGTCTCTGGCAGATGTCGCCCAATGGTGCCACATGCCGACTATCTTCCAGTTTGTCATCCCTGAATAGCTCCCCTTGCTCCAGTTCCTTCTGAACTGGATGAGGAACTGAGAGCGTTCAGATCTCTTCAATCTCATTCGAGACTCAGGACGATGTTCGCAATCTCAGGCCTCAAGCTTTCTGGTGTGGTTGCAGCCTCTGTTGCCTCAGCAGTTCTTTCTTCAGCACTCATTCCTGCGCAGGCGCAGATCACCCAGGGTGGCATTACTGTCGCAGCTCCCGAAAAGGGCACAACGCAAAACCTTTCAGTTACCAACGGAAGCAGGACCTCACTAGCTGTTGGCAACACAACCAGTTTTGGTGCCTCTTCCAACCTCACGCTCTCAAAAGGTTTGACTGGTGTCAGTCGCACAGTCCTGATTCCTTCATCCGTGTCGATCAACAGCGATATTGGTGATAACGCTCTGGGTCAAACCACCATCAACATCAGTAATCTTGCCGCTAACGGCGATGGTGGAAGCATCACTCCTGATGGCGATTCTGGTGTGAGTGGTGGAACAATTGAGCTCCAGGAAGGAACTCAGTACGCGTCTGGTAACGCCGACATCATTGGCATGGGTGCTGCAGTGGTCTTGAACATTGACCCAGGAAGCGTCTCCGCACCTGGAGAAGCCAGTTTCTTTGCCACTGTTTTTCCGAACATCAATGGATTGGATGCTTGTCAGCCAACCCATGACAAAGCTTGCCCTTACGTGACCAACGACGATCTGGTCAGTGGTAACACAGGTGCAAATGCAAGCCTCTCGACAACTACAAACATCGATATTAATGCGAATGCCTTCGTTAACACGTTTGCTCAGAGCTTCTGATCAATCATGTTTGTTGGGATACGCATGTTTCGCTTCTCGCTTGGGCTGACGGCTTCTCTCTTAGCAGCCTCAGCCTCACAGGCTCAACTTCTTGAGAGGACATCAACCAATTCGGGCACGAATCGTGTCTTTCAATACTCGATTCAGTCGACGTATGGAACTCAGACAGCTGCTGATGCTACCCCAAACCTACGAGTCGAAACAGAAGCAGTTTTGAATTTGAAAGAGGATAGCTTTTTGACAAATACAGCTGGCGATGTCGGTGGTACCACTAGTGCTGTTTTTACAACGACTCCAACGGGTTCTAACGTTGTTCTCAGCGGAATTACTGCTAACAATCAGTTCCTCTTGGACAATGGGACTAGTTTCCGTTCAGCATTAACCTCAACGGAACCCGATGGAAAACCGAGTATTGGTACTGCCTCTGCTACGGCATCCCATACGATGAGTATCACGGTTAGTGATGGTACCAGTTCATTCCTTAATACTTTGCGAGAAAACTTTGAGGCACCTGTGGTTGAGTGATCAATGTTCGTGCTACCACGTTTTTGATTTTCCGCAACGCTTTCAGTTGTCAGTCATTGGCAATTTCGCTACATTCCATGAATCGTTCGGAATGCACGAACTGTTTTTCCTTCTATAATCAATTTGTAAGGTTCCCTCTCTGTCATGATCAGCGACCGGCGAGTCCGCAAATTTATCGCAGCCTCTGCCACCATGACTGTCTTGGCACCAGGTTCTCTTTTTCCTGTTCTTGCTCAGCAAACTAATAACAGTTCATCTCTGACCAACTCTGCGGCACCATCAGCATCATCAACAACCACTGGTGGTACAAATATTAATTATCAAACCAATAATGCCTACCAGAACGAGGTTGGCTTTGGTCCTGGTATTTTCTGCCGCACACCCACTCTTTTCTTGGGTGGAAATTACGGTGAAAATCAGCTCGACTCTTTTGATGCGATCTCAGAGAGTGGTAATGAAGCAAATAATTATTCAGTCAATGCTGGCCTTGTCTTTCCTTTTGGTTCTCCTGCGCAACGCTCCTGTAATCGTTTGGCTTCGTTAATTGTGCAGGATCGAGAAATCTCTACTCAGCTATCAATGATTCGTGCATGTGCTGCCTTGCAGAGGGATGGAATCAAGGTTGACCCTGAGTTGTATCCGCTTCTTGAGAAGTGTTCCACGAATGTTCTTGGCCCTAAGCCTCCTTCCGCAAGAGCGGCAGCACCTCGTCGAGTAGCACCACAGCCTCGTCCACAACAGAATCTCCCTCCAAAAGTTCCCCAAACAACGCGTAGTTGAAACTGATGAGATCTCTTTGTTCGACACCCTTTGCGAGGATACTCTTGGTAAGCGCTGTGTCTGGCTTGGTAAGTGGTCAGACGGTGCGCTCTCAGCAACTCTTTGATGGGTTCAATGCCTATTGTACAAGTAACAAAGATTTTACTGGATCATGTACGAATGTTGAAAATAACAAAAATTATTCGTGCACGCTCATCCCTGGGAGTTTGATTGATTGTTTGAGTGACTCTGGTTACGAATTTCAATGTTTATTTGCAAGTCAGTATACTCAAGGCCAAGCCACCTTCTTCTGCGATGCGCAAACTGAAGAGATGCTCTATCAGGAGGCTCAGGCAGGTACAACATTCAAAAATGTTCTACAAAATCCTCTCTGATGACTACCTTTAACTTTGTCAATGCGTCACTCTCTTTGCTGTGCCTTGTGATGAGTGCTCAGTATGTTTATGCAAGGCCCTGCGGGCTGACCGATCCCGAAGGCGATAATCCTGATAACATTTGCCACAAATACACCTTCACACCTGGTGTTCACACCAATGCGTTTCGTCCGGGTGATGGGCGACCTGTTCGAGGTTTGTCAACTACCTCAAACCCTGTCGGTCCGATTCAGATTGACCCAGGCAAAGACTTTTGGTCTGAAATCCAAACTCAGGGCGGCAATCGAAAGTTGAAAACAAGTGGAAATAAGTCTTACATCATTCCGAAGTGAGGCCCGCGCTTGGGTTCCAATTTATTTAATAAGCGGGTCGGCTTCGATGTCTGACGAGAGCACCGTTTCTGGCTAGATTTTTTTTGGAGCAATGTATTTGCTCCAGCATGTTCAATCCTTGAATCATGAAATCACCTCTTCTTCTCGCAGCTCTGCTGCTTGTCGCTCCAGCGGCAGCGAATGCTCAAAGCATCGCTGGTTCCGATGACCCCAACATGTCTGGTACCACCCAGCGCATGTTCATCATCAACGCCACCACCCCCGGTGGACTGACCTTCTCCGGTGCTGGTACTGCCACCTTCAACAACGCAGTCGGCACCTCTAACCAGTTCAACGTCGGCTCCAACACCAGCATCGGTGTGAACGCCAGCGTTTCAGCTACTCAGGAATTTGATGGTCTGTCCCTGGGCGTGATGCAGTTGGGTGCAGGCAGCAGCCTGATGCAGACCAACGGCACCTCCTCCTCTGCCGCCGCAACGCAGGCCGCCTCTGCTGCTGCCAACTCGGTGGCCACGGAAACCGCCCAGCGTGAATCCCATTCTGTCGGCTGGGAAGATGCCATGACGGCGACCTCCCTTGCGTCAACGACGACAGGTAGTTACGGCAGCTACGACCGTAACGGCGACTGGCAGTGGTCGAAGGAGTTACGACACCGCCTTGGGCTGATCTGGCTGCTTCCCGCTCAGGCTTCTTACGGAGCCGAGGGCCAGGCCGCTTATGAGACCGAGCAGACGAGCTTCAACCAGTTCAAAAACGCTTATACCACCTCGTACAACGAGAACTACAACGCCTCTTATAGCTCTGCTTACAACAACGTCATCACCAATAGTTCCTCAACGGCGACCGAGTCGTCCGCGACTGGAATCATCAAAGGTGACTTCAAGTCCACTGAGGACTCTGTGACGGCCATCGGTCAGGAAGGACAACTGTCCTCCATCATCGATTCCGCTCTGGCTGCTGCTACGGCAACTCAGGCCAACACCAACAGTGAGTCCTGGAAAGCTGCCTTCAACGCAGCGTACGAGGCTGGCTATCAGCAGTCGGTCGGTCAGACCAACACCCAGAGTGACAGCGAGGTTGCCATTGAAGGCCTCGGTGCCATCGCCAGTGTGAACGCCGATGAGGCCTCCAGCTTCACTGTGAACCTGGATCGTCTGGAAGCGTTCAAGAGCACCGGCACGCAGAGCAATTCCTCTGCAACCGCCAACGGTTCTGCCACCGCGACGTTGTCAACCAACTCCTTCGCGACTCAGAACAACCAGCGCACCGCGTCTGCCTTCATGCAGGCCTTCGCCGCTCAGTAATCGCATCGCAAGATCGATTGAATCAGGAGGGGCTTCGGCCCCTCCTTTTTTATAGTTTCCTTGGCTTTTCTTTGGTATTTCTGCATCTTTAGTCTTTGTGGGTGTTTGTGGTCTGGAATTTTTCTTTTGGCTAGTTTTTGGTGGGGAAGGCCTGTTCTTTCTCAACATGTTCATCCTTGAACCATGAAATCACCTCTTCTTCTTGCAGCTCTGCTGCTCGTGGCTCCGGCTGCGGCTAATGCAAACAGCAACGTTGGTTCCGATGACCCCAACATGGCTGGCACCACCCAGCGCATGTTCATCATCAACGCCACTACCCCCGGTGGACTGACCTTCTCCGGTGCTGGTACTGCCACCTTCAACAATGCAGTCGGCACCTCCAACCAGTTCAACGTCGGCTCCAACACCAGCATCGGTGTGAACGCCAGCGTTTCAGCCACTCAGGAATTTGATGGCTTGTCCCTGGGCGTGATGCAGTTGGGTGCAGGCAGCAGCCTGATGCAGACCAACGGCACCTCTTCCTCTGCCGCTGCGACGCAAGCTGCCTCTGCTGCTGCCAACTCGGTGGCCACGGAAACCGCCCAGCGTGAGTCTCATTCTGTCGGCTGGGAAGATGCCGTGACGGCGACCTCCCTTGCGTCAACGACGACAGGTAGTTACGGCAGCTACGACCGTAACGGCGACTGGCAGTGGTCGACCAGCTACGACAGTGCTTGGTCTGATCTGGATGCTTCGGCTCAGGCTTCTTATGGTGCTGATGGCCAGGCTGCTTATGAGACCGAGCAGAAGAGCTTTAATCAGTTCAAGAACGCTTACACCACCTCGTACAACGAGAACTACAACTCCGCTTATAGCTCTTCTTACAACAACGTCATCACCAACAGTTCCTCAACGGCGACCGAGTCGTCCGCGACTGGAATCATCAAAGGTGACTTCAAGTCCACTGAGGACTCGATTACGTCGATCGGTCAGGAAGGACAACTGTCCTCCATCATCGATTCCGCTCTGGCTGCTGCTACTGCAACTCAGGCCAACACCAACAGTGAGTCCTGGAAAGCTGCCTTCAACGCAGCCTACGAGGCTGGCTATCAGCAGTCGGTCGGTCAGACCAACACCCAGAGTGACAGCGAGGTTGCCATTGAAGGCCTCGGTGCCATCGCCAGTGTGAACGCCGATGAGGCCTCCAGCTTCACTGTGAACCTGGATCGTCTGGAAGCGTTCAAGAGCACCGGCACGCAGACCAATTCCTCTGCAACCGCCAACGGTTCTGCTACCGCGACGTTGTCCACCAACTCCTTCGCGACTCAGAACAACCAGCGCACCGCGTCTGCCTTCATGCAGGCCTTCGCTCAGTAATCGCATCGCAAGATCGATTGAGGCAGGAGGGGCTTCGGCCCCCTCCTTTTTTTATGCAGATTTTCAATAGCACAACTTAATCTTTGCCCAAGAAATTTCCAGTAAAATTCGTTGGTGCTGGGTTAAGTTTCGGGCCCCATGAGTTCTGCGTCATCCGGACAAAACCAGAGTGGAAATGCCGGAAGTTCGGAAACGCAGAGTCAGCCTGCTTTGCAATCTAATATTGCTTCCAATTTAAAAGTTGTTGCCGATCGTTCAAGTCCCCTTCAAGACCAGCTTACAGAGCTGACGGCATATGTTTGGTCTTGGCTACGTCAGCGCTCGGCAGAAAGTGATTTTGAGAGACTCATTGGCAAGATATTCTTTTCTTTGGATGCTGATCAGTCATTCACGAGTGATCAGCAAGCCTTAGTTGATCAGCTGCAGCTTGATCTTGCCTCTGGCACTGGGCTGAGCCCCCTTGACGTTGTGCTGACCCCCCGGTCTTCGATGCCGGGTCTCGTTGGCGCCTATGCCAGTCAGCATCCTTCAGGCACCTCCACAGTTCTGATCAATGAAACCTGGTTTGATCAGGCAACGGATCAAGAACGTGTGATCACGTTGCTTCAAGAGATTGGTCATGCTGTTGATGATCAGCTGAATGGAACGTCATGGGACACGTCCGGTGATGAGGGTGCATTCTTTGCCGCTTCGATCACTGGTGTTGATGCGGATGCCGTGCAGGCGTCTTGGTTCGCCTATGACGATCACCACACCTTGATGCTGAATGGACAAGCTGTGTCTGTTGAGGCCTCTGGTAGTGCGGATGATTTTTTCACATCCACCCCTGATGGCCGCGATATCCCAAA